>JBBSFW010000036.1:0-37943 GCA_038254805.1 Terriglobales bacterium
CACACCCGTCAGGCCACGGCCCGAAACCATGCCTATCTTCGCGCACATGTACTGAACAGACGACATCATCGGAAAGGTAATCAATGCCATCCATAGCGTCGCAAACCCAAACGACGCGCCAGCGATCGCATAGGTGCCTATTCCCGAAGGGTCATCGTCAGAAGCCCCTGTGATCAATCCCGGACCAAGGATTTTGAGAAACCGCTTCAGACCGCTAAGTGTCGTCGGCACAGCTGCATCTAGCGACCCTGTACCCCCGGCTGGAGCGATTTCCGGGATTTTACGGTAAGTGCCCGCGCTGCGACGTGCTTTGGGTGTCATGGAGTGGTAAATCCTATCATTTTCTAAACGCAGATTGACTGTTCAACGATGGTGCAGACACCGGAGAGGGAGCTCGCCGGCTATACGAAGACAATCTTGGGACGAAATAGTGTCCCGGCTATGCGGGTTGAGATCGCGATCAGGTCGCGTTGACCATAGAAAACTTTTATTTCGCGGGCCCGGGAGAGTTCAAGCAGGTTCACCGCCTGGCCGTGCCGGATTTTGGCCGCAGTCTCCTCATTCGCTGTGACTGCGGGCAGCGCAGGCAGCAGTCTTCGCGGATGCACCAGGACCGGCTCCAACTCCCCGGCTTGAACCGAACGTTCCAAGGCCTCGAGCGTGAGCGCGTCGTTTAATTCAAATTCGGCAACGGCTGTCCGCCGCAATCCTTCCAAATGCGCGCCGCATCCCGCCAACTGGCCTAGTTCATGCGCCACTGACCGCATGTAGGTGCCGGAGGCGACTCGGGCGCGAAAGTGGGCGCGTGAATCTTCAACCTTAAGGATCTCAAAGTCTTCGATTTCCACCTGCACCGGCTTGAGTGGTACATCCTGCTTCTTGCGTGCCAGCTTGTAAGCGGGAACACCGTTGATTTTCTTCGCTGAGAATGGTGGCGGCATCTGCTCAATCACTCCTACGAACCGCTCTGCCAACTCGCGGACTCGATCGAGCGGGAGAGCACCGGATGGCTCCTGCACCGGGCCGGCCGGTTCGCCTTCCGCGTCGTAGGTGTCGGTGGCAAATCCGAATCGGATCACGCCTTCGTAGTTCTTTCTGGACGTCAGGTAGAATTGCGCCAGGCGGGTCATGTTTCCCAGCACCAGGGGCAGCACCCCGGTTGCCAGGGGATCGAGCGTCCCCAGGTGCCCGACGGCGCGTTGCTGAACAATTCGGCGCACGCGTCCCACCACGTCGTGCGAGGTCATGCCCGGCGGTTTGTCGATAATAAGGACGCCATTCATGCGAATTTGGTAATTGGGAAATTTTTGTAATTTGGTAATTTGAAGCTCTGCATTACTCACGTTGCAATAGTATGCTGGGAGGCGCGCTCACGGTCCTTGCCAATTACAAAATTACTAAATTACTAAATTACCCAATTACAACTCCCCCAGTCTCCCCATGATTCCTATTCGCGACGACCAGCCCAGTTTCAGCACGCCCTTTGTGAATTACTTCGTTATCGCCCTGAACGTGATCGTATTTCTGTTTGAGCAGAGCGTGCAGTTTCAAGATCCTCGCGGCTTCGTGGCGCTCATGTACGAATTCGGGGTCGTACCCACCCATGTAACTCATGCGCTCGCAGGGGCAGGGCAAATCAGCCTTTCGGCGGCGTTCCTTCCCATGCTGACTTCCATGTTCCTGCACGCGGGATGGCTTCACGTTATCGGCAATTTGTGGTTCTTGTGGATTTTCGGGGACAACATTGAAGACCAGCTGGGCCACTTCAGGTACCTGCTTTTTTACCTCATCTGCGGATTTGCCGCGGCCATTACTCACATCGCGCTGAATTTCGGCTCAAGTCTGCCCACGGTGGGCGCGAGCGGCGCCATCTCCGGTGTAATGGGAGCGTACCTGCTGCTTTATCCTCGCGCCAAGGTCCAGACCCTGGTCGTGCTTGTAGTCTTTTTTACCTTCTGGTGGGTGCCCGCATGGTTTTTTCTCTGTTACTGGTTCCTGCTGCAATTTCTCAGCGGCGCTGCGGCCATTGCTGGAACCGCTCGCGCGACCGGCATTGCAGTGTGGGCGCATGTGGGAGGGTTTGTGGCTGGACTTATTTTGATCAAGGTTTTTCCTCGCCGGGAACGGATCGCCCGCTACGGCACCTGGTGACGGCTAATACCCCATCTATAATGAATTCGTGAGCTCTTCCGCCCAGCAAATCGCCTCTGCTGACTTCCCTACTCGCTGGGGGCAATTCCGAATCTACGGTTTTCGCTCGACTTCGGCGCAAAACGGCAAGCCGGAAGAGGCTGTTGCCCTGGTGATGGGCGACATCCACAGTCGTCCGCCGCTGGTGCGGATTCATTCTCAATGCCTGACTGGAGACGTGTTCGGATCGCTGCGCTGCGATTGCCGGCAGCAGCTGGAGCTGGCGCTCTCCATGATTGCCGGTGAAGGCGCAGGCATTCTAATTTACGAGCAACAGGAAGGCCGAGGCATCGGGCTGATGCCCAAGCTGCAGGCGTACGAACTGCAGGATTCGGGACTGGACACGGTTGAGGCCAACGAACGCTTGGGATTCAGGGCAGACCACCGCGAATTCGCTTTGCCCGCGGAGATTCTAAAGTCGCTTGGAGCGACGGCGGTCCGTCTTCTGTCGAATAATCCCGGCAAAGTTTCCTCACTCGAGCATGCCGGAATCTCGGTCAATGAGCGAGTTCCGTGCGAAGTTATCCCCAATGCGCATGCTCAGGAATATCTCAAGACAAAAAAAGAAAAGATGGGACACCTGTTCCGCGGAAAGTAATCTCACTCCTGCCAAATCTTACTGGCGGTGCCGCTTAGAATTTGCCGCTTGATCTCCTCCGATAAAGGAAGCGCCTGGAAGTCCTGCAGATTTGTCAGGATCTCCGGAATCCCCGGTCCCGGCCAGTCAGTGCCGAAAAGCGTCTTACTCGCGATCTCGTCCAGTCGCGGAAAATAATTCAGCAAACTCT
The DNA here is from genome assembly GCA_038254805.1 of Terriglobales bacterium. Lineage (GTDB taxonomy): Bacteria > Acidobacteriota > Terriglobia > Terriglobales > Acidobacteriaceae > Gp1-AA145. The sequence goes on from JBBSFW010000036.1 coordinate 2,979, forward strand.
TCGGCGGAATTCCGCTGATATCCAGATAAACGTTGGGGTGGCGGCGGACCAGGAAAAATGCAGTCTGCATCCACAAGGGCCGGCCTCCATGTGCCAGCAGGATTCTTAGCTTAGGGAAATCTACGGCGACGTCATCAATGTAAATCGGGTCTCCGTATTTGTTGCGGGCGCCGGGAAAAACTGAGGTGCCAGTGTGGAACATGACCGGAATTCCATTCGCTTCGGCCGCCTGATAAATAATTTCCAGCTCTTTCACCCCATTCAGGTAGTCATTGGGATATAGAAGCTGATGAGGCGGATGAATCTTGATCATGCGCAGCTTGAGCCGCAGCAAATGCTCAACGTCCGCCTCGATGTTGGCCGTGTGCCGCGGGTGCAGGCTGCCACAGGAGAGCAAGCGTCTGGGGTCTTCCCTGACGTAATCGGCAATGAACTGATTGACGCCATTCGTGAAGCCAATTACCTCCGGCGCAACATAATTGATGAGCACCGCACGATCGACCCCAGAGCGATCGAGATGTTTCAGAAAGGCTTTGGGGGAGCGGCAAAACTCCGCGACCTGCTCAAAGTTCGGTCGCTTCCGCTTCATAAGCTCAAGCGCGTGCGGCTTGAACATCTCGATAGGCTGAATGTGAATGTGGCAGTCGGTGATCAAGGCAGTCGCTGCTCGTTAGTTGGCGGAATCTGTTCTCACTGCTCAATTTGAAGTTATAGCCATTACCGCCCTTTTCGTGAATACCCGAATCATCTCCCGCCGGTATTCGGGCGTCAGCGCGGACGTGGTCAGTGGTTTGGCTGTCCGCGCGGCCAGTTCGCCGATGGCTTCCGCCAAAGTTTCATCAATACAACCGTTCCTGAGCAGCGTTTCAAAACCTTTAACCAGGACCGGCGAAGGATTGACGGCAGTAATTGCGATCTGCAGGTCTTGAATGTGCCCGGCTGATTTCTTCACCACAACTGCCACGCCCGCCAAGGGATAGTCAATCGATCCCCGAACTCGGAGTTTGCGATAAACACCGCGATATCCAGCCGAAGTGTGCGGCAGAATGATGCGAGTCAGCAGTTCGTTTGCGTTCAGCCTGCGGTGGTTGTCGCCGATTCCTGTGTAGAAGTCACGCAGGGAAGCGCGACGGGTCGCCAGTGCGCTGGCAATTTCGACTTTTGCGTTCAGACACAGCAGGGCCGGAGGTGTGTCGCCGGAAAACGCCGCCCAGCACTTTGTTCCTCCGGGCGCGACGTGGCAAAGATCGCCGTCTTTCTTGATGCAGAACCCGCATGATTTTCTCCACGCCAGCGACTGGTTGTACCAGAGGCAGCGCGTATCCAGACAGATGTTACCCCCGATCGTCCCCATGTTGCGAAGCAGAGGAGATGCGACGGTTTTTGCGGCTTCAACCAAAACCGGGTAATGCTGCGCCAGTAGATGTGAGCGCTCGATGTCGCGCAACGTGGTGAGCGCGCCGATATCAATTCCCTGCTCGCTCTCGCGGATTCCTTTCAGCTCACGCAAGTGCCGGATGTCGAGAAGATATTCGGGGGCAAAGAGCTTCTGGCCCATCGAAGGCAGCAGGTCGGTGCCTCCGGCGACCACGCGGGCGTTAGCGGAATGCTCATGCAGAAGTGCGAGAGCGTCCGGCAGCGTGCGCGGGCGAAGCAGTTTGAATTCCGGCAGGCTCATAAGAGCGTAACCAAAAAGGAGACACACCAGCACCGAGGAAAACAGGGAGAGGCAAATCCACTGTGTGCCGGAGCCTGCCCTGAGCGCAGCCGAAGGGTGTTCTCTGTGGTTATTGCTCTCATTCTGCGTGCGCGAAGTCTGCTGGATGCCGTTCCGGGCCCTTGCCTTTGAAGCACAAAGCGCCTCCGTGCTCGCGGAAGCGCTCGGGAGCGGCAGGATCGACGCCCTCGGTCAAGTTCAGATGCTTGGCATTTTTCTTGGCCCGTAACGCCGCCAGCACACGCTCTGGTGTGAACGGCGCCTCGTGGAGGCGGACTCCCACCGCGTCGTAGATTGCATTCGCAATCGCCGGAATGGTCGCGGCCAATGATCCCTCGCTGCATTCTTTGGCGCCAAAGGGCCCTTCGGGATCGATGCTCTCTACGATAATCGGCTCGACCTCAGGCGACTCAACCGATGAAGGGCTGCGGTATTCGAGCAGCCCAGGATTCATCAGCAGACCGTCTTTCCAGATCATTTCTTCAGTGAGCGCCTGCCCCATGCCCATCCAGACCGAGCCGATGATCTGGCCCTCGACCGACACGGGATTGAGGGCGCGTCCGCAATCGTGTGCTGCCCAGACTTTGTGGACTGTGACTTCCCCGGTTTCTTCGTCAACGCTGACTTCGGCGACCTGCGCGGAGTAGGAATATGCAGGTGAAGGACCAACTCCGCCGCCCTTGTGCCTGCCCCCGCGCGCTTCCGGAGGAGGAGCATAGGAACCCGTGCCGGTGAGTGCGCCGTGGAAGTCGATAGCAGCGACGACGGCCTCTTCGAAGGCCATGGAGTCTTTCGGACCTTCGTCTTTCCGCTTTTGCTGCAAAGACCCGCGCAGAATTTGGCCCTCGACGCGCCCAGAGACGGTGGCCTGGGACGGGAACGAATCACGTGGTGACGGGTGCGGACCATGTGGGGACGGGCGCCCCCGCCCGTCCGGCCCGCGAGAGTTTTGCGCGGGCAGGCCAGCACTGGTGTCTTGCAACTCACCTCTCCATATCCTGTCGTCCCCAAACACCAGTTCTTCCGCGCCGCAACCCATTTTCTTGGCGGCGGCAGAGGCAATTTGCTTCTTCACCTCCTGCGCGGCGCGCAGGGTTGCATTGCCGGCCATGAAGGTCACGCGGCTGGAATATGAGCCGATGTCGATGGGCGTCAGGTCAGTATCTGCCGCGATGATCTTCACGCGCCCAAGTGAGCAGCCGAGCACCTCAGCCGCAATTTGCGCGGTCATGGTATCCGAGCCCTGGCCGATTTCTGACGCTCCGGTATAGACCACGACTCCGCCATCGCGATCGATCTTGATGTTAACCGTGGAATGTGGCATATCGGAGCGGATAATGGAATTGGCCGCGCCGCTGACGTAATGGCTGCACGCAATTCCCAGCCCCCGGCCTTGCGGCAGATTACCTTTGCGCTGCTTCCAGCCCGAGCGCTTGACAACTTTCTCGATGCATTCCGGCAAGCCGTAACTTAGTACGCGCAGGCCGTTCACGGTGATACATGGCGCCTGCAGTAGGTTGCGGCGGCGGATTTCAGCGGGATCGAGGTTGACCTTCGCGGCAAGTTCATCGAGCTGCGATTCAAAGGCGAAGCGGACATTGACCGTACCGTGTCCGCGCATGGCCCCGCACGCCGGCTTGTTGGTGAGCACGCGGTAGCCGTCGTACTGAATGTTCGAGATATCGTAAAGCGCGCCCAGCAGCGCACCGGAATAAAGAATCGTGACCACGCCATAGGAGCAGTAGCCGCCACCATCCTGCACCACCCGGGCCTTGACGGCGGTGATACGGCCGTCATTTTTCACCCCGGTCTTCAGATCAATGATGGTGCGCGGCCGTCCGCGATGTGCCCAGAAAACTTCCTCGCGCGTGTAAGTGATTTTTACCGGCCGCAGGGCTTTGCGGGCCGCAATTGCCGCGATGATCTCCAGAGGGATCACTTCGCTCTTGCCGCCGAAACCGCCGCCCACCAGTGGCTTAATCACGCGGATTTGTGACATCGGCATTTCCAGCACCAGCGAAAGCTTGTGCTGCAGGTAGTACGGGATCTGCGTGGATGACCAAACCGTAAGCCGCCCCAGCTTCCCGGTGTGCGAATCCAGTTCGAACGAAGCCAGCGTAGAATGCGGCTCCATCGCCGCATGTGTGACTTCGTTGGCAATGAAGCGCGCTTCGGCAATCTGCTCGGCTTCGGCAAACCCTTTGTCGGGGTTGCCGAATACGTGGTGATAATCCTTCTCGATGTTATGCGGTTTGTTGTCGTGGATGAGGTCGCGCTCGGCTTTCATTGCCTCTTCGGGATCGAAGTAAGCCGGCAAAAGTTCATATTCCACGTCAATCAATTCGAGCGCGGTCTCGGCGATGGCTTCGTCCTCGGCAGCAACACAGGCCACGTTGTCGCCGACGTAGCGGACTTTCTGGGTAGCCAGCGCATGCTCGTCATGCCCGACGGGAAGAATTCCGTAGCGATTAGGCGCATCGGCGCCCACGACCACCGCAACAACGCCGTCGACCTTCTCAGCGCGGCTGATATCAACGTTCTTGATGCGTGCGTGGGGATGCGGCGAATGCAGAATCTTGCCGGCGAGCATGCCGGGAAGCGACAGGTCGTCGGTGTATTTTCCCGCGCCCGTGGTCTTGCCGGCAGCGTCAACCATGGCCATACGCTTGCCGATGATGGAGAAATTAGTCATGGATGACCATGTGGGGAGGGCGCCCTCGCCCGTCCGGTCGAGCGAAGCTCGGCAGCGGGTAGTTTTCATTCGGAAAGACAGAGGTTGCGGGAGTGTTCATTTTGCCGCCGCCATACCCTTCTGCTCCGCCTCTATCGCCGCCTTGATCGCCTCATACATCTGGCTGTATCCGGTACAGCGGCAAAGATTGCTGCTCAGCGCCTCGCGAACTTCTCCTTCTGTAGGATTTGCATTTGTCGCCAGCAGATGCTTCACCGTCATCATGAATCCCGGCGTACAAAAGCCGCATTGCGCGCCGCCCCAGTCGCCATAAGCTTTTTGAATTGCCGCCAGCGCCCCATGTTCGCTCACGCCTTCAACCGTCGTAATCTCCTGGCCTTCGCAACTCGCCGCCAGCAGCGTGCAAGAGAGCATGGGCGTGCCATCCATCAACACCGTACACGCACCGCAGGATGAGTCGTCGCAGCCGCGCTTGGATCCGGTCAGATCCAACTCCTGCCGGAGTGCATCCAGCAAGAGCTTATTCGGCTCGATCGCGATCTCGTGCGAACGGCCGTTGATCTTCAGTTCTAGCAATTCTTTCTTCATGTTGATAACAGCATTCAGCATTCGATAATCTGCATTCATCAGCAAACAGCTCTGAACTCAAGGTCGGCTGAATGCTGAGTGCTGAGAGCTCAATACACCGGCACCTTCGGATCCACCGTCCGCGACCAAGCGTCAATCCCTCCGGCCATGGATTGCGCCTTTTCGAATCCCTGTTGCCTAAGCCATGCGGTCACATTCATCGACCTCACGCCATGATGGCAATAAACAATCACGCGCTCCTCGGGATCGAGCTCCTGGTGCGCGCGGCTGGGGACATCGCCCATGGAAATGAGTTTTGCTCCCTCGATCCGCGCAGTTTCGTGCTCCCACGGTTCGCGCACGTCGAGCAGCGTGAAAGATTCGCTACTCTCGGTGAGAGTCTTCACATCTTCGGGAGTGATTTCGTAATCCATGATTTCCTGCCGCCCCTGCCAGACTCGGTTCGTTTCGTCGCATCGGCCCGGCGGGCCTTGTCACTCTGGCGGAGCGGTGGGATCTCCTGCTGACCATGTAGGGGCGGGTGTCCCCACCGGCCCATCCCATACCGCGATGTCTGGGCCTACGCGTATTTTCCGCTGCCCAGGCCGTTCCCAAACGCTCATCAATATCCAAAATCTGCCTGCGCCGCATACGCGTGTTGCTTCACCCCCAGAGCCTCTACCCGCGTACTTCCAAGTTGCTCGATATACTCCTGGCGATTCCTTACTCCGTACACCCAGCGCTGCAGCCACGCAGTCGTAGCTTCGACGGTCTTTGTCTGCTCATGGTATTCACGGAAAAAAGTATTATCGCGACCGTGGTATCCCTGCACCGGCGAGGGGTGCGCGCCGCCAGGACACTCGACTACCGCGTTGACCAGGAATCCAGGAATGACCGTGCGGTTCGGATCGCTGGCAATGACCTCAGGCGCGACGATTTCCTCGGCGGCCACGATCACGCGTTTGGCCGCTCGCACCCCATCGATCATGACGCCGAAATTGCCCCAGCAGTGCGCATTGCCCTCGGCATCGGCACGCTGCACATGCACGATGGTCACATCAGGATTCAGCGCCCGCACTGCCCACAACGAGTCCTTCGGCGCGAACGGCGAGAATATCTGATAGAAGAAATGATTTCCTTTAGCAGTGTCGCTGCCGAGAGCGGTTTTTGTGGGAAGAAAGGGCACGCCCATCGCGCCTGCCTGCAGCGCCAGCGCAAGCGTGAAGTTGGTCATATCGAATACCTTCATTCCGTCCTGCTCAACCGCGCGGCGGAAGTTGTAGGCCGAACCCATCATCACGTTTCCCACCCAGGCGGAGACAAGTTTCTCAACGCAGCCGGCTCCGATGAGTTGATCGAAAAGAATGTCGGAAATCGGGCCAATCAGGGTCAGGCTGCGTTTTTGTTGGCGAATAATTTCATGTCCAGCAGCGAATGGGATCATCTGCTCCATCTGCAGGCCCATGGCAACCGACGCTCCGTCCGCAACAAATTCAGCGACCGCATCCCGCATGGAGAGGAGCTTAGGCATAAGTCTTCAATTTTCCTTCTGCACCGGCAACGCCCCGCGCTCCCGCGGCGTCGCCAGGGTCAGCAAACTTGCCAGCCCCGACGCCACCCACAAGCCAAGAGCTATTTGTCTCCCGCCCCGCATCGTGCTGATTGGCGCGGTCTTCCACACCGCGAACCCGAATGCCATAGTGAAGTTTAGAAACAGCAACCCAAAAAATGTGCGTTCCCGCCAGCAGCGGGTCTCAGAAAGCAGTCCCAGGATCAGCAGAATCCAAATTCCGGCGGTTAAAATAGACTCCCAGTCGTGCCACCAGGGAAAATCGCCATCGCGCAAATGCGCATACGCCACGTAGGAAAAATACCCGCACGCCAGCGCTCCGGCCACTCCCCAGAAGGGAGTCGTACACATCAAATGCCGCGACCGCTCCGGGCGCCCTACTTTCCCGTCCATCGGGGAGTGCGTTTCTCCAGGAATGCTCGTATGCCCTCCTGTGCATCTTCTGTCTTCATCAGTTCATCGAGATAAATCTTCTCCCCCCGCGCCAGGCCTTTGTCAAAGTGAATTGAGTCCCAGGCGTAAAGGGATTTTTTGGCAATGGCCAGCGCTGCCGGACTGAGTTTTTGCAGGCGATTGAGGGTAGCGGTGACGGCATTATCCAAATTGTTTTCCGGCACCGCTTGGGTGGCCAGTCCCATGTTCGCGGCGTCGCTTCCCGGGATTACCCTGCCAGTGAGGATAAGCTCAGCGGCGCGCTTGTGACCGATGAGTGCGCTCAAGGCGGTCGCTGCTACCGGGGGATAGCAGGCCAGGGCGATCTCAGGAAATCCCCAGCTGGCGTTGTCGGCCGTGATAACGATGTCGCACATCATCGCCAACTCCGCCCCGCCGCCCAGGCAATGCCCTTGCACCGCCGCTATCGTAATCTTCCTGGTAGCAAGCAGTGTACGGATTACCGCATGGAACTTTTCCAGCATGGAATGGACTTGGCCAGGGATATGTGCGCCCACATCAACTCCCGCAGAAAAGCTCTTCCCTTCACCTTGAAAAACCACGGTCGAGATGTCTGGCCGCGCTTCGACCTCGGTTAGAACGCACGCCAGTTCCTCCATCATGGAGATGTCGATGACGTTCAGCGGCGGATTATTCAGAGCGATGCGCGTAACCGGGGCCTGAAGATCCAGCCATAGGCGGACGAATTGGGTTGCCACTTGTGATCGCATATCAAGGCAATGGGGCGCGGGCGCCCTCGCCCGCGAATCTCAGTTTGTCCAGAATCCTTCTCTATCGTAATCGCGAACCGCAGTTAGTTCTTCCGGCGACGGCTCAGGAGTCGATCGCACAGGATCGCCCAGCTGCAGCTTCCATCCCGTGTTTGCCACCACATCTTCCACATCTAATCCGGGATGAACCGAATCCAGATAAGCCTCTCCGTCCTCCCCGAAGCGCAACACTGCTTTCGTAGTAATGATGGCTGACGGTCCGCCGCGCGGCGGACCGGCTTTCTTCCGCCACGCGCCACGCTTACCGTCGCCGTTGCCATCGCCGTTCCCGGGGCTGGTGATGAATGAAACGCGCTCCGGAAGCCGCTCCTTCTCATGCTCCATGAGAACAACAAACCGATCCGCCAAAGATGCGATATCGCAGGCGCCGCCGGAACCGGGAAGTCTGATGATGCCACGAGCTCCCTGCGCCTGTGTGGAATTCAGATTGCCAAAGCGGTCAACCTCTGCTGCGCCAAGAAACCCAAGGTGAACGCGGCCTGACTGCAGCAAGCTCATCACCCCCAGCATATCCAGGCACTGGGTTGCGCCCAGAATATTTGGCGGAGCGGCCATGGTGTAAATCAGCTCGCGGGCAGGAATTGCGCGAATCACGCCATTCTCGAAAAGGCCGATGGCGTTGGGCGCATGCGTTTTTTTGGCTACGACAAAGGCAATCAACGGCAAACGCATGCCTACGAAGACCACTTCCCCATCGCCAATTTCGCGCGCCGCGACAGCCACCATAAACTCATTGAGCGTGTACTCCATCGCGGTCAAGCCCATGTCATCCACATTCACCATGTGCCCAGCACAGTCCATATGATCACCAAAGTCCATGTGGGAACGGGCGCCCCCGCCCGTTCAGGCCGGGCAAAGCTCGGCAAGGTTGCTGATCACACGCCACTGCCCCGCCCTCCACTCCCAACTCACAAATTGATTGCCGACTTCCTCGGCTCCGCAATGGTGTCAAAGGGATCGCGCGCACTCTCTTTCGCAACGATCCAACGCTTCTCGTTGGCAATGATGTCGAGCAGCAGCTTCTTGTCTTCATCTGCGGGCAGAAAATCCCCCAACCCCTGCTCGTATGCTTTGTCATCGAGTATCTCGCCGCTCTGGGGGTGAACTTTCTGTCCCGCCCAGCGGCCGATAGCCCGATTGAATTTGATGTCAGGCGCGTAAAGCCTCGCCTCCCCAGGCTTGAGTACATTGTTCAGGCGGTCGATGAGGCCGGCGACCTCGGTCCGGTAAAGGTGCCGGTTGTAGTCGTTCAAGTCGTCGAGGTCAGCTTCCCTGTCGTTCGCCGGCTCGTCATAGCGCCCCTTGATTCCCCACACGTAGGCCCAATGGGCTGAAGACGAGTGGTCGGTGCCGAAAAGATCGTAGGAACTCGAAATCCACTTGTTGAGATATTTCTGGATCAGCCACGCGGGAATGATCCCCGCCTGCACAATGCGGCGCAGACCATCGTTGCCCGTGCCCATGTGGAAGGCCTCTTCGCGCAACATATAAGACATAGACCGTCCGAGTGGCGCAAATGCCGAGTACTTCAGCATCTGCAACTGAAATTTGCCGTCACGATCCACGAAGTCGGTGTAAGTAAAAAAGTCCATCCAGTTGTCCACATCCACATTGAAGGCCCCGAGCAGTCGCTTGTTTTCGAAGGCGCGGCGTTCCAGCATCTTTTGCGCCTCCACTTTGCCGGAGTACCCAAAATGCTCGACCAGCAGCGCGCACATCTGCCAGCCATGGCGCATCTCTTCGATCATCACCCGCGTGATGGCCCGCCGGTCGTAGTCAGTAGGTGCGGTTTCAAACAGATTGCGCTGCTGTTCGACACTGGCAAACTCGGTGTCGCCCTGATAGACAATCATGTTCAACAGCGCATCGCGCATCTGCTGCGTGGGAATCTGGCGAAGGTTCTCCCACTTCCGCTTTCCCTTGAAATGTCCGAACTGGATCTCGTCAGTTTCGATGGCGCCGAAAAGCGTGTCGAACTGGAAGCTGGCGATCTCGCCGCGATTGACGCCGATCTCCTTGCGCCAATCGTCAAACAAGCCAACCCAGTCGCTGAAAGTCCCGATCTTTGATACTTTGCCTGGCATGAGAAGTTCAATCCCTTCTGCTGCTACTGCCAGTTACGTTCGGCAGTCAGCAATCAGCACTCAGCGCCTCGATGCCCACACCAGCTATAGCAATACGAACGAACCGAGTGCTGAGTGCTGATGGCTGAGTGCTTACACCATGAAGTCACACCCAAGAGGGGTGAGGTCGCCCGCCCACATACGATTCGTTTACTTCGCTTTGAATTCTGCTGGCCGCTTTTCTACGTAAGCCGCCAGTCCTTCTTTCGCGTCTTCGCTCTGAAAGAGCAACTGCTGGTTCTCGCGTTCCACAGCGAGCGCCGATTCCATCGGAATCTCCCAACCGGTCTGGACGGCGCGCTTGATCCGCCCCACGGCTTTCGCGGCTTTGTTGGGCGGGCAGAACTGGCGCGCATACTCCATCACGTTTTCCATGAAGCCTTCGCGCTCATAAATGTCGTTGACGATCCCAAGTTCCAGCGCCTCTTCAAATGAGAAGGTATTTCCCGTAACCATCAGCTCGATGGCCTTGCTCTTGCCCACCAGCCGCGACAGGCGTTGCGTGCCTCCGGTCCCCGGCAGCACCCCAAGGTTAACTTCGGGCAGGCCTATCTTGCCGGCGTCCTTGCGCGCGATGCGGATGTCGGCCGCCATCGCAATCTCCAGCCCACCGCCGACGGTGTGACCGTTCAGGGCGGCAATCACCAGCTTGGGGGTGTGCTCCAGGCGCAGCAGCATTTCATTGGCGTGCAGGCAGAAGTAATACTTGAAGGTCGGGTCGACGCTGGACAACATCTTGATATTCGCACCGGCGGAAAAGAATTTGTCCCCCGCGCCGGTGAGCAGGATTACATAGACGTCGTTGGCCATGCGCGCCATCAGGATGGCTTCGTCGAGCTGCCGGTTCATTTCATAGGTGTAAGTGTTCGCCGGCGGATCGTTCATCTCGATAATTGCCACCCCGCCATCCGCGCGATAATTGATTAGTTGCTTGGCTGTTTGGCCGGTTGCTGGCTGTAACGTGGTTGCCATTGTGGTTCTCCTCTATTGGCTTAGGCCGTCTTACCAATGGCCGAAATTCCGTGAAATAAAATAGCCCGCATCTGGCGCGATAACTCCTCCGCCCCACCGTCCAGTCGCGAGTTGTACCAGGTGTAAATCCAGTTCATCATCCCGAACAGCGAAAGCACTGCGGTGCGACTGTCAAAGTCTAGTCCCTTTTCTTTCTTGTAGCGGTTCAGTAGCTCCCGGCAGATCTGGTAGTACTCGCGCTTGATCTCCGCCACTTCCAGACCATGCTCCCCTTCAAGAACTTCATCCTCGTGAGACAAGACCTTCATCGCCTGCTGGTGCTCAAGAAAATATTCCAAGTGGTTCTCAATAAAGATTCGGATCCCCTGCTCGGGGTCAAAGACCCCGGCCAGCCGGACTCGCAGCCGGTCGAGAATGGTAGAAAACGTATGCTTCTGGATTAGGTACAGAAGCCGCTCCTTGGACCCAAAATAGTGATACATGCCAGCCAGGGACATTCCGGTCGCGCGCGAAAGATCGCGCATGGAGGCCCCCGCGTATCCTTTCTCGCAGAACACCTCTGTCGCATGTCCGAGGATCTTGCCCAGCTGCCGGTCAAAGCGCGGCTCAGCGGACGCAACCTGCAGCGGTCGCCGAGCACGAGAACGGGGGGAAGCTAGGGCCATGATCCAGTTCGAACGTTCGTTCTAATTATACCCACTCCCCCCCCATTCTGCAAATATTTGGCGGTCAGCTGCACATAGAAGTCAATTCAGGATATCGGACATCAACCCTTCCACTTCGGCCTTCAGCCTGGCGGTGAGGGGGAGGAAGGGCAGGCGCGCCTGGCCTCCGTAGTATCCGTTTAATTCCATGGCGTACTTCAGAGCCGGGATACCGAGGTCGGCGGCCACCCGGCTGGCGGGGGCGGAGATGCGTTCTTGTTTCAGGCCGGCGAGATTGCTATCCCCTTCTTTCCATGCCGCGTAAATCTCATAGCAGGCGGTGGGGGCGGCACAGGCAAAGGCCAGAACTGCACCCACAGCCCCGGCATCCAGGGAAGGATGCAGCTTTTGCGCTGCGCCCACCAGAACTTGAAATCCGACTTCTTTCTGCCGGGTTTTCAGCTTGCCGATGACTCGAACGGCGGAGGAGGAGGACGGCGCCGACGGCTCGCTGGACGGGCGAGACGCAGGTCGGTCGATTTCCATCAGCTCAGCGGACCCCATTGCGGAGCCTTGCTCCGCGGGAGGGGTGTGGGCGCCCGTCGCCATATAAGTTGTGGTCTCACCCACGAGCGCGGCTATCGAGACTAGTTCGCCATTGCCGTTGCTGGGTTCTTTGGAGTTCAGCATGCGCTGCGTTACAGCCATGAAAGTTTCGGTCACGGTCGCAGTGCGCTTGATGGGGCGCGTGGCCTCGACCGTGCGACGGATTTTTTCGACGTCGCCGCCTGACTCCTTTATGCCGACGATGTTTGGGTGCTCTGCCAATTCCGCAACCAACTCGGTGGGCATGTCGTAATTCGTGAACACCGGAACGCTATAGATCAGGATTGGAATCGGCGATCGATCGCCTACGGTGCGATAGAAGGCCAGCAGGTTCGGGGCCTGCATCTGCGGCCGATAGAAATGAGGCGTGCGCACCAGCGCGACGTCGTAACCCAATTCGGCAGCGTATTCGGTGAGGCGCAGAGTCTCCAAAGCCGACTCCGCTCCGGTGCCTGCAATCAGAACTTTGTTGGGACCGCAGGACTCGCGAGCTGTCTTGAGTACTTCCCGGCGCTCGTCATCGGATAGCATGACCGCCTCTCCAGTCGATCCGAGCACGACAATGCCTGCCACCGGAGTCTTTGAATAGCGCTCCACGTTGTACGCGAGCTTTTTCAGGTACACGCGTCCGTCGGGATAGCAAGGCGTGGTGATGGGTGGGAAGATACCGTGAAGGAGCATGCGCGTCCTCTTAGCATATCAATTCGGTGGGCAGATCGTGGGAATCACTTCCCGTTTGTTGCGCCGGTAAACGCGGAAATCGGCTTCATCCACCGTGATAACAGAATGTCTGGGGTAAATCTCGCTCATGCGGATGAGGCATAAGTCCGCGAGATCGGGATGCCGGTCTTGGTAACGTTCGGCAAGCTCGCGCAGCGCTTCCAAGTGGCGCGAGCAATCGAAAGCCACGCCGAGGACGCCGCGCCTCAGCATTTCCAAAAGGTGAATGCTCGATCCCAAATGGAAAGCAGTTTCTGCAAGCACTGCTTCGCAGGTAAGCAGGGGCAATTCGAATTGCCCGGCAAGGCCCTTCGCCCACCGATGATGCTCATCGCCGCGCCTTAGCAGCGCGACCAGATAACCTGTGTCCGCGATGGCGTGCACGCTATTCGCGAGAAAACCCCTTGCGAGATGAGACGTTTCGCGGCCCGCCCTTTATGAGGCCAGCAAACTCTAGCAAGGGACCGCTTCCCTCCTGGGAGAGCGTCGTTTCCAGAGATCGCCGAACGATCCGCCCGACGGGAATGCCGGTGCGGCGGGACGTTTTTTTCAGTTGTTCCAGCATCTCTTCTGGAAGGCGAATTGTGAGTGTGTTACTCATAATGCAGAATTGTAACACACTGGAACCTGGTTTCCCAGTACGCAGCGGTCGCTGGCCTGAGATCAGGCTTGGGCTGAAGCTCATCCTGCAACTGAGGCGCATGAGGAAAGCGTTCGGGCACCCCCGAGGCTTTGCTTCGCGCGTGCTGCGTGCCCGCTGATTTCGCCTGCTGAGCTGAGGCAGTGCAAGCGTGTTCGCTTCGTTGCTGACCGATTATCCCCACTGCAGCTGGAGCTTTCATGGTTTCCTTTGTAGGGGGAAGGGACGTGGCGATTGTGCCACACTTCAGTCAACCGACGCAAAATTTCGGCAAACGGACCAAGGCCTACCTGGCTGCGCGTTCGGCGTGCAGCTGTTGCAGCGCCTTCACATTCACTTCGCCCCGTTGCAACGCTGCAATCCCTTCGGCGGCGGCGCGGGCTGCTGCCAGCGTTGTAATCGTGGGGATGCGGGCAGTCACCGCGGCGCGGCGAATCGCCTTCTCGTCGAAAAACGGATCGGGACCCTGCGGAGTATTCACGATGAGCTGGATGCGGTCGCCCTTGATCAAATCCACCACATTGGGACGGCCCTCTTTCACCTTGTAAACACGCTCGACGTTCATGCCGGCTTCTTCAAGCACGTCGGCGGTTCCGGCGGTGGCGACCAGCTTGAATCCCATGTCCACGAACTTGCGCGCGACCTCGGCGACCTGGGGCTTGTCATGGTCGGTGACGCTGACAAAGACCCAGCCTTGGGTTGGCAACTTTTGCCCGGCGGCGATTTGGGCTTTGGCGAAGGCTTCGCCGAAATTGTCGGCCACGCCCATGACTTCGCCGGTGGATTTCATCTCCGGGCCCAGGACGGTGTCCACGCCGGGAAATTTGTTCCAGGGAAAGACCGGGGACTTCACGTAGTAGAAAGAGCCGGTATCGAGATCTTTTTTCTGCTCGATGTACTGGGGCAGGAATTCGCGCAGCTTACGGCCGGTCATGAGACGCGCGGCAATCTTCGCCATGGAAATGCCGGTGGCCTTGGAGACGTAGGGCACGGTGCGCGAGGCGCGGGGGTTGACCTCGAGGACGTAGACTTTGCCGCCGCTGCCGTTGGCGCGGAGCTCCGCTCCGCCTGGGAGGACGAGGGCGTCCGCCCCTACATGGCCTTGACTGCGGAGCGCCACGTCCGCCGCTACGTGGGCATTGCGGGGGATGGCGAACTGGATGTTCATCAGGCCGACAACTTTCAGCGCATTCGCAAGTTTGAAGGTGTAATCGCGCATGCGGGCCAGCAAGTGATCGGGGATATCGACCGCCGGCAACACGCAGGAGGAATCGCCGGAGTGGATGCCGGCTTCTTCGATGTGCTGCATGATTCCGCCGATGACCACTTCGTCGCCGTCGGAGAGCGCGTCAACGTCAACCTCGATGGCGTCTTCGAGGAAGTGGTCGATCAGCACGGGGCGGTCCTGGGAATATTCGACCGCTTCTTTCATGTAGCGGACGACCGTTTCTTCGTCGTAGGCAATGACCATAGCGCGCCCGCCCAGGACATAAGAAGGACGGACCAGCACGGGATAGCCGATTTTGGCAGCTCCGCTGACGGCTTCATCCAGCGATGCAGCCATGACGCCGGGGGCTTGCGGGATGCCAAGCTCGTCGAGCAGCTTGCCGAAGCGTTTGCGGTCTTCGGCGAGGTCGATGTATTCGGGCGCGGTGCCGATGATTTTGATGCCTGCAGCTTTCAGAGGGAGCGCGAGGTTCAGCGGAGTTTGTCCGCCGAATTGGACGATGACGCCGACCTCCGCTCCGGAAGAAGATTCGTGCTGACAGATCGCTAGAACGTCCTCGATAGTCAGGGGCTCGAAGTACAGGCGGTCGCTGGTGTCGTAGTCGGTCGAAACCGTCTCCGGATTGCAGTTGACCATGATGGTCTCGTATCCGTCGTCGCGCAGCGCGAACGAGGCGTGGCAGCAGCAATAATCGAATTCAATTCCCTGCCCGATGCGGTTCGGCCCGCTGCCCAGGATGATGACTTTCTTCTTATTGGTGGGCGCGGCCTCATCTTCTTCTTCGTAGGTGGAATAAAGGTAGGGAGTGTAGCTCTCGAACTCGGCAGCGCAGGTGTCCACGCGTTTGTACACCGGTTGGATTTTGTGCTTCCTGCGCAGGTGGCGAATCTTTTCCTGATCTCCCTTGCCGCTCAGCCGCCACGTGCCCGCGAGCCGGCCATCGGAGAATCCCATCCGCTTGGCGTCGCGCAAGACTTCGGTAGGAACGGACTCAAGCGGGTGCTTCTCCACCTCGAGCTGCATATCGTTAATTTCTTTCAGCTGGTAGAGGAACCAGGGATCGATGCCGGTCATCTTGGCGAGCTGTTTGACGGTGTGCCCCTGACGGATGGCGTAGCGAATGTACGAAAGCCGCTCGGGGTGCGGCGTGACCAAGCGCTGGGTGAGAATCTTGGGCTCGATCTTTTCCGACCCAACACGTTTGCCGGTGTCGAGGGCGCGGACGGCCTTCATCAGCGCTTCTTTAAACGTGCGGCCGATGGCCATGACTTCGCCCACGGATTTCATCTGCGGACCCAGGCTTTCATCGGCGCCCGGGAATTTTTCAAACTGCCACTTGGGAATTTTGACGACTACATAATCCAGCGTCGGTTCGAAGCAGGCTGGCGTTTTGCGGGTAATATCGTTGGGAATTTCATCCAGCGAATAGCCGACCGCGAGCTTGGCGGCAATCTTTGCGATAGGGAATCCAGTGGCTTTAGACGCCAGCGCTGACGAGCGCGAAACTCGCGGGTTCATTTCGATGATGACCATGCGTCCGGTGGTCGGATGGACGCCGAACTGAATATTTGATCCGCCGGTTTCCACGCCGATCTCGCGGATGACGGCAATTGCCGCGTCGCGCATGGCCTGATATTCGCGATCGCTGAGCGTCTGCGCCGGAGCGACGGTGATGGAATCGCCGGTGTGCACGCCCATGGGGTCGAAGTTTTCGATCGAGCAGATGATGATGACGTTGTCTTTGAGATCACGCATCACTTCCAGCTCGTACTCTTTCCAGCCAAGCACCGACTCTTCGATCAGCGCTTCGTGGACCGGAGAGAAATCAAGCCCACGCGCAAGTACTTCGAGCAATTCTTCGCGGTTGTAGGCCATGCCGCCGCCGGAGCCGCCCAAAGTAAAGGACGGGCGCACGATCACGGGGAAGCCGATCTTTCCGGCGAACTCTAGACCGTCTTTGAGATTGTTGACCAGCAGAGATTTCGGCACGTCGAGGCCGATTTTCTGCATCGCGTCTTTAAAGAAAAGGCGGTCTTCGGCCTTCTTGATGGCCTCGACGCTGGCGCCGATAAGCTTCACGTTGTATTTCTCAAGCACGCCAGTGTCGGAAAGCTCGATGGCGAGATTGAGCGCGGTCTGTCCGCCAACGGTCGGCAGAACGGTGAATCCGGCGTTAGGAGAAAGTTCCCGCTCGACGCAAATGATCTCTTCCAGATACTCGCGGGTGAGCGGCTCGATGTAAGTGCGGTCGGCAAACTCGGGATCGGTCATGATGGTGGCCGGATTCGAGTTCGCCAGCACCACTTCGTATCCCTCGGCCTTGAGCGCCTTGCAGGCCTGGGTGCCGGAGTAATCGAACTCGGCGGATTGCCCGATGATGATGGGGCCGGAGCCGAGGATCAGGATTTTCGAGATGTCAGTTCGTTTGGGCATTTATAACGCCGCTCCCTGCATTGGTAACCAAGCGAGATTGAAGCTTCTTCCCTCTGACCCGCTAATCGGTGTAAACGCCTTCCGCCGGAAGTTATCTTGGTCTGGAAGTTTTTCGATCACGTACGAAACTTCCATGATCCCGCGATGCGGAAACACCCTTACCTCGTAACACCAGCTCGGCTCTGCAAACAGCTGGTCCTTATTCGCATTTCCGAATGCGCAATTCTTGGTAAGAAGCTCGGGTGACTGGCTCTTCCGAGCATGATCCAACCGCGTTGTGGTGACCTCGCCATTCCTCATGAAGTGAAACCCTCGCCGGATCCTTTCGACAGTGAGATCGAGTTCCGCAAGCACGACACTAGAATTCAGGGCGACATTAAAGCCCTCGGCGAGTTCATCAGGATAGCGCAGCTTATAGGCCCTGTTCAGAAGCTTCAGGAAGTCAGAATTGAGTTCGAGGCGAACGGCTCGGATATGCAGAAGACCATTTAGTTTGCAGACGTTATGCCCGACTTTTTCAAAAGGTATACCTGAGAGTGTGCACACAGCCTTGAGGTACTTCTCAACGGCGGTAAATGCGAGAGCGGTACCCGGTACAACGTGACCACTCAAAAGCAGAAGCCGAGCAGCTATATAATCTTCGTCCGCCCACGCCACCCAATGGCTCGTCTCGATACCCTGCGTACCTGAGCCCGTAATCATTGGCATGTCGTACACGTCACCCCTTCCATTCCTCCATCATCTTCACGAAATCCTTGAACAAATAATGGGAGTCGTGCGGGCCGGGCGACGCCTCCGGGTGGTACTGGACGGTGAACAGGGGAAGGTTGCGGTGGCGCATGCCTTCCAAGGTGTTGTCGTTCAGGTCCATGTGGGTTAGCTCGACTTCGGATTGCGGCAATGAGTCGGGATCGACGGCGAAATTGTGGTTGTGGGCAGTTATTTCAATTTTGCCGGTGTTCAGTTGCTTGACCGGATGATTGCCGCCGTGGTGTCCGAATTTCAGTTTAAAAGTCTTGCCGCCGAGGGCGATGCCGGTTAGCTGGTGGCCCAAACAAATTCCAAAGATGGGCTGGCGTCCCATGAGGCGGCGAACGTTGTCCACCGCGTAGGTGCAAGGTTCGGGATCACCGGGACCATTGGAGAGAAAGACTCCGTCGGGCTTCAGCGCGAGGACATCTTCGGCCGGAGTCTGCGCCGGGACGACGGTGACTTTGCAACCATCGCTGCGTAACTTACGTAGAATGTTGTGCTTGATACCGAAATCATAAGCTACTACATGAAAGCGAGCGGGCTGGTCTTTCACCCCCACAACTTCGACCGGCTCGTGCGATCGCTCGCCGACTTCCCACACGTAGGGGCGATTGGTGGTGACCACTTTTGCGAGATCGGTGCCGTCCATCTTTGGTATTGAATTGGCCTTGGCGATAAGTTTTTCGGCATCGGCCTCAATGGTCGAGACTACGCCGCGCATCACGCCGTGGTCGCGCAAATGGCGGACGAGAGCGCGGGTGTCGATGTCGGCGAGGACGGGAATCTTGAACTGCTCGAGATATTCTTCGGCGACCTGCTGCGAGCGCCAGTTGGAACTGACGCGAGAGAACTCGCGAACGATGAGTCCTTCAATATAAGGGCGCGTGGCTTCGTTGTCTTCGGAATTGGTTCCGTAGTTGCCGATTTGAGGATTGGTTAAAACGACAATCTGTCCGGCGTAGGAGGGATCGGTGAAAATTTCCTGATAGCCGGTAATGGAGGTATTAAAAACGACTTCGCCGTAGCATTCGCCTTTAGCGCCGTAGCCTTTGCCGCGGAAGACCTTCCCGTCTTCCAGCGCAAGGATGGCCTGCATGCGTTCTCCAGGGAGTGGATTTCAAGAATTTTAGCAGGGATGCGGAAATAGCGGAAGCAGCTTTTCGCCAAAACCTCCGCCGGCAGAATTCGTGGGGCTTGCGCGGGAGATCGCGGAGAAAGGCCAAGCTTCACTCCGACTACCGTGTCTGCGTCCAATTCAGTAGAATTGGACTGGCAATGGCGGAAATCCCTCAGACTGCTGTACCGCACCTGGCGCCTCCCCAGCCGGCAAAACGCGCGGCAAAACTTTTGTCGGCCTGGTTGCGCGACCTAATCATCTCGCTGGGCATCTCGGCTTTTATCATCGTCTTCCTTTATCAGCCGGTGAAGGTGGAAGGCACGAGCATGATGCCGTCACTGGACGACCAGGAGCGCATCTTCATCAATAAATTCGTGTATCGCATCGAGCCGATTCAGCGCGGCGATATTGTTGTTTTCCGTTATCCGCGCGATCCGGCCAAGAGTTTCATCAAGCGGGTGATCGGGTTGGCCGGAGACCGGGTGCGCATTGACGAAGGCCGCGTACTCCTGAACGGCAAACTGGTGGCCGAAGATTACGTGCCTCGCGCCTACGAAGACGAGCGCTCTTATCCAGAGACTGTGGTGCCCGCGGATTCTTATTTTGTTCTTGGTGACCACCGCAGCCTCTCGAACGACAGCCGCGATTTCGGCCCGGTGGATGCCGGGTATATTTATGGCAAGGCGGTGTTTGGGTATTGGCCGGTGGAGAAGGTGGGAAGGCTGAGGTAGCCAGGCGGGATCTCGCAGCGGCAAAGCCGGTCGCATAATGCCAACCTGTCGGCAAGGCTGGGAGCCGTTCCGCTCCACGGTCGTGCAAACAACGTTTCATGCCCGACTTCTAGGGCGGGCTAATCCTTTCCGCCACCCACTCCCCGACCTCTTTCGTCCCCATAGTTCCACCGATATCTTGCGTTGTCTTTTTCTCGTTCACAGCTTCGAGCACCGCGGCTTCGATCTTTCCCGCAGCTATGTCGAATCCCAAGTGTGCCAGCATCATGGCCGCTGTGAGAATCGCTCCCAGGGGATTGGCCACGTTCTTCCCGGCCAGCGGCGGGGCGGAGCCGTGCACCGGCTCGAACATGGAAGCCTTGCAGGGATGGATGTTGCCGCTGGCGGCCATGCCGAGGCCTCCCTGTAAGCCTGCGGCAAGATCGGTGAGGATATCGCCGAACATATTATTGGTGACGATGACGTCGAACTGACGCGGGTCGCGGACCATTTGCGTGCACAGCGCGTCCACGTACATGTGCTCGGCTTTAATTTGCGGAAAGTCGGCGCTGACTAGTTTAAAGACCCGCTGCCACAGGCCGCCAGCGTAGGTCATGGCGTTGGATTTGTCGCACATAAGGACGCGACCGCGGGCGCTGCCATCCGTTTTCTTGTTGCGCAAACAATATTCGAAAGCATAGCGGATGATGCGCTCCACGCCTTTGCGAGTGTTGACGTCCTCCTGAATCGCAATTTCATCGGCGGTTCCCTGCTTGAAGATGCCGCCCGAATCCACGTAACTGCCTTCGGTGTTTTCACGGATGACCACGAAATCCAGATCTTTGGGTTCGACGCCCTTCAGCGGACAGAGCGAAGCGTCGAGCAGGCGCACCGGGCGTACGTTGGCGTAAAGGTCCATTTTGAAGCGCATGCCGAGAAGAATTTCTTTGGCATGAATGTTTGAGGGCACGCGGGTATCGCCGAAGGCGCCGAGCAGGATGGCGTCGAATTCGCGCCCCAGCATTGCGAAACCGTCGGGGGGAACGGTGGTGCCGTCTGAGAGATAGCGGTCGGCGCCCCAGTC
This sequence comes from Terriglobales bacterium, assembly GCA_038254805.1. Classification (GTDB taxonomy): domain Bacteria; phylum Acidobacteriota; class Terriglobia; order Terriglobales; family Acidobacteriaceae; genus Gp1-AA145. The sequence continues at coordinate 23,778 of JBBSFW010000036.1, forward strand.
GAAGTAGGTCAATTCCACTGGTGCGCCCGTGGCCTGGATCACATTTATGGCCAGAGGAATCACTTCCTTGCCGATACCATCGCCGGGGATCACCGCAATCTTCTTGTTGCTCACGGTTGAAAAAGGTACCACAGATCAGCTAATCCGGCCTGAAGGCGAAGCTGCCCCGGATGCGACCAGAATTGCTTCGCTATAATCAAATAGTCATGATTCCTGCAGCACAAGAAGATCGGGCCCGGAACGCAGCCGATATCGGTCGCGAACTGCGGACGCTGGTATCCGGTTGCGCGATTTACAAACCGGAGCGGACGCAGCTTGCACTCACCGGCTCAGACCGGGTGCGCTGGCTCAACGGCATGATTACAAACAATGTGCGTGATTTGCCGCCCGGTCGCGGGGTGTACGCCTTTGTGCTCAATCCCCAGGGCAAAATCCAGGCTGACTTATACGCCTTCAATCGCCGCGACAATATTCTGGTCGAGACGGCGACTTCGCAGCTCGACACCCTGCTGCAGATTTTTGACCGCTACATCATTATGGACGATGTGGAAGTGGCGAACCTGGCCGCAAGCTCAGTGGTGATTGGCCTGTGGGGGGAGCATTCTGTTGACGTCCTGCGGACAGCGGGAATTCAGCGCGAGAACCTGGCCACATTGCAACTTTCCGCCATGCAGTGGCGCGGCTCGGAGCTAACTGTCGTGCGCGGAGACAATCCAGGCACACCCGATTATGAGCTCTGGGTACATGCCCAACAGGCGGAGTCAACATGGCAGGCGCTGCTGGAGGCGGGCGCTTACGAAATACACAATGATGCGCTGGAAACCTTCAGGATTGTGTGCGGCATTCCCAAGTTTGGGCAAGACATTCGCGAACGCGACCTGCCGCAGGAAACCAGCCAGGAGCGGGCACTACACTTCACTAAGGGTTGCTATATAGGACAGGAGATCGTGGAGAGGATTCGTTCCCGCGGCGCGGTCCACCGCGCATTTACCGGGTTCGAGACCGAGCGCCCGTCCCTTTCGCCGGGAACGCGCATTCAGAGTGAGGGCAAGGATGTTGCTGAAGTCACAAGCGCGGCAAATATACACGGCGCGGGAGGCGACAGCTTCATTGCGCTCGGGTATATCCGGAAAGAGTTTATGTTGCCGGGCAAAGAATTAGCAGCCGGAGATGCGAAGGTGGTTGCGGCAGGATTGCCGTTTGCGGGAGTTCTGGCGAAGTTATAACAGTAAAAGAGCGGCGGGCGGGCGTGCCTTGAGCTTCGCTCAGGGCAGGCTCCGTTAGGCTTCGCTGAGGGCAGGCGCAGCACAGTAGATTGCTTATCCATTCGAGGAGTATATGGCTCAAAAAAAAGAAGAGAGTTTTACTGTAACCGACCGGCGGTCTTTTACTGCCGCAGGGGAACCGCGCAAGGACGCTCCGGAAGAGGAACAGCCCCCGGTGGTTGCATCCGTACCGGCTTCCGCGTCCAGCGCCCCGCCACAGGCGCCAGAGCCCCAAGGGCCCTCTGCGATCGAGCAGCAGCAACAGGCCGATGCCTATCGGAAGTCTTCCGCGGAAATGGATCGCGAGGTCGAATTGGGCGGGCAGTCAGCGAAGGACCTGGAGATCACATTCGAGCGCTTCCTGGCATCGGTGTACATGACGGGCATGCTGCAACTGGGGCTGATGCAAGAGCAGGGCGCTCCGCCGCAACTGGATCTGATCGGGGCCCGGCAGAGCATTGATTCCCTTTCCCTGCTTCTCGATAAGACCAAGGGCAATCTCACTGCCGCCGAGCAGAACTTTCTGCAGAACGCGCTCTATGAGTTGCGGATGGCATATGTAGAGGTAACCAACGCCATCGCCAAAGGCCCGCAGCCGGTCTCCGCAGCCAAATGAAGGCGACACTTACGGTGCTGGGCAGCGGGACGTCCATGGGCGTCCCCACCATCGGCTGCAACTGCGCCGTTTGCCATTCTTCCGATCCACGCGACCGCCGCACCCGGCCATCCGTCTTAATTGAGTATGGTGGCCGAAGTGTTCTGATCGACACTACGCCCGATTTTCGCGAGCAGGCAATCCGCGAAAACATTCGCAGCCTCGACGCGGTGCTTTACACTCATACTCACGCCGATCACCTGCTTGGAATTGATGATCTGAGGCCACTGAGCTTTCTGCATAGACCAAACAAGCTGCCCCTCTATGCGCATCCCGGTGCCGTGGAATTCATCCGCAGGATGTTCCGTTACATCTTCGATCCCGACTACAAATTCGGAGGATTGCCGCAGGTTGAACTCAGGCCTATGAATGAAAGCGTCGATCTTTTCGGTGCCCGATTTGACCCCATTGTTCTGATCCATGGTGATGCGGAAATTTACGGCTTCCGCTTCGGCTCGGCTGCATATCTGACTGATCACAGTGAGATCCCCGAGGCGTCGCTGGCCAGGCTGGAAAAGCTCGACATTCTTTTTTTGGACGCGCTGCGCTACAAGCCTCATCCGACCCATTCCACGGTCGGGCACTCACTGCAAACGGTAGAGCGCCTGAAGCCGCGGCGGGCGTTCTTCACCCATATCTGTCACGACCTGCCCCATGAGGAAACCAATGCCGCCTTGCCTGCGAACGTGGCGCTTTCCTATGACGGCATGAAGCTCGAGTTTGATATCTGATGCAGATTTTTCACAAACTCGATGAGGTTCCGGCGGGATTCGGGCCATCCCTGGTCAGCGTTGGGAACTTCGACGGTGTGCATCGCGCGCACCTGCGAGTTCTCATTGAGATCGTCTCGCGGGCCCGTCTCCGCGGAGAAAAATCGGTTGCCGTCACCTTTGAACCGCATCCCATGCGACTTCTGCGGCCTGACTCTGCTGTGAAGCTGCTTACGCCTCCTGCTGAAAAATTGCGCTTGCTGGAGCAGACCGGCATTGATGCGGTGCTGCTGCTTCCCTTCACCCGTGACCTGTCACTGATGAGTCCGCAGAAATTTGTCGAGCAAGTCATTTGTAACCGGCTAAGGGCCGCCCAGGTACACGAGGGATACAACTTTCGTTTTGGGCACAAAGCCGCCGGAAACGTGGAGCTTCTCAGCCAGCTTAGCGTCGAGATGGGATTTGAAGTGGTTGTATACCCGGAACTGAAGCTGCGCGGCGATCCGGTTTCAAGCACGCGGATTCGCGAACTGATTCAGCAAGGCGGAGTCAGCCGCGCGCGATTTCTGCTATCGCGGCCCTTCAGCATCGTTTCCAGTCCCGGACGGGGACGCGGCTATGGCTCGAAGTACACGGTTCCGACCATCAATCTAACCCGCTACGAAGAATTGGCTCCGGGTGACGGCGTGTACGTCACTCAAACCCGCGTGGGCGAGGAATGCTTTGACTCGGTGACAAATATCGGGAACCGTCCGACCTTTGGCGCAGAGTCGTTCGCCATTGAGACCCACTTGCTAGACTTTCATCCGCTGGAGATCACCGCCGGCACTCGGGTTGAGCTTTCTTTCTTCTATCGTCTGCGTGGCGAGATAAAATTTGACTCGGTGGAAGCCCTGCGTCTGCAGATCGGAAAAGATATCCAAAGAACCAGGCACTACTTTGGGATAATGCGGCAGAAGGCGGAATGGGAAGTGCAGAGGTAGCGGGGATGTAGCTTCACACTATGACCACGTGGGGCCGGACGCCGCCGCCCGGCCTGGGCGAGTGAGGACACTTCCTCCCTACCTGGCCTGCACTGATTTATTTGCTTTTCCTTGAAGTGAGAAGGGTCATCAGGAATTCCTCGCTTGAGGTACGATCTCCTTCCAACAAATCCACTCCCAGGAGGTTGTTGTCCTGCTGCAAGGCCTCAAGCCCAACCTGCATGTCTTTCGGGCCGATCTGGTGGATCCAGGCAACGCGAAATTTTGCCCGGTGCGACCCGCGGCTTAATGTAACGAGCTTGCCCACCTCCAGCTCAGAACGCACATTGCCGATTTTTGCCCCTCCGGAAGTCAGGTCGAGGGTATGAACAAATTCAGTTTCATTGGCTACCGTCAGCCGTACCGGAAGCACCAGCTTTTTACGGTTGTGGGCGCGTCTCTCCGGCATAATCGCACATTACTATAAAGCTGGGCCGCCCTACAGGTTACGAAAGGAACCACCTAATTATGGCTGAAGCGAAATCCGGGCACTTAGCTGGTCTAGGGAATTCTCATTGTGCTCTTTGCCGGTGACTCCCGAAGCAGGAACAAAGAAGTGCCCCAGAAGCAGCCAAGAACTGCCACACAATTTCCATCGTTCTGCAGGTCCCGCGCTCCCACGGAGTATTTCCCAAGAAGCGAAAATTGGGGACATTTTCGAGCCTGCCGGAAACTTAAATGCCCAGTTCCTCGATCCGATTTGATCGTCAACGGCAAGAATTACGAAATTCGGTTGGCGTATTCCAACAAGTTTGCACGGGTGCACCCATCTGTAGCTCTGATTGCTAATTTCATTTCAGCCTGATAACTGCTTACCGGCCCACTTCCACGCGAGCGGTAGGCAGTGCATTTATTGGGGTAGATATAATCACATCGTGTCCTCATATCTTGGCGGGCTGATTCGAATAATTCTTCCATTGCTGCTGCTAATTCCCTGCGCTTCCGGGCTCTCCCGAGCTACATGGAACGGTGTGTTACGGGACGCGGCCGGAAAACCGGTTTCCGAAGCCGCAATCAAACTGCATTCCGTCTCGGGCGCTCCCGACTACACGGTCAGAACTTCGGCCGCGGGAGCATTTGATTTTTCCGGAATCGTCGCCGGCAAATATGAATTGTCGGTGACTGCGAATGCAGTGGCTTTCACGGCTGCGAACCCGGTAGAGATAACCGAGGGCGGCGCCTTCAGCTGGCGAGTGAACGTCGCTGGGGACGGCAGGCTGGTCTTAGTTAAAGATGAACGCGAGGTCCCCGAGGGAAGCGGGGCCGCTTCCCAAGCTAGCGGAGGGGAGCGCCTTTCCGGCGGCGAGGTCTCCAGCCTGCCGCTGAACACCCGCGACTTCAGCAAACTGCTGCTGCTTTCAGCCGGCACAATGACAGACGCGAATGGAGCGGCGAATTTCACGCAGCAGTTCGCGGTCAACGGGCAGCGGGGCACGGCGACCGTCTTCGCCATGGATGCGGCCGACACTACAGACCCGGAAATGGGCGGCGCCACTTTTTCCAACTTCAACGTGGACGCCATCGAGGACGTGCAGTCGAACTCAGGTGTAATGCCGGCCGAGACCGGCCACGGAGCCGCTGGTTATACGAACGTCATTACCCGGTCGGGAACAAACGATGTGCACGGAAGCATTTTTGAGTTTGTGCGCAACGCCGCTTTCGATGCGCGCAACTATTTCGATCATGTGAGCTTGAACGGCCGCCGCATCCCGCCCTTCGTGCGGAATGAATTCGGTTTCACCAATGGCGGGCCAATCGTGCTTCCCGGCGTCTATAACGGCCGGGGCCGCACTTTTTATTTTGGAGAGTACCAGGGCTTCCGCCAGGTCCTGGGGACGACGCAGGTCTTGCCGGTGCCGACCGCGGCCGAGCGAGTGGGCGTCGACACTGCCACGTTTCCCGGAGACACGCTGACTGTCCCTGTGAATGTGGCAATTCAGCCGGTACTCAACGGCTATCCGTTGCCCAATGATCCCAATGGGCCATACGGCGCGCGAACCTACGCTACATCTTCAAAAGTCGCGACCCGCACCGACCAGTTTTCCATTCGGATTGATCATCGCGCTTCTGACAAGTCCGCCTGGCTGGGAAGGTTTAGCTTCAACCAGGTGACGGGACCGGTCACCAATCCCGATCAAACTGCACTCGACTCCAGTTTCGGAGTGCAGTTCTTCGACCATCAGCGGAACGGGGCCGTAAAGTATGTGCGGACCTTCAGTCCACATTTCGTCTCGGAAACTACTCTGGGATATATCCGCAGCACGCCGCTGTTCCCTGCCGCCAACCACACCCAGCCGGCCATCGGCTTCGGTGACGGGCTTTTCGAGGCCTTCGATGCCCCCGCCGGCTCCATTTTCGGCTCGTACTCAAATCTTTACCAGCTGAAGCAGGATATGACTGCAATCCGCGGCAATCACAGTTTCAAGTGGGGAGTCGAGATTCGCGTCAACCGCGATTCCACCATCTTTGGAACCGCGCCCAACGGGGCCTACACCTTCGGCGGTGGCACCGCGTACTCTCCCGTGGCGATCGCCTCGACAAGCGGACAGCATGACATTGCAGTGGGCGATCCCCTTCCCGATTCACTGACTGGATTGCTGACGGCCACTCCCTACAATTACAACATCAGCGTGGCGGCTGACTTCACTCCGGTGGGAGGAAAATTCGACGAGGCGGGAGTTCGCCGCGAGGCTTATGACTTTTATTTTCAGGACACGTGGAGGACTACCTCTCACCTGACGCTCTCTTATGGCTTGCGCTACGAAGTGAACAGCCGCATTCATGAGGCCACTAAGCGGACGTCGCTGCCTCTATTTCTGGATGGCAATGGCAAGCCGGCTTCATATCGAGACCGAAACGCGGATCAAATCTTCGTGATCAATCCCCAGCCTCCCTACCACAAGGATTGGAATGGCTGGGGGCCGCGATTGGCGATCGACTACCAGCTTTCCAGCCGGACCGTGCTGCACGCCGGCGGCTCAATCACTACTCGTCTGCAGAATCTGTGGCAGGAGAACTTCGTAACCGCGGGGATACCGTTTATATTCAACCCCTTCGCCACCGCTTTACCCGGCGTGCCGATACCGTTTCAGGACACGGTGGTTCCGCAGATATTGCCGCCCGCCTACAATGTCCAGGGGCAACTCATCTACCCCCATGGAAGGAGTGATGAGGCCGCTCCGAACACTCAGCTCGATCTGCAACGATACCAAGATGACCTTGCCGCTCTGACCCCAGGCAATCAGGTTCAGCTGCCTACGGCCTCCGGAATCACCTCGGATTTCAAAAACGGTTACATTGGCAGTTACCGGTTGGGCGTTGATCACACCATCGGAAATGTGAGTGCGAGCGCCTCTTACGTGGGGACGGCCGGTGTTCATTTGCCCAGCGTATATTCTCCGAACAGCTACAACGGAGCGGATCCGGCATTCGCTCCATTTACGAAATTTGATTCCAGCGGGCGCCCGGTAGGCGGCTATGGCAATGAAAGCTTAATCAGCAGCGAATCTCACTCCAGCTATCATGCTCTGCAAAGCAGCATTGGCAATAAGGTCGCATGGGCGGGGTTACAGTTTCAGGCGAGCTATACCTATTCGAAGTCCCTGGACGACACCAGCGCAGTATTAGGCGGGCTTTTCGGCGCCGCGGGCGTCATCCTGCAAACCCTTCCCCAGAACCCATGGGACCCGAGCGCGGAGAAAGGGCCTTCCACATTCGACGTGACTCATTCCTTCACCTTGAGCCTCATTGAATTTCTGCCGCTTGAACGGGTGGCTTTCTTACGGCCGCTGGGCAGGATCGTGACCTCCGGATGGCAAGTCCTGAATATCACCACATTGTCGACCGGGTCGCCGTTCACGGTGTTCTCCGGAATACAGCAAACCGGCGCAGGTGCAGGAGGAACGGATCGCCCTGACCTGATCGAGACGCCTTCTCTTTCGACCAGTCGCAGCACGCGTGCAGACTACTTCGGGCGAGGGGTGAACAATGCGTCGTTTTTCAATATCCCAATCAATGTGCCGGCCGGTACCGGGCCGAACCAGGGGCGCTTCGGAACGCTGGGGCGCAACACCTTCCGCGGACCTGGATTCCACGACGTGGACATTGCACTGATTAAGGACACTTCCTTTGGTCACCGGGGAAACGGCGAACTGGGAACCATCCAGTTCCGGGCCGAGTTTTTCAATGTATTCAACACCGTCAATTTCGGATTGCCGTCGAATATCGTGCGCGGCAGCGGCTTCGGACTCATCAGCAAGACCGCAGGTCCGTCGCGACAAATTCAATTCTCGTTGAAGTTCATCTACTGACCCTCATCATCCATGGGCAAAACGCCGGCGGAAGCCGCAGGGACTCTGTTAATCGTCTTTTGTAACTTTTTCTTCATGTCCGAATCCCATTTGCGCTAGCATTGGACTCCCCGTATGAGCTCAGGAATGGATTCGCGAAAGTTCAAAAGCGTCACTCGACGCGAGTTGTTGAAGCTTACTCCGGTGGTGGCCTTCGGAGCGTTCGCGATCCCGGGAGCCCAGAAAACCCTTCTGAAGACGGGATTGGGATTCAGCGACTGGGTCTCTGCCAGGATGTTTCGCTCCGGCCATCTGGCGCCGACCTTCGCCGATTCCCAGGTCACACCATTCGACAAGTTTCCGATTAATGGCTACGACGTAGATGATCCCGGAGTTGATTTCGATCAATGGAACCTGGCCGTAAGTGGCGCGGTGCAAAAACCTGGAAATTATCGTCTTGGGCAGATCCAAGCTCTGCCGAAGATTATGCAAAACACACGTCACGTTTGCATTGAGGGTTGGGATGTGATTGGCAATTTTGCCGGCGCGCGGCTTTCGGATTTTCTGAAGATGATTGGGGCCGATCCTGCTGCTCGCTTCTTGACGGTTGAGTGCGCCGACGATTATTACGAGTCGCTGGACATGGCGACTGCCATGCATCCCCAAACGCTGCTATGTTACGAAATGTACGGCCGCCCGCTGACTCGCGAGCACGGGGCTCCCCTGCGGCTGAACATTCCCACCAAAGTGGGATACAAGCAAGCCAAGTACCTGACCCGTTTCAGCGTCACGAATGTGCTTCAGAGGGCTGGCTACTGGGAAGATCAGGGTTATTCCGAGTTTTACGGTCTGTAGCTGCAACGGAGAACCAATGCCCAGCCGCACGATCGAAGTGATTGAAGCAGAAGATGTGAAAACCGGTAAGACCACAGAAGCAGCCTACGAGCATCCTTTCATCGTGCGCCTTTGCCACTGGGTCAATGCAATTTCGCTGTTTGTGCTGGTGGGCAGCGGGTTGCAGATTTTTCGCGCGTTTCCGAGTTTTGGCGCGAAAATTCCGCAGAAAGATTTGCTTCACTGGCCCAAAGCTTTCGCCATTGGCGGATGGCTGGGCGGCGCCCTGCAATGGCACCTCACCTTCATGTGGATTTACATTGCCAGTGGGTTGCTGTATTTCGGGTATCAGCTCTTCAGCGGCAACTATAAACAGGTGCTATTCGCCGCGCGCGACATTCCCGGGGTATGGCCGATGGTGCGCTATTACTTCTTTTTCGGCCCCAAGCCTCCAGTGAAGGAAGCCTACAATGCTTTGCAGAAGCATGCCTACACCTCGGCGTTTCTCCTGGGCGTGTTATCAGTGCTGACTGGAATCGCGATCTGGAAGCCAATACAGTTTTCCTGGCTGGCGTGGACCATGGGAGGCTTCCATTATGCGCGGCTTTGGCACTTTATCGTAATGTGGGCAATTCTCGGGTTTGTATTCGGCCACCTGGTTATGGTCGTCCTGCATAGCTGGAATAATTTCGTGTCAATGTTGACGGGGTGGAAGAAAGATCCGGAATACCGGCCGGAGTAGCGCGCCACACCTTCCCTATTGCCGCGAGGAGCGATGCCGGAAATGTTGCTGCAGGACGCAGCTGGACAATCTGACGAAGCGGGGCTGATCCGGCGCATCCGGGACGGCGAACATAATCTTTTCTACCAGCTCATTCGGCCCTATGAAAGGCGCGTGTACTCCGCGGCGTTATCTATTTTGCGGAACGAGGCGGACGCTGAAGATGTTACCCAGGAGGCTGTGCTGAAGGCGTTCAAAAACATTCGTCAGTTCCGGGGCGAGGCTCGGTTCAGTACCTGGCTGATTCAGATCACCGTGAACGAAGCCCGCATGCGGCGAAGAAAGGAACATGCGCATATGACCGAACCCATCGCCGGAAATCCAGACGAGGAAGGAAACTACTCGCCGCGCGATTTCGCCGACTGGCGCGAGATCCCCTCCGAAACCCTGGAGCGTACCGAGGTTCGGCAAAAGCTGATGGAGGCGCTGGCTTCGCTGGGTGAAATTTACCGGGAAGTGTTCGTTCTTCGCGATGTACAGCACCTGAGCATTGAAGAAACTTCCAGGGCGCTGGGAATCTCGACCGCTTCGGTCAAGACTCGCTTGCTACGGGCGCGGCTCATGCTTCGCGATCTGCTGGCGCCGGGACTCGGCGGTAGCTGGACCAGCAAGTTGTCTTTCGAAAAGGGGACGAAGCCATGGTAGTCAGCTGCGAAGACGTGTGGCTCGAGATTTCAAACTATCTGGAAGGGGAAATTGATCCTGGCTTGCGGACCGCAATAGAAGAACACCTCCGCGGATGCAAGCACTGCACCGCGGTGCTCGACGGGACGCGAAATGTAATTCAGCTGTATGGAGATGAGAGGATATTCGAAGCCCCCCTGGGATTCAGCCAGCGTTTGCACCGCCGGCTGGAGGAAAATATACCTGGCAGCGCGGGGCGCAGAAGTTTTTTGGGTTGGATGGTCGCCGCCGCCGCCGCTGTTCTGCTAGCCGGAGGCTTCGAAGTCGCTCGATCAGCGAGCGGAAATCGCCCCTTCTTGCGCTCCCAACACGCCCAGCCCGGCTTCGCGGTTCCCCCCGGCATGATGGTCCTCGTCTCGGCTCACGGGAAAACATTTCATCGTGCGGGGTGCTCAGTCATCCATGATGCGAAGCACATTCGAACCATCGCCGCGGGCGAAGCTGAGCGCGCAGGCTATGTGCCGTGTATCCGCTGCATGAAGGAGTATGTCGGCAACACGTAGCCAAGAAGCTGTGCCCGCGCCCGTTGTCGCCCGCCGAAGAAGTAAAAACTGCAAACCCGGACGGCTTTATCCTTCCGCTCATGCTCCACTCACCAGGGAGTTTTGGCGGAGGCAGACATCTGGTTCTTGATGGACGGCTTGCCAATAGCCTGCACGAACATGCTCCCCGTCGGCAGATTGTAAGGACTCAGGTCCATGGCGTGGGTGCCTGCGGCCAAGGTGTTCAGCTCCACCAGGTTTTGATTGTCGGCGCTGAAATACACGACGTAGTGATCCACGGTATTTTCGTTGCCTTTTACGCTCCAGTTGAGCAGTGAGCCAGAGATCGATGCCGAGACGGTCAGGCAGTTGTCAATTCCGGATTCCAGCTCGGTGCCTTCTTCGTAGTCATTCCACGTGACCAGCTGCAACATAGGAAGCGGCTGGCCTGAGTCGTAATAGCTGTTCAGCTTGCTAAACGTTTGCAGCCAGGTCTGCCCGCATTGCTGACCCACAACCCGGTTCAAGCTCCACGAGGCCAGGGTATCGTTGAAGCCCTTATAGCCGGCGCCCCAGGCCATCTCCTGCGGAGCCTTAACGGCGGCGTTGTAAAAATTGGTGAGGTAATCCATCCCATACTGGGTTGAGGTTGCGTTCATCCATGAGTAGCTGCCGCTGGTGACTGGATGGCTAAATCCTCCGGAACTTTGGAAAATCCAGGCTATATTCGCCGAAGTCGCGCTCTGTATCGCGTTCCAGTCCAGGGTGTAGTGCTTGTCCAGATCGAACTCGGTGATGAGCGGCTTTCCGTTCCAGGTGGCATACGCGGATGATGTCGCATAGTGCTGGAGCACGTACTTCGTCAAGTAAATCATGGTCTGCTGCGCATTGCAGCCCGAGCAGGGACTGAGGGTGACCGCGCCTTTGTCAATCATGATCAGCACTTTGAAACCGGGATGGTTTTGCGCCGCAGCCATCCAGGCCAGGGTCGTGGGCTCGGTTTTGTCCGCCGGCCCGTACCAATCGATGACGACTCCGGTAATGCCGCGGCTCACCATGTCATTCAGCTGATTATCAACTTGAGTCGGGTCCCAGGAAACGTACCCGACCGCCATATGACGCTTGTCTCCGAACCAGGGCTGTAGTTCAGCATAAATCTCAGTGTTGGCGCCCGGATACAGTAAGGAGTGGATATCCACCTTACTGACGTTCGTCGCTCCCAGGTTGCCATTGCTCTGCTTTGTGAAACTATCGGCCGTGCTGGTGTTGTTACTCGTCTGCGCCGCAAGGGTGGTAGTGGCGCCTGTCGGGGCCGGTGGCGGCGGCGGATTCACACTCGGGACGGGCGCCGTTGCTGCCTGCACGGTGACCGGGACATGCGTCCACGAAGAGTGGCTGCAGTTATCCCAGGCCTGCACGACTGTGTCATAAGTGCCGGGAGCCAGCGAAAGATTAGTATCCAGTTTCGCGCCTAACACCAGGTAAACCCGGTGATAGGGGGCGGAATAGATGCCCATGGCCGCGATGCCTTTGGCGCAAGTGGTGGTCGCTGTCGCTACGTAGTGAATGGATGAAGAAAATACTGTGGCTGTGGGCGAAGTTACCGTGACCTTGCCGGTGGTGCCGTCGGCAGCGCGAAGGGAAATTGCCGCGACATTTAACACAAGACACAGGAGCAGGAGTTGAGAACCGATTCTCTTCATCACGGCCAACCTCGGCGTTGGAATTAGAAAAAGTCCGGTCTGTCTGAACGCTCCGCGGACTGGCGACAGTATGGTTGAACCTGGCAGTTTGCCCAACGTAACGAAGGTGAGTGGCCGTGTGACGTTACCCACATGGTCTTGAGGAACCTAAAGTCGAACAGGAGATTTGCAGGCTTGTCCTAGCCTCATGGGGCTTCAGAGCGTGAGGCCTGCAAGGTAGGGCTAACCCGGCGGGGTGCCGTACGATAAGTCCGGCTTTTCACCTAGCCGTCCTTCAGTTAAAGTTGACCTGCAAAAATGACCGCCTGTTTACAGGTTGACCTGGTCGGTGTGGGGCTTAATGCAACCGATACGTTGATCGTTCTTCCACAGTTTCCCGCCTCTGGGTCAAAGATCGAGCTTCATTCCGTAAGTGTGTTGCCGGGAGGACAAGTCACAACCGCTGTGATCGCGTGCCAGCGCTGGGGCATGCGCACTCGCTACGTGGGGAAGCTGGGAGATGACGTGGCCGCGACGGTTCACCGCGAAGAGTTTGCCCGCGCGGGAGTGGAGGCAAGGCTCACCGCCGTACCGGAGTGTGCGAGTCCGCAATCGTTTATCCTGGTCGATCCTGAAGGGGAGCGAACGGTGTTGTGGCGGCGCGACCATCGGCTCGCGCTTCAACCTGGCGATCTCGACCGCGAATGGGTGGTTAATGCGCGTGCGCTTCACGTGGATGGTTGCGATACCGCCGCGGCCGCTCTTGCTGCCACCTGGGCTCGCGCCGCCGGCATTCCCGTAATCGCCGACTTGGATGAATGTTATCCCGGGATCGAAGCACTCATCGAAAAAGTGGACTACCTCATCGTGAGTAGAGATTTCCCGGCGCGGCTTCTGCAGGAAGCTGACCTCAAGAAATCCCTTCCCTTGCTGCGAGGCCGGTTCGGATGTCGCCTTACCGCCGCGACCCTGGGAACCGATGGGGTGCTCGCGTGGGACGGTGAGCACTTTCATCACACTTGCGCCTATCGAGTTCCGGTTGTGGATACGACCGGCGCCGGAGACATTTTTCATGCCGGATTTATCTACGGACTTCTGCAGGGGTGGCCGCTCGAGCGGCAGCTTGATTTTTCCTGCTCCGCCGCGGCCCTGACTTGCTTGGGCGCCGGCGCCCGGGGCTTCTTCACCGGCGAGAATGCGGCGGAGCGTGGCGAGGGCGCGGAATTGGAGCGCCCGCACCGCGTCCTCCCGCTTATCCATCGCTTGGGCGACCTCGCGCCCGCTCATGCCCTGAATGAATCGCAGGACGATCACCTCGCGCTGGTCGCCCGTCAGTTCGTGCAACGCCTTCAGGAGGTCCGCCGAGTCGATGTTCCCGTCGAGCGGCGCGCTTGGGTCTTCGACGCTCTCGTGCACTTCCGGGATGAGCGTCACGGTCGGACGCAATGCGCGGTAATGGTCGACGACGCGGTTGTGCGCGAGACGGTAGAGCCACGCGAGGAACGGTACGCCCTGCTCGCGATAGCGGCCCATTGCGCGCCATGCGCTTTCGAAGATCGCCTCTGTCAGGTCCTCGGAGTCGGCGGAGTCGCGGATACGCGCGGCAACGTAACGCGCGATGGTTGCGCGGTGGCGTTCGTAGAGAATGCCGAACGCCTCGCGGCTCCCGTCGCGCGCCCGATGGATGAGTGCCGCCTCATCGGTGGGGGAGACTACCTCCGGAGATGGCACCGCCTCCCGCGCCGCGCGGCGGGCGGCGACC
>JBBSFW010000037.1:0-37933 GCA_038254805.1 Terriglobales bacterium
GGGTGGTTTTCCTCCACGAATTTGCATGCCGACACTCTATATGAGTGTCACCCATCATTCTGAACGAGAACAAGAAAGCCCCACGCGGCGCAGCCTGCGCATTCCGCGCCACAATCGGGAAGCGCAACTCCAGTCGCACCTATGGCATCCAAAGCCATCCCGCGCTTATCGAACTCAAGGGTGAGCAAACGTACCTCTTCGCTCATAGCAAATGTGATTCGCGCGTTAAGCGCCAGACGTCCTGCTTGACCAGCCAACTGACCGCAATAGCTAAAGTGCCGCGGTACCCCCCACTTGGCTGTCCATTCGGCCGCTAAGTCCTTGGCCTGTTGAACGTGGGCATTCTCATGGACGTCGTAGTCGTTTTGCCAGACTACGGCGCGCTCCTCACATGCGCATTGATTACACGCCGTAGACGAAGGTTTCCACTGCAGAATGCTGACGAGGGGCTTCGCGGTGAACTCCGCGCGGACCCAGGTGTGCAAGCAATCCGCGGCAGCGGGACAACAGTCTTTAGATTGTCCGCGTGCGGCTCCTTCGAAGGAATCGTTACCCAGTCGAAATCGGCAACTGTCCAACCAGCGAACGTGGGATGGTTGACTCCGTGAGCGTCTTCGACGCCCGGATGTTTTATGTGGTCCAGCAAGGCCGCACAATCGCCAGTTACCACATTACTCGGTTGCGGGGATTGGGCGTACAGAAGCTGCGACGCCAAAATGAAGAACCAAAATTGGGGAGATCTCATGTGCATTCCCCCGGGCCAGGTTGAGAGCCGTTCGGGATCATAGCACCGTGATTGACGATAAATCGCGATTACACTCAAAATTCCTCCTGTCGAGTGTCCGCGAAGTCGTGCATGCACAGTACCCGATTCAGGTTGATGCGAATTCTTGTTGGGAAAGAGTTTAGAGCCTTCATTGGCGCGCTGGGGACAGCTTATAAGCCTTTTAGTGCACATCGGTAGGGATTTGGGTGACCCTTCTTGGAGACCCAGATGTTTGTCAATTGCTGGCACACAATTGCGCGAACGGTTCTGAATTTCCAGACCGGCATGGCGACTCAGCCCCAATTGGCAGAAATAAATGCCCGCACCTCTTTCAATCGATCCTGCTTAATTTTCCACGGACTCATTCTATATTTCTGAAAAAAAGCCTTCAGCCCTTTCAGCAGGGACACTTGGTTTTGAGTGAACCATAGGCCGCGGTTGTGGTGCTTCGGCTCAGGGAATAACTTCTTGCGACGCCACTCGCGCAACGTCGACTTTCCTATACCTAAGCTTTCCGCAGCTTCCGCGAAAGGAATCGGGGCATCGACTGGCACCGGCGGAGTTCGCTCGCCCCGTCGAGATTTTCTGCTGGCCTCTACCGCCCGCTTCCGGTATTCGGCATTTTCGGCGTAGAGCGTTTTGCGTTTGGCCGAGATTTGTTCTTTGTGCTGTTCGTACCATTTCTTGTAACTCGATTTCTTTCTTGTCAAAATCAACACTTCTTAGCTCCTTGCAATGTTTGTTTATTTGCCTCGTCAGGCGGCTTTTCTCTCTACTCTCATTGACAAATCACATTCGTTTTGCGAAATCGTGATTTCAACGGCTAATACGAAGAAATTGCATGTTCCGGCAAAACTCGCAGCTGCTTAACAAATCATCACAGTTCTACATTTTTATGCACTTTCTACACTCGGATGCAACGAAAACTTCATTTACGTCCATCGCCTCCCGGAAATGGTTATGAGGCCTCAAGTGCATCCTCTGCTTCAGCCCAAGCGTGAAGCTGCTCTTCGAGCCGTTTTCGAAGCTCCTCTTTCATCTCCAAAACGCTCGTTTTGAAGAGACTTTGTTCTGGCAAGCCTTTTGCGGCAGAAACCATCAATTCAACCGCGATATGGTAATGGCAGAGTAGAAAACCAACGTGGGGTAATGGGGGCGCACTGCCTAAACCAGCTGCAGCTTGTGATTCTTTAGAAAAAGCAGCCCAATTGTTGATCACCCACCCAATCACTATCGGCGTCCAGTAGCCGAGCCTGCCGAGGAGCATCTTAAGTTGACCGAGTTCTTTTGGCCTAAACGGTCGCGTCATCCCACCGCACACCGGTGCTATCTCCGATTTCCAAAAATTCGCGAGCCGAATTACCGGCTGCGCTCCCAAGTCATGTTTTTTCATTTTTGATCACCTTGTATTGTGCTTATCCCGCTGCGCATCAAATAGCTCGCATCCGCTCGCGAGAGGCTGGCGAGCCGAGGCTCGCGAACTGCTGGCTCGCATACGCTTCGCGAAAACCAGCGACCTTGGCCGGTCGCCAAACCCGAACGCCATGCAGCAAAAACAAAACCAAAACCGAACTGTTAGGACTTTGGCGAAAAGAACTTCGGATGCTGCATTTCTAACCTTTGCAAGTTGCGTCGAAAACGCGCATTCGGCTTGTATGAGTCTCTGGCTTCCGGATGGAACAGATGAAATTTTCTGAG
The DNA here is from genome assembly GCA_038254805.1 of Terriglobales bacterium. Taxonomy (GTDB): domain Bacteria; phylum Acidobacteriota; class Terriglobia; order Terriglobales; family Acidobacteriaceae; genus Gp1-AA145. The sequence continues at coordinate 2,465 of JBBSFW010000037.1, forward strand.
TTTCCAGTCGGCTTTGGCCTCATTAGCTGTGATCATCTTCATTAGGTACTCGGCACCTCCTTTGATTGCGTTATAAGGCACCACGAATGCACCCGCGTCACCGTTGCGCTCTCCCACTTGGTTTATCCACAGCCATTCCACGAGAGCCGGGTGCATTGGAGCGAGGCTGGCGAGAAGGGCGTGGTAATGAAGTCCACAAGCGGGCTTTCCACACCCGGAAAGTCTTCGTTCGTCTCCTCGGATGTAACAAACATCGCTTTTAAGAGACTCTTCTAAAGAGTTGATGAATTCTGTAAAGTTCTTGTCCGCCCATTCATCGTGGTAGATCACGCTGGGAAATGTGAAGGTGCCAAATAGCTGCCAACCAACGGGCCTCACCCATTTTGAGTATGCCCTAGCGATCTCAACTGTTTGGCGTTCTTTCTCCGTCAGTTTCACTGTGAATTCTGTTCCTATCGTTTCGATCATTGCGCTCCCTTTCTCTCGTTACTGGATTTGTTAAGTTGTTGCGTTGCCCACACGTCGTCCTGTCCGCGCTTTCGACGCAGATTCCTTTCACTCTCATGTGTTCCGAAAACCTACTGCGTATTCCAGCGGCTGGTCCTCAGGAAACACCTCGTTACGGAACTTCGAGGAATTTTCAAGCTGGTGGCAACGAATAACGCCGAACCTGTTATCCGGGCCACTGACATGAGGGTCCCCTCATCACCTATTGTGACTGTGTCAGAGTGGCAGACTCGTACCCGCACCAGTACCCGCACGGTACGATTCCCACCACGCACTTTCAATTACTTGGCAATCCTTCGGAGCCGTTCTAAGTTGTTGAAGGAATTGAATCGGGAAGAAGTGTGAGGATGGCACTCTACCGCTGAGTTAAGCGCCCGACTCTTTCTATTCAAGCAGTTGCAGCCGCATCCGTCAATCGCGTGGGAACGTTTGGGAACGGAAGCATTTTCACGATGCGTGATTGTGCATTCCGCTTCGCGGGCGTCACAGCCTGGACGTATCGGTCCATCGTGATACTCGCGTTTGCATGGCGCATCAGTGCTTGCGTGGTCGCAACGTCCGCGCCTTCGCTGTTCACCATTGTGCCAAACGTATGCCTAAACGTGTGCCATCCAACGCGCTTGCTGATTCCTGCCCGGAGTGCCGCTGGCCTGATGTGGTCTTCCATTGCTGCATTCGGCCAATAGGGTTGCTGCCCGTGCTTATCGGGACTGGCGAAGATGTAGTCCGCATCTTGGTTGTACGGGGCAGTCCCGCGCCAGTTCGTGAGCACGTCGGCTAATCCCGCGTCCATCGGTACAGGCTTGCGACTTGCCTCTGTTTTCATTTCTCCAATGTACTGACGCACGATTCCACGAGCGAGTTTGATTTCGCCCGCGCAAAAGTTCACGTCAGCCCATTTCAGCGCCAGCAGTTCGCTGACTCTCAGGCCGGTTGTCACAGCAACGTAAACGGCAGTTCGCCACGGCTCCCGCAACTCTGAAAGTAGCTTGCCGATCTCCTCAGCCGTCAGCACGTCCGGCGTCCGCTCACGCTTCGCTGACTGCCTGACGAGCGTGATTGGATTGCGGTCGAAAAACTCCCATCGCATCGCATGATTGAAAAACGCGTGCATGAGGTTTCGCAACTTGGCCCGCGTTCCGTTCGCTAATGCCAAGGTTGGAAGCCAAGCCTCTACCGCAACGGTCCGTACGTCTGAAAGTGACTGCTCACTCCACTTCGGAAGAATCCACGTGCTGAGATAGCCCGTGTACACTTCGCGGGTGTAGGGAGTCTTATTCGGCAACTCGTGATGCTGGTAGTGGGAAGCGAGTCCCGCCACGGTACGCGGCACTCTGCTTTCCCGGTTGATGTTTGCGCGGAGTAGTTCGCAACCCTTCATTGCTACCTTCCGATTTGCGAACTGTTCCACGGTGCCTATCTGCTCTTTCCGATTCCGTTGCCCGTCACGATAGCGGAATACCCAAACATCGGGTCCGGCTTTCCGCTTTTCTCGGTACAGACAACCGTTCTGGTATCGTCTGCTCATTGAATCTCCTTTGAGGTTTGAGCAGACGGGTTGTTCTGGCCTGATGAATGTAGCATGAGCCACGCGGAAAGTTCACTGGCACGATAGCGGTAATACTTTCCGACTCGATAGTGTGGAATTGCCCCGCGTCGAGCCATGCGCTGCACGCTTTTCGGGTGCAGCCCGCCGAGGAATCGAGCAGCCTCAGCGTCATCGATCAGTGGTTCATAGGTCATAAGATCACGCACAGTGCGTGCGTCTGTAAGTGAACGCTACCAGCAATCCGCTCTCGGTGTCCTGGACGGGAACAACACGGGATTTTGATCGGGAGTCTGGAATCCATGCTGCCGTGCGGGGAAATATTCAGAGAGAGAGCTGTAGAAGGGATGATCAGCTCAAAGCCGCTTTGCTTATGCGCTGAAGGAAAGCATTCGCGCCAGAAAACAGCCTGGGTTGGAACAGCCCCAGATATGGGCAGATTGAAGGATTCAGACTTGGCTCGCGGGTACGTGAGCCGCCCCTAAATCATATCTCGATTCGAAAATTCTGGCAGAGAGTGGGAGACCCTATCCCGAGTTTCTCGGCTCCAAAAAAAACACCAGTAAAAACGTCGGAAGGCTTGTCCAGTCCTTTTCAGCCGCCTACCTGTGTTCCCGACATTAACATTGCGTGTGCTTCGCCCCGATGACGTTTCCGTCATTAGCAATGTCTGAGCGTCTGATAACCGATTTTGACGCTTTATATAGCTCGCCTCTGCTGAAATTTGAACGACCCTTGGCTGAAGGTGCTGCCGGAGTTTTTGGTATAGCCCCCGACGATAGTGCCCCAGTAATTGACTCCGTAAAGCCCGGTGTCAGTTGCGCCGGGATAGTCTACGGTTACAGCATTAGAGCCGGAAACCACCAACCCATGGCTGTGAGGCGCGGCTGACTTATCGGTGTACTGGCCTACGGTTACGCCTAGGGCGTTGCGCGCTGAAAAGACTGTGTCCAACGCATTCGGCGCCATGTACGTCGTGAAAGAGCCATTGGAATAGCGGATGTACCCGAACTGGGTGGGCCGCGTACCCTTGCTCGCTCCCCCAACCACTGTGCCCCAACGATTAATCCCACCCGGCCCAGAGTACAACCACGGCGAAGGCAGATTAAAGAACTTCCAGTTTGTACAAGTTGCCGTTTGCGCATCGCAGAGTACGGAAGCGAACAGAAGCAGGAACATGGAAAAGAGATGGGAAGGCATAGCGCACCTCCATTAAGAGATGCTGTCCCAAGTTGGCCCGTTGTCCAGCCTAGATATTCCGTACCATTTAAGAATCGTGCTCCATTGACGAAATCAGGCGTGGGGGTTCAAATCCCCCTTTCCGCACCATAAAATTGGCATTCCCGGTACATAAAAAAGGCCGACCCGGAGGTCGGCCTGGTGAATCTGCCCGCAGACTTCACAAGTTTTAGAGAGGAAGCGTCAGGTTCGGCGCTCCTCTAGCGAGTTACGGGCAATCCACGTTGACAGACAACACCGGGTTCGTGGTGAAGCTGTGCAGCTTGCCATCACCGCTATCGATCGCCAGCTCCAGCCACTTGACCGTAAAGCCAGAGTTCAGGTAGTGCAGACCGCAGCTCGTGAACTCTTGCTTCTTGCCCTTGTTCGTACGTAGATGCATATCGAGTTCAACTTCACGATCGCTTCGTTTGTGTTGAGTTGATCCCCCTGAGATCTGGTCTCGCAATCAAGAACGCGACATGTGTCAACTTACGTCCCGGGACGCCTGCGGTCAATTCCTCAAAAGTTGTAATTTCACGCTAAAAGCCGCGCGGGTAGCCGGTTTCAGTCACTCCGTCCATTTTAGAAACACTCGCGAGTAGCACATGCGCGGATGCGATAAGGTGGATATGAATATTTTTTCGCCTTAGGCCGCGATCGGAAAGCTTCGGCTCTACGGGAGTCGGACGCTCCGACACCCGTGATTGAGATTTGCTGGATTTTTACCGCTGTGCCTCTCTCCGCTCTTTTTCATTTCCTTGAGCAGCTCGCCCATCTTGCGCTCAGCGCGAATTCTGATCTTTATCCACGCCCTCTCGGCCTCTGTTCCGGTTTGATGCGCGTAAATTTCCATTGCCGGGGCTTGATTTGTTGGACGTCATCGACGTACTTGCATTGAGCAATTCGGCGAGCTTCCGGTATTGGCTGGTCGCAAGTGAGATCTAGAGAGGAAAATAGTCGGGGCTCCGATATTTTTGGCTTAGTCGCATTACAGCTTTCGCAATCGCGGCACGGCAGCCGCCAAAAGCCTGGCGAAAATGGCAGGTGTAAGCTCTTTGCCTACAAACACCCGCTAACTGGCATTTCGCCACGCCAGAATCAGGTGTTTCCGGCAGATTAAGACTCCTGCCCGAGGTCATTTCAGTCAATCGATTGACAAACTCGCCGCGCCTGATATGCATTAACTCGTTTCTCGGCTTTCTTCTCGGGCCCTGAAGACTGGCGAACAAACGGCGCAAAGTTGTGATAACGCATTGATTCATTAATTGACCATGTTGGGATCTAAACGGTGCGCAATACCTAGGCCGGACAACTTGCCAACTTGGGACATCATCTCTGTAGGAACTGAGGTGCGCTATGCCTTCCCGTTTGCCTCTCGTTTCCATGTTCCTGCTCCTGTTTCGCGTCGGTCGTCTCCGACGGCCAAACCACCGCAACCTGCACCAACTCGAAGTTCTTTGCTTTGCCCTCTCCTTGGGTAAATACTGTCGCCAGCGGGATCAACCGCTGGGGCACCGTCGTCGGCCTTGCCAATACCATCGGCAATTACCCGAGCCACATCGGCTACGGGTTCACGCGCTTTCCCAATGGTACTTTCAAAACCTACATGGCTCCGAATGCGTCCCACACCGAATTTGCGCGGCGCAACGCTCTCGGCGTAACCGTGGGCTCATACGACACACATGGGTTGGTGTTATCAGGCACCAGCCTGGCGACGGTGGACTATCCCGGCGCCGCCAGCACATCGCTCAGCGGAATCAATTACTGGGGCAGCATAGTTGGAAATTACTTTATCCAGCCCGGTACTTTCGGCGCATTCGAGTTGAAAAATGGAGTTTTTACACCCATTTCCTATCCCGGATCAGTCGACACCTTCGCCGCAAGCATCAACGACAAAGGGGTCATCGTCGGTCACTATCATGTCTATCAACCTCCATACTTTCACGGTTTCGTGCTGACGAATGGCGTGTACAAGACGCTGGATCATCCCGCTCCTACCACTGGCAGCACCTACCCGACGGACCTCAATAGTTCCGGCGTGATCGTTGGCACTTATAGGGATAGCTCCTACGTATACCGCGGATTCATTTACATCAACGGCATATTCAAGGACATCGTAGTGCCAAAGTTCGGGGCTGCGTCCGTCAATGGCATCAACGGTTACGGATATGTGACCGGTACCTATGGCTCCGGCATAAATTCGTATACGGCGCACTGCCAATAGGCTGTTTCTATTTTCGTACCGTTCGCTGAACGCGAGTCGAGTCAGTTCGCGATATATCGCTATCACCCTCGTTGGTGTTCGAGAGCACTCTCATGTGCTCCGTTTGCGCTCTGTTTTCGTGCTTACCAAGTCCTCGTCAATTTCGGCGACTACAACTCAAGTACATAGGCATACCCATGCGCATCGGGCGTGGGTGCCCTGTAGAAGCGAACAGTCGGCACGACCATCGTCCGGCAGCCGTGGCGGACGGTGAATCTATTGAGCAAACGATTGGTGCCTGAGCAGGTTCGCAATATCCTCTTGAATTTCGACCGCCCCGAAGGTTTTCTGGGCGAATCCTCCATTTCGGTTCTTCGATACAGACGAAATTGCTGAGTGCTGGAAGATGGCGCAGCAATCGGCGCAAGGCTTTGCCGCTTTTGCGAGCGACGGCGGAGGGGAATGGTACGAGCAACTAGCGCTGGGAGGATTGGTTGCGTGGTGTCACCATCTGAATACGATTCCAGCGGTCCCCCGGACGTTATTTTGGGTATCGTTATTGAGAAAGGACGTGCGAACCAAATCACCGGCGACCCGCAAGCCAACCTTTCGCGCGAAAAAAAAGTCTGCTCCCACTCCGCCGCCATATGCGAAGCCATTGTCGCTAATCTTTGTCTCCGAAAAACGCGGCACGTTGTTCTCCAGAAGATTGACCGAGATTGATTGCCACGCACCGCCAAACAAAACTCTAAAAAACGGTTGAACTCTGGGATTGAGTTTTAGTGTGAATTGCGGCCCGGCGGTGAACGAGAACAATCGCAGCCTAGTTCGGGTTCGGCTTGAGACATTTCCAACTGTCCCGAGATTTACGTTGTTCGTTCCATAGCTTCCCGACACGTCTGCGACAATGCTGAACCACTTGGCGAATGCGCTCTCGTCTAGTCCAGCATTCCACCCGTTCAGATTTTGATAGTTCCCGAACTTGAACAGTGGAAATGTCGGATTAATCGCATTTTGCAGGTTGAGTGCGTCCTGCGCTGCATGGCTGTCGAGCCTAGTGAGAGCCGAGACTTACCTTTTGACAATGTGAAAGCGTGTAAGGAACTGTGTAACTTTTGTCGTTTTTCCGCTTGCCCTTCCTTGGCCAATAGCAACCGCAAGGGCGGAGAAGCCCGACGGGTATCACCCATGCTGCACAAGCCCCAAACTTTTGCCAGCGCAGCTGGCGGGGCGCGGAAGCATGGGGATACGGCCTTTTCCGTTTATCGAAGATCCTTGAGGACGCGAGGACAACAGCCCTTAGCCCCTTCTTTATTCCTCACTCTTAATCCGCATTCCTCTAACTCTTGCGAACGGGATCGTTACCCGAATGGGCTATGACAGCTCTGCCGCTGGCATAGTGCGCGAAGCCGCATAGAGCCTCGGCGCGCGTAGCGCGTTCGCCCAGCTCTCTTAACGGTTTTCCGGAATTTGGATTTAAGGTCTGCGTCATATTCTCTCGATGGAACTCGAAGCCATACGTCGCTATTATGATCTCATGACAATGAACGAGCCTGCCATGCGGGAAGCGATCACAATGAAAAAGCGTATTTTGGGGACCAACGGTCCCGAGGTTTCCGCCCTTGGCTTCGGGTGCATGGGCCTCACTTTCGGTTACGGTCCGGCCACCGACCTCGGCGATGCCATCGCGCTGATCCGCGCCGCCTATGAGCGGGGCATCACATTCCTTGACAGCGCCGAAGCTTATGGCGCGGCAAACGAGGAGATGCTCGGCGAAGCCGTCGCACCTTTTCGTGACAAGGTGGTGCTAGCCACGAAATTCGGCTTCAAGGACGGAAATTCCGCTACGGGTCTCGACAGCAGCCCCGCGCGAATTCGCTTGGTCGCGGAGCAATCGCTCAAGCGCCTGAAGACGGACGTGATCGATCTCTTCTACCAGCATCGCGTTGATCCCAACGTGCCCATTGAGGATGTTGCCGGAACCGTCAAAGATCTCATTGCCGAGGGCAAAGTCAGGCATTTCGGCCTGTCGGAAGCTGGCGTGAAGAATATCCGCAAAGCGCACGCCGTGCAGCCGCTCGCGGCGTTGCAGAGTGAATATTCGATGTTCACCCGCGAGCCGGAACAGGAGATCATTCCGGTTCTTGAAGAGCTTGGCATCGGATTCGTGCCTTTTAGTCCGCTCGGCAAGGGCTTCCTGACCGGCAAGATCGGCGCGGCTACGACCTTCAAGGACAATGATATCCGCTCGAAGCTTCCGCGCTTTCAGGAAGAGGCCCGCGAGGCGAATGCAAATCTGGTCCAACAGATCGGCAAGCTGGCGGAAGCCAAAAAGGTAACGCCAGCTCAGGTCGCTCTCGCATGGCTCCTCGCGCAAAAGCCGTGGATCGTTCCAATTCCGGGCACCACGAAAAAGCATCGCATGGAAGAGAATGCCGGTGCCGCGGATGTCACGCTGAGCAAGGGTGACCTTGAAGCTCTCGGCACTCTGCTCTCGCACATGACTGTCCAGGGCAACCGTTACACAGAAGCCATGGAAGCGACGATCGACAGATAATCATGGCCGGATTTCGGGAACGATCCCGCCATCGGTCCAACGAAAACATAAAGATTGAATTCAATGACGACGCCACTGCTTTCCCAGTCTCTCGAACTTCCGACCAGCACGGGGATCAGCGCATGAGCAGAAGCGAAAACATCGCGCGGGTTTTCATTACTGGGTCATCGGACGGCCTTGGCTTGCTGACCGGCAAACAGCTCGCCCGAGATGGTCACAAGGTTGTTCTACATGCCCGCGACCTGTCCCGGGCCGCTGCTGTGCGCGCTGCACTTCCAGAATGTGAGGCCGTGGTCGTCGGCGACCTATCAACTCTCGCCGAGATGAAATCCGTTGCTTCGCAGGTGAACGAACTAGGAGCGATGGATGCCGTCGTCCACAATGTCGGCACTGGCTACAATGACCGCGAACGCTTTTGGACCAAGGACGCTCTGTCCCGCATTTTCGCGGTCAACGTAGTGGCACCTTACGTGCTCACGGCGCTTCTCCAGCAACCTGAACGGCTCATCTACATCAGCTCGAACATGCATCTCGGGGGCGATGCCGATCTTTCGGATGCCCAATGGGAAAAGAGACGATGGAACGCGAGCCAAGCATATTCTGATACCAAGTTGCATGACACGATCATGGCGATGGCTCTCGCGAGCCGCTGGCCGAACGTGATGGTCAATGCGGTCGATCCGGGCTGGGTGCCGACCAAAATGGGCGGCGCTGGTGCCCCTGATGACCTCGAAATGGGTGCCGATACGCAAGCTTGGCTGGCGGCGAGTGAAGAGCCGCTGGCACGGGTCACAGGCGAGTATTTTCATCACCGCGAGCGCCAGCGCTGTTCGCCGAGCGCACACGATCCCGCCGTTCAAGCACGGCTGCTCGCGTATCTCGAAAAGATTTCCGGCGTCTGTCTGAAATAAATTTCTAACAGCAAACCCAACAAGGAATCCAAAATGATAGCTGACACAAATCCTGCCGCTTTAACGATCGACAAGATCGGGACAGTTTCACCACCCCTCGCACGCTTCACGACCGAAACCGTCGAAGGCAGCCTATGGAAGCGCGATGTTATCAGCCTTCGTGATCGCAGTCTGGTTACTGTTGCCGCGCTCATCCAGCGCTCGCAACCTATCGAACTTGCACATCACATGGGCTTGGCTCTCGATCATGGCGTGAAGCCAAGCGAGCTTTCTGAGACGATCACGCAGCTTGCTTTCTATTCCGGCTGGGCCAACGGGATAGCCGACGCCGCGCTTGCCGCGCACCTCGATTTCTAGGATGGTCTGGTTGCTGCCCTCGTCCGCGGTGATCTTCACATCGCGATATTCGAGACGGTTCGCCTCATCGGGCCGCAGGCCGGTATTAGCCATGAACAGGACATAATCGTGCAGCTGTTCTGATTCCCATTTATAGCGCGCGTTCTTCGGATGGCGCAACCGCTCCCGCGTGGCTTCGTAGAGCTGCTTGTATTCCTCCGGCGAGAACCAGGCGCGGTGCGCGATTTTTCCGGAGGCGCGGTAAGGCTCGGAGAGGTCAGGCAGGCGGTCCAGCCAGCGGTGCCGCACAGCGGTTTTGAGTGTCTGCCGCAGAACCTTCGGCGAATATATCAGTAAGAACAGCGCTGAGCGATTGCTAAGTCGGGTACTGCACGTCACGTCGTGCCGGTATGTTTAGGTAGCCTACAGCCAGCTGTACGCCCTGTGGTCTCGCGGTTGGGTCTTAACCGGGCCGCACCCCGCCATTGTCTTGCCAGCGGCCCGACCATACCAAAACCGTACCAAATTGCGGCGGATATACCGCTTTCTCCGCTTACTAACGGTATCTAACCTGTTTAGAGTCAATGGCCGGTGGGTGGATGGTGACCGTGTGAGGATGGCACTCTACCGCTGAGTTAAGCGCCCACTCTTTCGCGGCAAGCTCATCATAACACCCTACTTTCCTGCAGTGGTTATGGTCGCGGACCGTCTGCGTTTCCCATTGTGATGGCGGCGTTAAATCACCCCTTCTGCGCGGCAAGTTTCTGCTTGAGCCGCGAGTACCGTCTGTCCGCCTCGCATGTCTCCATGATTTCTGTTCTCGTTCAGAATGATTAGTGAGTTTTATCAGGTCAGGCCCTACTCGCTGGAGCTGAAAAAGTTGAACCGCGAGCTGCGCGCCTGGGAGCGCACCTACAACACCGTCCGCCCCCACCAGGCGCTGGCCTACCTCACGTACACTTGCTTGACACGAAGGCGGGGCGCGCATAAGGTTTTCGCGCAGATAAAAGTCGAAATCGTCAAATTCCACCTAATATGCCGTTTTCTAAAATATCTCGCAGAGAGTTTGCCAGGCTCTCGGCATTTGCCACAGTCGCGGCCGCCCGCCCTCCTCGCCTCGCCGGGGCAATGTACGACGCAGTTACCGGGACCGCACCGCTGGCTGAGTTCGGCTATGGTGAAGTTGCTTTAACCAGCGAACTGCATGAGGCGCAGCTCAAAGAAACGCACGCCGTTTTGATGGAGCTTAACGAAGACAGTCTGCTGAAGCCCTTCCGGCAGATGGCGGGCCAGCCTGCTCCGGGTGCGGATTTGGGGGGCTGGTACAACTACGATCCAAATTTTGACTGGCGCAAGGATAATGCCGGGTTCGCTCCGGGCGCGACTTTTGGGCAATGGATTTCAGCGCTGGCCCGATATTATGCGATCACCGGATTGGCGGTGACACGCGACAAAGTACTGCGCCTGAACCGGCTCTACGCGAAAACGATCTCAGGGGATTTTTACGATAAGAACCGATTTCCAGCGTACTGCTACGACAAATTGCTTTTGGGGCTGATTGATTCCCATCAGTATGTAGACGACAAGGACGCATTCGCCATTTTGGAGCAAACCACGAATGCTGCTTTGCCGCATATGCCCGGCAAGGCAATCGACCACAACCGCGAGTGGCGGCCGGGTAAAGATCAATCCTTCCAGTGGGACGAATCCTACACAAATCCGGAAAATATGTTCCTGGCTTATCAACGCGGGGCTGGGGAGCGGTATCGTGAGTTGGGAGTTCGATATTTGAACGACTCGACGTTCTTCGATCCTTTAGCTAGGGGCGAGAACGTGCTGGGAGGGAAACACGCTTACAGTTATGTGAATTCGCTTAGTTCAGCGATGCAGGCTTATTTGACTCTGGGTAGTGAGAAGCATCTGCGAGCGGCCAAGAACGCTTTCGAGATGCTTAAGGCGCAAAGTTTTGCGACCGGAGGCTGGGGGCCAGACGAGCTGTTGCGGTCTCCAGAGAGCGATGAAGTTTTCGCAAGCTTGACGAAGACTCACAACAGCTTTGAAACCCCCTGTGGCGCCTACGCTCACTTCAAAGTGACGCGCTATCTGTTGCGCGTCACCCGTGACTCCCGCTATGGCGATAGCATGGAGCGTGTGATGTACAACACCGTGCTGGGCGCAAAGCCGATGCACTCCGATGGCCGAGCTTTCTACTACGCGGACTACAACTTTCAGGGGAAGAAGGTTTACTCGGATCACGGCTTTCCATGCTGCTCCGGCACTCTGCCGCAAGTGGCGACGGACTACCGCATCAATACTTACTTTCGCGACCCTGGCGGCGTGTTCGTGAACCTGTATATTCCTTCCACCGTTGGCTGGGTGCAGGAGGGCGGCGCGCGGGTTTCGTTAATTCAGAAAGGAGCTTATCCCTTCGAAAGCACAGTTAATTTCGAGGTGACGGCCTCAGCGCCTGCGGAGTTTTCTTTGAACCTTCGTATCCCTGAGTGGGCCGGGAACGCCCGCATTGAACTGAACGGCAAACGGTTTCCAGGCTCCCTGACACCTGGAACTTTCGCAACCATTCATCGCCAATGGAAGACCGGCGATCGAGTGGATGTGGAGCTGCCCATGAAGACCCGCCTCGAAGCGATTGACTCGCGCCATCGCGAAATTGTCGCGCTTCTCTACGGTCCTCTGGTGCTGCTCGCAATCACGAAGGAGCAGCCAACATTGACAGAAGCTCAGTTGTTGTCAGCCCAGCACACTGGACAGCGGTCTTGGGAAGTAAATGGAGATAGCGGTCCAATCAAAATGCTGCCCTATATTGCTATCGATGAAGAACAATACTCGACATACTTAAAGGTGACGTAAGGCTCAGGCATGTGCTTGCAGGTACTTGGAAGCCCCCAAGCACATTGACTTCCTGCTGCCGTGACGATGAAAGACACTTCAGCGCTCGAACACTCGGGGACGGGCTTGTGCGCGAGCTGCCGGCATATGCGGCTGATCAATCGATCGCGGAGTTACATTCTATCTCTGTGGCAAGTCCTTCGCCGACCCAAACTTCCCGAAGTATCCGACTCTGCCGGTGATCCGGTGCACTGGGTATGAACAAGTGGAAAGCCCGGACCGGGGGGATAAACCATTGCGGGGATAGGGCCGGGCGCAGTTCCTGGGGGTTTGGGCCCCGTGTTAGCCTAACGTTCTGGCGCGAACGACCAGCAGGACCTATGCGCCCACCGGCCCCGATTAAGACGGTATGTGGAAGAAACCCAAATCCGCCGCAGACCCTGTAAACCCTTCTAAACAGGAGACATCCACTGTTAAAGCCAATAGCACCAACCCGCAACTTTCTGATCCTGATGGGGTTAGTTCTAATGTGAGCAGCGTGGCTTTAAATCACGGGTTGCTCGCCGTGGGCGTGCACTCCGCCGCCGTCGCCGAAGGTGCGACTGCAGAATTGAGCGACGCCGACATTATGCTGCGTGTCAAGGCGGGCGATGATTCCGCATTTGATTATCTGGTGCAGAAGTACCGGCGTCCGATGATCAACTTCATGTACCGGATGGCGCACAACACTGGGACGGCGGAAGATCTGGCGCAAGAAGTGTTTTTGCGCGTGTACCGGTCGCGAGCGAATTACGAGCCGAGCGCGAAGTTCACGACGTGGCTCTACCGGATCGCGACCAACCTGGGCGTGAACCACGCCCGCGACACGCGCCATGAGCGTCCAGAGAACACGGTGAATCTGGACGAGCCCGATGCGGAGACCGGACAAACCCGGGACCTGGCGGACGAAACGCCAAACGTGGAAGAGGAGATCCTGAGGCGCGAGCGCCTGAATGCCATCAAGCAGAAAGTTGAGGCGCTGCCTGAAAGACAGAAAATGGCGGTGCTCATGCACAAGTACCAGCAGATGGATTACCGCCAGATTGCGGAGGTTTTGAAGTTGAGTGAATCAGCAACCAAGTCTCTGCTTTTCCGGGCGTACGAGACCTTGCGTACGCAGTTGAAAGAGTTTGTGTAAAAAGAATCGCGGGCGAGAGCCTGCCGCCACTCGAGACAATTTTGTATGAAGGACATGAACACCATGAAGTGCACAGAAATTCGCGAACTGCTTCCGGACCTGGCCGCTGGAATCGCCCCCACTGAGGCCGAGGTCCATAATCACCTGGGGTCTTGTACGAATTGCGCGGCAACTTTGGAAGAATTCCGCAAGACAATGGCGCTGCTCGATGAGTGGGAGGCGCCGGAGCCGTCGCCCTATTTTGATGTGCGACTGAATGCACGATTGCGGGAGGAAGCAGCTAAGCAGCCTTCGCCATGGTGGGGTTGGGTGCGAGGGCCGGCGATGGCGGTGTCGCTGGCGGTGGCCATGGTAGCCGGAGTGACCATCTGGATGGAGCACCAGACGGGTGTGGCCGGTACAACCAGCCAACCTGGCACCGCAGTCAGCGATTTGCAGACGCTGGACAAGAATCTGGATATGTTTTCCGATTCGGATTCAGATTCGCCTTCCAATCTGCTTGATGATTTGCAAGTCCAGCAAGACGTAAACGCGAACCCGTAAGATCGAGAGCGCAGCGCTGGTCCTGGATTAGGGCAGCGCTGGTCCTGGATTAGGAATGAAAATAACGGCACAAATCGCAAAGTGCGGCGCTACAGGCATGCTGCTGGCGTTGGCGTTTGTGCCCTCGTTCGCGCAGGACCCTCGCCATGACCAGCGACGGGTGCCGCGTCCCCGGCCAACGGAGCAAAGGCAGTCTCGCCCGCAGCCACAGGCGCGCCCCCAGCCCAGCCGCCGCGAAAATCAGGCCCGCCCGCAACCCTCGCGGCCTCCGCAATACCCAGCTGAACCTCGGCCGGCGTACCCTACGCCGCGGCCTTATCAGCCCCCGGCGGAAGGACATCATTCCGGGCAGTGGTTGAACCAGCATCGCGAGCAACCTCTCGATCAGCAGAGGCGTGCGCTGCAAAGCGATCCGCAATTTCAGAAGCTTCCGGCAGATCGCCAGCAGCAGTTTGAGCGGAGACTGCAGCACTTCGACAGTTTGCCGGCCGATCGCCAGCAGCAGGTTCTGAGACGGATGGAAACCTGGGAACATCTGACGCCGCAGCAGAAGCAGCAGTTCAGGTCACTGGACTCGCAGTACAAAGATTTGCCGCAAGAGCGCCGGCAGGCAGTGCGCAACGCCATTGAAACTCTGCGCGCCATGCCGCCGCAGGCCCGACAACGGGAAATTGAGGCCGGGCGATACAGTCAGTTCTCGCCACTGGAGCGCCAGGTGCTGAAGAACGCGGCGGAGTTGCCGTTAGCACAGCCCTCTGCACCGCAGAACGACTTGAACACCGGGCCGCAACGTTACATCCCGCGCCCGCCGCAATAAAGGTGCAAGAAGGCCTACTTCCTCAACAGGTTTTTGGCAACGAACAACACATTGGCCGGACGTTCCGCCAATCGCCGCATCAGGTAGGGATACCACTCGGCGCCAAAGGGAACGTAAACGCGCATTTTCCATCCGTCGCGCACTAAGGCTTGTTGCAGGTCGCGCCGAATCCCATACAGCATTTGAAATTCGAATGCGTCCGGCGCAATCTTTTCCCGGCCGGCAAAAGCCTTGGCCTCGCGAATCATATTTTCATCGTGAGTGGCGAGCCCGTGATAACTCCCGCTCTTAAGCAAAATCCGCATGAGGCGGACATAGTTTGCGTCCACCTGGGATTTGGACTGGTAAGCGATTTCCGGCGGTTCTTTGTACGCGCCTTTGCACAGCCGGATGCGAATTCCCTCTCCTAGCAGCCGGGCTACGTCATCTTCGGACCGCCGCATATAACTTTGGATCACCGCGCCCACACACCCCTGGTTTCCTGGCTGCGCGTGCAGCTCACGGACAAAGTCGAGGGTTCGCTGCGTGTAAGCCGAGCCTTCCATGTCCACGCGAACGAAGTTTTTGGGTTGCAAAGAGGCCGCTTGCGCAACCAATGCGCTTACGTTGTCAGAAGCCAGTTGCGGATCAAGGTCAAGCCCCATGTGAGTCAGTTTGAGGCTCACATTGGCGTTCAACGCTCGCGCTGAGATTTCATCGAGTAATTGACGGTACAACTCGGCGCTCTGATGGGCTTCGCCGGCATTAGTGACATTTTCTCCCAGATTGTCGATGGATACGCTGAGGCCCGCCTGATTCAGCAGGCGCGTAACTCGAAGCGCATCCTCCACGTGAGTGCCGGCTACGAAGCGGCTGGAAATGCGTTGCCCTAGAAAGGAGCGTTCGGCTAGGGCCCGCAACGAACGGCTTTCGGAAAGCGAGATAAAGAGAGCTCTCAGCACGGCTCTCCGGCGCGGACATACCGTTCCCTGCTCTCGACCCGGGTCAAGATCACAGAAAGTTGTATCACAAAAGAGAGAAGGCGACCGGGGTTAAGGGTCCAGAAAGAGATAGCTTTCGGTTAGTTGGGGCTGAACTTGAATTCTACGAGTTCGGTGGTTTCGTGATCAGATTTCTCCCACTGCCATCCGCGGATTGCGGTCTCTGCCGACTGCACCAGCACCGCATTGCCGCCTTTCACCTGGACGGTTTTGATTTTGCCGCTGGCAAGCACCAAGGCCTCAAGCCGGACTGTTCCTTGTAAAGCCATGCTGCGGGCCAGTTGCGGGTAAACCGGAACGACCTTGCTGGCTATTTTGCGCTTGCCCTGCGCTTCCTCAGTTTGCGCCAAAACCGATTGCGCGTAAAAACTCAGGCAGAGAACAATGGAGAGCACAGGGATGGTGATCCGTCTCATAACGGTTCAACTTTAAATACGGAGATAAAAACGGGAAAGATTACCGGAGTAGCTATCGACAGGAACTAAGGTAACCTACACGGCACTTATTCTGGATACTTCAATGCCCTTGGTCTTCCAGGAATTTCTCAACCTCAAGCGCGGCCATGCAGCCTGAACCAGCGGCGGTAATTGCTTGCCGGTAGCGCCGGTCCTGCACATCGCCGCAGGCATAAACGCCGGGGACTTTCGTAAAAACGTAATCGCTGGTCTTCAAATATCCGTCCTGGTCCATCTCCAGCTGCCGGTCGAAAAGTTTCGCATTCGGAATGTGTCCAATTCCAAGAAACATGGCGCTAACAGGAAGGTCCCAGACTTTTCCATTGCGGGCATCACGCAGCTTCAAGCCCGTGACTTCCTTTTTAGAAGCGTCGTACACATCTTCGACAATGGCATTGGTGATGAAGCTGATTTTCTCGTGCTTCTGCGCCCGCTCCAGCATGATCTTTGAAGCGCGAAATTGCTCACGGCGGTGGATGAGACTGACCTTGTTCGCAAAGCGGGTCAAGAAGAGAGCTTCCTCCATGGCGGAGTCGCCTCCCCCAATCACGGCAATCTCTTTGCCGGAGAAGAAGAATCCGTCGCAGGTCGCACACGATGATACTCCATGGCCGATCAGCGCCTTCTCATTTGGCAGCCCCAGCCATCGCGCCGACGCCCCGCTGGCGATAATCAAGGTTCGAGTTTGAAGAGTGTCCTTTCCGACGTGAAGGGTAAAAGGACGACTGCCAAGCTCGGCGGCGGTAACATGCGCCAGTCTGTATTCTGCGCCGAAGCGCTCGGCCTGGCGCCGCATGTTGGCGATCAATTCAGGTCCCTGAATGCCCTCAGGAAAGCCGGGAAAATTCTCAACCAGAGTCGTGAGAGAGAGCTGGCCCCCGGGTTCATGCCCTTCGATCACCAGCGGGCGGAGGTTGGCACGCGCGGTGTAGAGAGCAGCAGTGTGCCCGGCGCATCCGGATCCCATGATGACCACGTCGCGAACATCGCTCATAGAGACTTAGATTACCCAATCGGCAGTTGGGTTCAACCGGATGAGCCGTTCATTTGTGATTGGATGCAGGCGATTTTTTTGCTGCAGAACTCGGCATTCCCCGGTCATGGACTCGCGCCAGTTCCTCTGGAACCATCCGCTTCGCGCCAAGAAGACCGCGATACTCGGAGAGAATGGCAGATGCGCTCGTGAACAGCGGCTCATAGGTGCTTTGGTCCGGCGGCGGCGCCCCCGCCTGGCCGGGGCAACGGGCCAGCACCACGGACGATTTGCCGAAGCGCTCGAGCTTGATGCGGCTGGCGGGCGTTCCTGTTCCCAGCATTGCGGCTGCGGTTGTGACCGACGATGCACTGTCCTCGATTGAAACTTGCAAAACATCTTTCGGGTCGCGCACCCGAAATACCAGCGTCTCCACCATCTGCTTGCTGTCCCGGCTGAAGGAATATTGCACCGTAGCATACCCAGTCCCGGCGGCGAAATCCCGGCGGATTCGGACAAAGTCGGCGCTTGCGAGCTCGGCGGAAACTTGCGCACTGCTGGCCGCAGCCAGCAGGTTCGCGCTCTGGTCAAGCACGGACCGGCCGCGGTCAACTTCGAAATCGGCATCGAAGGACGGGCGCCGGGGGATATTCGATAAGGCGGTAGAAATCTCCCGCTGCTCCTCCGCGGAAGGGGAGCAAACATTCAGCATGTGAACTTTTACCTGAGGCCGCGATGCCGGGGTATTTTCCTGCGCGGCGCACGACCCTGCCCATGTTAGACAGGTCCCCAGAATGAAAACTTTCCCGAACACAGCCGAATTGTAGCAGCAATGAGCGCGTGGCCCGCCGCTGACACTCCTAAACAAAAGCTACAATTGCAGCATGGCAAATCTGACGTTGGTCTACGGGATGCGGCTTCTCCCGGCGGAAGAAGTCACCGAAGTGGGTGACGCCACCCTGCAGCTGAAAAATGGGCGCGAGGCGCACGTCACTATGCATGTGCTCGAAGGAAGCAAGGAGCAGATCGAGAAGCAGCTCAGGTCCAGCCTGGACGCTTTTTTCGATTTCTACCCCGAAATCTGACTGCAGAACGGCTTCTACTTTGTCCTTCCACCTTCGGTTTGCAGCCTGTCACTGGCCGCGGCTTGCGCGGCGGCCAGACGCGCGGTCAGCACACGATAGGGGGAGCAGGAAACATAATTCAGCCCTACCTGATAGCAGAACTCAACCGACGATGGTTCGCCACCATGCTCTCCGCAGATTCCAACTTTAAGATCGGGGCGAGTCTTGCGTCCACGCTCGGTCGCCATCTTCACTAACTGTCCGACGCCTTCGCGGTCCAGAACCGCAAACGGGTCTTGTTTCAGAATGCCTTCGGCTATGTAAGTCGGCAGCACTTTGTTGACGTCATCGCGCGAAAAGCCGAACGTAGTCTGGGTCAGATCGTTGGTGCCGAATGAAAAAAACTGCGCCTCCTTGGCAATCTCATCGGCAACGAGCGCTGCGCGGGGAAGTTCAATCATGGTGCCCACTAGGTACTCGACTTTGGTTCCCTTCTCCTTGAAAACCTCATCGGCAATGCGGTTGACAATGGCCGCCTGATTGGCCATCTCTTTGAGAGTTGCAGTTAACGGAATCATCACCTCCGGAAAAACCTTGATGCCGCCTTTTGAAACTGCAATCGCCGCCTCGAAGATGGCGCGCGCCTGCATCTCGGTAATCTCGGGATAAGTGATTCCCAGCCTGCAGCCGCGGTGGCCGAGCATCGGATTGAACTCGTGCAACTCTTCCACCCTTCGCAGCAGCTTTTTCAGTTCCCTCAGCTTTGGCGACTTCGGTTTGGTGGCCTCGAGTACGGCGGTTTCCACCATCAAGTCTTCGCGGCGTGGCAGAAACTCGTGCAGGGGCGGATCGAGCAAGCGGATGGTCACCGGGAAGCCGTCCATCGCTTTGAACACTCCGGCAAAATCCGAGCGCTGCATGGGCAACAGTTTTTTCAGTGCTGCGCGGCGGTCTTTCTCGGTGGTGGCGAGAATCATGGCGCGCATATGCGGCAAGCGGTCTTCGGCAAAGAACATGTGCTCAGTGCGGCAAAGCCCAATTCCCTCCGCCCCAAAGGCCCGGGCCTGGACCGCATCGCGCGGAATGTCGGCATTGGCGCGAACCTTTAGCGTGCGGAACGGCTCCGCCCAGCTCATCAGCTTCAACAACTCGGGATCGTCGGCTTTCGGAGGAATGGAATTGAGCTTACCTTTGATGACGCGCCCTGTAGTGCCATCCAGTGAAATCCAGTCCCCCTCTTTGAAGATCTGACCTTTCACGTGCATCTCCCGAGTCTTCTCGTCCACGTGGATGTCGCCGGCGCCGGCCACGCAGCATTTGCCCATGCCGCGCGTGACCACCGCCGCGTGACTGGTCATTCCGCCGCGAGAAGTGAGAATGCCCGCCGCGACTTCCATGCCGTGAATGTCTTCAGGAGTGGTCTCCGCGCGCACCAGAATCACGGGATTTCTGGTTGCGTCATGCCCGGCTTTCTCGACCGCTTCATCGGCGGTGAACACAATTTGCCCGACGGCGGCGCCCGGCGACGCCGGCAGTCCGGTGGCAAGCACTTCAATTTTTGCGCTTTTCTCGTCCAGCCGCCGCACCAGGAAGTCGTAAAGCTGGTTGGGTTCGACCCGGAAAATCGCTTCTTCCTTGGTAATCAGTCCCTCTTCCACCATCTGCAGCGCGACCCGCACGGCTGCAATGCCAGTACGCTTACCGTTCCGCGTTTGCAGCATGTAGAGCTTGCGGTCCTGAATCGTGAATTCAAAATCCTGCATGTCCCGGTAGTGCTGTTCGAGGCGGGTGGTGATTTCATGCAACTGCCGGTAAACATCCGGCATAATTTTTTCGAGTTCGGAGATGTGGACCGGGGTGCGAATGCCGGCGACAACATCTTCGCCCTGCGCGTTCATGAGGAATTCGCCGTAAAACTCTTTCGTGCCGATGGCAGGGTTTCGCGTGAATCCGACGCCGGTGCCGCTGGTGTCTCCCAGATTGCCGAAGACCATGGCTTGCACATTGACGGCCGTGCCCAGCATGTCGTCGATATTGTTGATGCGGCGATAGTGCTTGGCGCGGTCGTTTTGCCAGGAACGGAACACGGCGTCCCGCGCCATCACCAGCTGTTCATGCGAATCTTGCGGAAAATCGCGCTTGGCATGCTTTTTGACGACCTTCTTATATTCGGCAATGACCTCCTTCAGCGCCCTGGAATCGAGCTCGGTATCGAGCTTGGCCTTCCGCTGCTTCTTCTTGGCATCGAAGACTTCCTCGAAGACGCGCTTCTCGATGTCAAGAACGACGCTGCCGAACATCTGGATCAATCGCCGGTAAGAGTCATAGGCAAAGCGCGGATTGTTGCTCAGCCTGGCCAACGACTCGACGCTCTGATCGTTCAGGCCGAGGTTGAGAATCGTGTCCATCATGCCGGGCATGGAAAACTTGGCGCCCGAGCGGACGCTGACCAGTAGCGGATTCTCCCCCTTTCCCAGTTTCTGTCCCTGCAACTCTTCAAGCTGGCGCAGCGCCGCCTCCATCTGGCGATCCACTTCACCCGTGACCCCGCCACTCCGCATGTACTCCCGACAGGCTTCAGTCTGGATGGTGAATCCAGGGGGCACAGGCAGCCCCGCGTTGGTCATTTCCGCCAGACCGGCGCCTTTGCCGCCAAGGTCGTCTTTCATCTTTCCGTTTCCCTCGGCCTTGCCGCCGCCGAAAGAATAGACGAATTTAGTCGCGCTCTTTGGCGAACTGGCGGACCCGCCTTTGCTGGTGGACTGAACTTCAGCTTCTGGAAGTGTCGATGTAGCCATGAGTGTCCTCTATCTATTGAATAGAATGCGATGAACAGCGGATTATTTGCCGCCCTCGATGACAATTTCCGAAAAATCGGCGACCGTGGAGAACTCTCTCAATAGCCTCTGCAGCAGGGAGAGGCGGTTGGCGCGCACCTGCTCATCTTCAACCATTACCATTACTTTATCGAAAAAGGCGTCTACCGTCTCTCGCGCCGTGGAAAGCAAGTGCAGCGCGCTCCCGTAGTCCTTTGCTTCGCGGAACCCTTCAATGTGAGGCGAGTTCCGTTCCACGTAAGCAGCGAGTGATTTCTCTTCTTCCGCCGATTCCACCAGAAACTCGAATTGTGGCGCTATCCGCAGCTTCTTTTCGACCGCTTGTTTGAGTAAGTTCCTCACTCGCTTGGAGCCAGCCGCGATAGAAATAAACTCTGGCATATGCAGCACGCTCTTGACCGCCTCCGCGCGAGCTACCACGTCCATTACGTCGTCGGCCCCAGCCGCCAAGACCGCATTCACCACGTCGTATCTGTATCCAAGCTGGTCGCGGAGGTAGAACTCCAGGCGCTCGCTTAAAAACCCGCGGACCGCGTCTTCGTAATTCACGCTTGGGGCGAACTTCTTCTCCGCAGCCGAGTCCTTGTAGGTCTCCCGCGCGAGTTGAAATAAATGCCCGAGCCCGAGAGGCAGTTTGTGCTGGGCGATCGTCTTCACGAGTCCGTTCGCCTGCCGCCGTAGGGCGAAAGGGTCCTTGGATCCGGTCGGCTGCAGTCCCAACGCAAACATCCCCGCAATGGTGTCGGCCTTGTCGGCGATCGAAAGCAGCGCTCCCTCGACCGTGCGGGGAGCAGAATCTTCCGCCGACTCCGGCTTGTAGTGGTCATAAATCGTCTGCGCGATCAACTGCCGGGTAGCTTCCGGCATCCCGCGATCGAGGTTCTGTACACCCGCGTATAGGCCGCCGACAATGCCCTGCAATTCGGTGAATTCCTTCACCAGTTCTGTGGTGAGATCGGTCTTCGCCAGACAAGCGGCTTTATGCACCACTCCTGGCCGCACCTGAATTCCGTTTTGCCGGAGCGCCTCACTCAGCCAGCTGCATAGGCGCTGCACCCGCAACGTTTTGTCGTAGTAACTGCCGAGGTCTTTCTGGAAGGTAACGTCCTTCAGCCACGGGACGCGATCGCGCAGCGGATGCTTCTGGTCGGCCTCCCAGAAAAATCGCGCATCGTTGAAACGCGCCCGCAGCACGCGTTCGTTGCCATGCCGAATCAGGCCCTGGGGATCGCCGTCAGTATTCAGGACCGCCAGAAAATGCGGCAGCAACTTGCCTTCGGGTCCTTCGACCGCGAAATATTTCTGATGGTCACGCATTACCGTGACCAGCACCTCTTCCGGGAGTGAAAGAAATTCAGGATCGAAACTACCCAGAATCACCGAAGGCCATTCGGTCAAATTGACCACGGTATCGAGCAGAGACTTGTCTTCCCGCCAGCGCGCACCCGAGATGGCGCGGGTGGCGGCGTCAAGCGCTTTGCGAATCTGCTGCTCGCGTTCGCTCCGGCTTAGAACCTTGGCTGCCCGCAACGCTTCTACGTAGCCGGCGCCAGCCTGGGGAATACGTACCGGCCCGTCCGCCAAAATCCTGTGCCCGCGCGATTGATTCCCGGCGCGAATTCCGCCGAATGCAACCGGGACCACCTGGTCATCGAGCATGGCCACCAGCCAGCGCACCGGACGCACGAAGCGCTCGCTGGGTTTGCGCCAATACATATTCTTCGGCCAGAACAGGGAAGCAATTTCTTTGGGCAGCAACTCGGCCAGAATCTCGGCTGCGGAGCGACCCCTCTTGGTGATCCGGGCGGAAAGATACTCGCCCTTCGGAGTTGTGATCCGTTCGAGCTGGGTAACGTCCACGCCGGCTTTCTTAGCGAAGGCGTGCGCGGCAGGCGTCGGCAGCCCGTCTTTGAAGGCTACCCCGGCGGCCGGACCTGTGACCTGCTCGGTGAAGTCGGGCTGCGCCGCAGGGATTCCAGGGGCGAGCACCGCCAGACGCCGCGGAGTATCCAAGCAGCTCAAGCCTGCCGGTGCCGGAAGCCGTTCCCGCTCCAATAGCTCCCAAAGGCGGCGAAGCAGTTCCTCCTGCGCGCCGGCAATCATACGGGCGGGGATTTCTTCGGTTCCGATTTCAAGAAGAAAGTCTGGCATTTTTCCTAAGCTCTTTGTACCGCCAGTTCCACGGCAGGCTCATCTTTCTGTTTTGCGGGTTGCAGCTCAGAAGCCTGCTGGTCCACCCAGGCTTTCGCTATCCCCACCGCTAACGCCCGCACGCGAGCGATGACGGCAACTCGTTCGGTTACGCTAATAGCCGCACGCGCGTCGAGAATGTTGAAAAAGTGCGAGCACTTCAGGCACAGTTCGTACGCTGCCAGCAAAGGAAAGCGCTTCCTTTGAGAAGCAGACTTCTTTCGATCAGCATGCTCCTCCTTGGAGGACTCCTGCGCCGCGTATTGATCGAGCAAGGCCTTAGCTTCGGATTCGCACAAGTCGAAATGTTTCCACGCCTTCTCCACATCCGCCATTTCGAAGTTGTAAACCGAAAATTGCAGCTCATCGGAGAGACGCACGTCGCCATATTTCGTGACGTGCCCAGTTTCCGGATCGCGCGTCCACACGATGTCATAAATCGAATCCATATCCTGCAGAAACGCGGTGATGCGCTCCAGGCCGTAGGTTAACTCCGCGGAAATCGGAGACAGATCCACCCCCCCGCACTGCTGGAAGTAAGTGAACTGCGTGATCTCCAGGCCATCGAGCATCACCTGCCAGCCGATGCCCCATGCACCCAGGGTCGGCGATTCCCAATTGTCCTCCTCGAACTTGATGTCATGCTGGCGCAGGTCAATTCCCATCGCGCCCAGCGATTCCAAATAAAGCTCCTGCACATTTTCCGGCGGCGGTTTCAGGATGACCTGCAACTGCACGTGCTTATAAAGCCGGTTCGGATTTTCACCGTAGCGACCGTCGGCTGGACGGCGCGAAGGCTGGACATAGGCGACTTTGTACGGCTTCGACCCCAGCACCCGCAGAAAAGTTTCCGGAGCCATTGTCCCCGCGCCCACTTCAAGATCATAAGGCTGCTGCAGAACGCATCCGCGCTCCGCCCAGAAAGCCTGGAGCCGCAGGATAAGTTCCTGGAAGCTGGGCGGGTTGGGATTAGATGGATTCATCGGTTCCGGGGCGAAGCTGCTAGCTCATGCCTGCTAGCGTCAGCTGAGCAGAAAATCGGTTGGCTGGACGCTGGTAGTTATTAGCCAGAAGCAGCTTCACAGTGCATGAGCCAAGCAGTAATCCAAGATTGTAGTGGAAGCGTTTCTCTGCCGTCATATCCGAAGCGCAGATTCAGGTCCTACTAGGCCATCCGTCTGGCAGGGAATCTTTGAAGAATCGCCCTACTGCGCTTCGACTGTCAACTTCAGTCCCACCGCCTTGGCCACCGCAACCAGAGTGGAGAGCCGTGGGTTTCCATGCAGTGACAGGGCGCGGTACAAGCTTTCACGCTCGATGCCTGCGGCTTTGGCCACCTTTGCAATTCCGCCTCTCGCTTCTGCCACGCGACGCAGCGCGACGAGCAACACGGCCGGCTCACCGTCATCGTCTAATGCCGCGCGCAGATACTCTGCGGCGAACTGAGGATTCTCACGCAACTCACGAACGGTGGCCTCATCGTGGGATGTGCTCGCCTTCCTTCTCATCTTGTCCTTTCCCGATAGTCCTTAAGATATTCCATGGCGCGGCGGATATCCGCTGACTGCCTGCGCTTGTTTCCGCCATGGATCAGCATGACGCAATCTTTGCGAATCGGGTGCGTAATAGACCCGATAGCCCGGTCCCCAGTCGATCCGCAATTCAAACAATCCCTGACTCAGAGACTTGCAGTCGCCAAAGTTCCCCAACGAAAGACGGTCAACTCGGGCCAGAATCTTTGCCTTCGTCTTGACATCTTTGAGTTCCGCCAGCCACTCGCCAAACACGTCGACGCCAGTTGGCGTCTGATACCGGCGCAGCTCTATGACTTCTTTCATTGTAACTTATAAATCACACAAAGGCAAGCGATGACTGCCTGCGTGGCTCGCGACTTCACTAGGTGTTTATTCTTTCCAGCATGCCCCGCGTCACGAGCTTCTTCTCGATGTGGCGTTCGAGAGTCTGCAGCACGAACTTCCTCAAGTCTGCGCTGGAGTTCAGCGAACCACGCGGGTCCACCGACGACAGCGGCGCGCGCAACATCTGCGCGGCCAGCTTCCGCGATTCGGCTGAGATTTCCGACGACGCCAGCCGTTTGTGCTCCGGACACATCAGGCCATCGGCCAGAGCGTGGAAAAATGCGCGGCCCCCGTTCAGCGCGCGCCCGCATGCCAGGCATTCAGAAAGCTCGGGGAGGTATCCCATCAACCGGGCCATCCACAAATCAAAGTACGTGACCGGAAGCCAGAACTCTGGCTCCCTCAGTTGGGCAAGCACAGAAAGCGCCAGCCGGAAAACAGCGTCGTTGGCTTCGCGGTCGGGAAGCAATTCGTCCAGCAACTCGGCCACGTGTCCCAGAGCCACCGCCCGGGGATAACTCACTTGCGAGGTCAGTGGCGATTCCAGCACTTCGCACGCGTCGAGGCGGGCCAGCTCATGCCGCTCGCGATCTTCATACGCGATCTTGACGTAAGTCAGCGGCTCGAGCGCCCCGCCAAACCTGCGGCGCGACTTCTTGGCCGCCCGCGCTACCCCGCGCACCTTTCCTTCCAGCCGGGTGAAAAGAGTGACCAGCAGGTCGGACTCGCGAAAGGGATAGGTGCGCAGCACGATCGCTTCCGATTCCCTAAGCGCCATGAAAGCAGGATAGCGGAAGCAGCCGTCAGCGATCAGGTAAAAGCAAACCCCAAGACGTTGTCATTCCGAGAACGGCAACAGCTGTCGAGGAACCTGCTGTCGCTGGCGGCGCCGGTGCTGCGGCGAAAACAGGTTTTTCACCCGCCACAAGCGAGTTCGGAATAACAAGAATTATGGTGTTGGTTGACCTGATGGCTGACGACTGATGGCTGATGGCTTGTCTTTATCTTCCAAAATACTTGGCATTCCGCTCGGCGTAGCTCTTCCACTTCTCCGGCAGATCGTCCAGGGCGAAGATCGCGGACACCGGGCAGACCGGGACGCAGGCGCCGCAGTCAATGCACTCCACAGGATCGATATAGAGCATCTCTTCGCCGGGGTGCCTGGGATCTTCCTTTTTGGGATGAATGCAATCAACCGGACAGGCATCTACGCAAGCGCTGTCCTTGGTGCCGATGCACGGCTCTGCAATTACATAGGCCATGAGTACGTTTCTCCTGAATCTCTTAAGAATTTAATTTTAGCAAGAATTGAGCAAAGCGGTACAGCGCCCGCCTCCTCGCGACCTTGGTTGTGATGCCCTCGTCCGGCACTGACCAGGAGAGAGTATGCGCGCCGGCCGGTTTCTGGGTTGCATGGTTGTAGCACTGATCTTCGCGTCGCTGGCCTTGGCCGGCGACGTTGACGGACAATGGAGCGGCAAGACCAAAGACGGCTATGACGTAGTGTTGAACCTCAAATCAGAAGGCGCCGAGGTTTCCGGAACGCTGCAAGGTGCGGATGGCAAGACCGAATATCCGCTCCAGGACGTGAAGTCGGACGGGGGAAACCTTGCTTTCGCCGTCGATATCCAGTGGCAGGGCAATCCGCTGAGAATTGTCGCGAAGGGTAAGATGGCGGACGCCCAGATACAATTGCATCTGGAAACAGAAAACGCGTCCTGGAGCTCGGATGCGGCCCTCAGCCGCGCAACAAGATAAAAATCGAACTACGCCGGGGCGAGTTCGGTGGTTTCGCTCGGCTCGTATTCCACGATAAATCCCGCCACCGCGCTGGCGGCAACGGTCAGCGGGCTCGCCAGGTACATTTGGCCGGGGCCGCTGCGTCCTGGAAAATTGCGGTTCTGAGCGCTGATGACCACCTGGTCAGGCCGTGTGGAAACCCCCGGACCGGCATTGATGCAGGCGCCACAACTGGGCTCGATGATGTGGGCGCCCGCCTTCTCGAAAATCTCAAGATAGCCCCGGCGTATGCAGTAATCCCGGGTTTCCTGCGAACCGAACTGGATGTAGAACTGGGTTGAATCAGCCACCCGCTTGCCGTGGCGAAGAGCGTCGGCCAGAACGCGCGCATACATATCCATGTCTTCATTCTTGCCGGCAGTGCAGGTCCCGCCGTACGCCAACTCGACCGGCACAGGAGTGTTCAGCTCGCGAATAAACTTGCCGTTTCCCGGGTCGCCCGGAGTGGCAATCATTGGCGCGATCGCGCTGGCATCTAGTTCGATGACCTGGACATACTGCGCATCCGGGTCGCTCGCCAGACCCTCGATCATCCGTTCGGCCTGGGTCCGATCCATTCCGCGGCGCTCGACCAGAAAATCGACCGCTTTGCGGTCAGGGGCCACAATCCCGGTGAAGCCTCCGATTTCCGCTGCCATATTGGTCATGGTGGCACGTTCGTCCACGCTGAGTTCGGCAATGGCCTCGCCCGAATACTCAATCACCTTAGCCAAGGCTTTGCCGCTGCGGACGTAATCGAGGCTCAGAATCTTCAGAATAAAATCCTTCGCCGTAACGTTCGGCTGCCTCTTGCCGCGAATGACAATTTTCACCGACTCCGGCACGCGCACACGCACGTCCCTGGTGATCCAGGAATTAAACACATCGGTCGTGCCGATACCGAACGCGACGCAGCCGATCGCGCCCGAGTGTGGGGTATGCGAATCCGAACCTACGATGAGCTGTCCCGGCAATGCATAGCTTTCGAGCACCACCGAATGACAGATCCCTTCGGAGCCTTTGCGGTCCGTCAACTCGCCGTGAAGGCGGATGCCTTTACGTGAAGCAAACTCTACCTGCTTCAACTTCAGTTGCGTAGCCAGATCGAGCAAACCCATCTTGCGCTTTTGCTCGGAGAGCACTTCGTCGAGGAAGGTCAGATGGTCCCGGAAGAACAGCACTGACCCGGGGTCATTGACAGGGGCATTGCGCCCAACCAACCGGTCGAAGAAGATAGCGGCCATGGGCGTGACGTATTCGTGGCTGAAGCGCAGGTCGGTGCGCGCAAAGCCAGCGTCTCCTGGTTTCACCGCACCAACCCCAACTTTGCCGTCACTCGCGATCATATGCCGCGCAAAGAGCTTCTCGGCCAAGGTCATTGGCCGCGTGGCGCGGACCCTCTCGCCCGCGTTTCCGATCGCAGGCAAAAAAACTTTGCCCTGCATGCGGGCCACGTTGAACTGGAAGAGGCCGCCGTGTTCAATGATCTGCCGAGTGATCTCGTCCTCACCCGCTGTAAATTCCGACAACGGAATTTCCTCAGCTTTGCGGATCTTTTCGATGAGTGAAAAATCCGTAGACGTCAAGACCCCCAGGTTCTGACAATTCTGCTTGTAAATTCGCTCGATATTCTCGGCGATCACCAGTTGAATTCCGGCACAGAGTTCCGCATAGGGGGACTGCTCGCGGCTCGATCCTTTGCCACGCCGCTTGCCGCTGACCGCCGCAACGAATCGGCCGCGTTTCACGTCGCCACGCTGGATCGGCACTTCATCGCCGCATTTCAAGCCCGTATAGGGAAATTCGCCCAGGGTCTCATCGAAGAAAAAGCAGATGTGCGCGGGCGTGATTTCGTCGGTGGAAATATCGTCGCGCAATTTGGGATTGCTCTGCGGATTGCGCATGTCCCAAGCAAGATCTTCGCCCGCCAGTTGCCGCTTGATCAGCTCAGGTTCCTCGGTCAGAAACAAGATTCGCCCCGTCAGCCGCACCGTTTCCGGCCGCCTTTCGATTTTTCTTTTTAGCAGGGCGTCAATCACGGAATCTGCCTCGTCAGTCTACTTATCTGTATTTTACGCGCAACCTTCGCCAGGGCTAACGGGATTCGAGAGAGGTGCGGCATTCGACTGCTGAACGTGAGTGATTTTGCCCAACGCCCAACGCCCAACGCCCAACGACCGAGGGCCAGCGACCGACGACCAACGACCAACGAAGATTCTTCAGTGATGCGCGTGCCGGCGGTCGTACTTCTCCCCGGCGGGGATCGCCAGCGCCAGCCGATTCTCCTTCGGCGCCAGCGGGCACGTAGCAAACGGCGTCACCGCGCAAGGTGGGTTGTAGGCGCGGTTGAAATCCAAAACCACTTTGCCACTGGTTACGGGATCAGTCTCCAGAAATCTGCCACCGGGATAAGTATCGCTCTTACTGCTCAGATCACTCATTACAAAACTTAACCCCTTCGCAGGTTCACCGCCCAGCGCCGTCAGTGTAAGGTCCTGGCCATTCAGCTTGAAGTGGACTTCGCCCACAATCGGCGTTGGTGTCACATCGCCCAGCACATCAGGAACGTCAACCGTCGCTTTTCCATCAGAGGGGACAAACGTTCCATCAACCCGATACGTCAGGTCAAGAGGGAAAAAGATGGGTCCGGAATAGTTGCGTGCAGCCGCGCTGTTGAGGTCTTTGACTCGGACTCCCAGGCGCGCGCCGCGTTTGATCACATGCATGCGCAAACCGCCAAGTTCGATGACGGTGGGATGTCCGGTCACATCCGCGTCCAGCGTGGCCTTCGATTCCGGCTTGCCGTTAATCTTTTCAGAAGCACCCGGCTGAAACTCAACTGCAACATCATCACCCTGCAGCTTAAAGACGCCAGCATGCGCAGGTCCGCTGGGAAGAATGATGGCGTTGTCACTGGCGCTGCCAACCGTGTTCGCACCGGGCTTCAGCCAGAACAGTCCGGCGAGCACCAGCCAGTTTTGTTTTAAGTCTTCGACCAGTTCTGCTTTCCATTTTTCGAATGATTGCAGATAAGCCCTGTCGGGAGACTCCGCGACAGCCGAAAACGCCGTCAATATTGCCAGCTCCGCCACCAGCAATGCGGCCTTCTTCATATTCATAAGAGCGTGGATTTTGCGCCGAGCGCCCACAGCTGGCGGCCAAGTGCTAGGCTTCGCGTTCATGTTCCCTCGGATCTGGCAGCGGTTCCATACCACGTCCCTCAAATATCTGCTTAAACTCATGTAGCAGGGCGTCATGGATGAGTCCATTGGAAGCGAGTGTCTCGTGACTGATTAATTGAAACGGTCCACCGTGGAAGTCCGTCACCGAACCGCCCGCTTCTTCCAGGATCAGCACGCCGGCGGCCGTGTCCCAAGGGTTCAGATTGAATTCCCAGAAGCCGTCGAATCGCCCACAGGCGACGCAACACAAATCCAGCGCCGCCGACCCCGCCCGCCGCACTCCATGCGTTCGCAACGTAAGCTGATGATAGAAGTGAATGTTGGCATTCTTGTGGCGCTTCTTACTGGGGAAACCGGTACCGAGCAATGATTCCGAAAGTATCGCGGCCTTCGAAACCTGAATGGGCCGGTCGTTCAAATACGCGCCTTTGCCCTGCTCGGCTGAGAATAACTCGTCGCGCGTCGGGTCGTAACAAAGCCCGGCCATCATTTTCCCCTTGTGTTCCAGCGCCATGGAGACGCAGAACACCGGAAATCCGTGGGCAAAATTTGTGGTGCCGTCGAGCGGATCAATGTACCAGCGGTATTCGCTGCCGGTATCGTTCAAACCCTCCTCTTCGCCTAGAATGTCATGGCTGGGCCACAGCGTGCGAATGCGTTGGCGGATCAGCGCCTCCGACTTCCTGTCGGCAGCAGTCACTAGGTCAGCATCGCCTTTGTATTCGATCTTGATGTTCTGATCGAAGTGCTCCAGCAGCAGCGCGCCGGCTTCGCGCGCGATAGAGGCCATGGCGGGCAGATGTTTTGACTTGTCAGTTTGTGCCATTGCGAAATCTTGTCTTGTCATTCCGAACGCCTTTCAGGCGTGAGGAATCTGCTTGCTTGGCGCATCGGTGTGTGGGTGAACAACAGCTTCCTCTCCGGCTGAAGCCGGTTCGGGAATGACAAGGCATTAGGAACAGTGCCAAGTGTGCATATGCCTCAATTCTGCCGGGCAACTTTTATCCCCAGTTCCTTTAACTGCGCGTCACTCACCGGAGTGGGCGCGTCGACCATTAAATCCACGGCGCGAGCGGTCTTGGGAAACGGAATTACCTCGCGCAGGCTATCGGCTCCGGCAAGGATCATCACAATTCTGTCCAGCCCCAGCGCGATTCCGCCATGCGGAGGTGTGCCGTACTCCAGCGCCTCCAGGAAAAATCCAAACCGCGTCCGCGCTTCTTCGTCACTCATCCCCAGCGCCTGAAAAATCTTCCGCTGAATGTCCTGCCGATGAATACGAATCGACCCCGACCCCAGCTCCGTCCCATTCAGCACGACGTCGTACGCCAGCGCACGGATTTCTCCCAGCGGCGATTTAGGATCGTTTACCGAGTCAATGTTCGCCTCCAGCTTCGCCATGTCTTCTTCATGCAGCGAAGTGAACGGATGGTGCGCCGGGTTCCAGCGCTTGCCGGATGTGTCCCACTCGAACATGGGGAAGTCCGAGACCCACAGAAAATGGAAATCTCTCTCCGGAGCACCGGTCTTCTCGTAGGCTTTGTGCCTGGAGGCATACTTCTGCGCCAGGTCCATCCGCAGAAAGCCGCATTTCTCGCAGAAATGCTGCGCAGTCTGATCC
The DNA here is from genome assembly GCA_038254805.1 of Terriglobales bacterium. Classification (GTDB taxonomy): domain Bacteria; phylum Acidobacteriota; class Terriglobia; order Terriglobales; family Acidobacteriaceae; genus Gp1-AA145. Next base: position 34,070 of record JBBSFW010000037.1, read on the forward strand.
ATGACAGTGGCGTTTTCCGGGCGGTGCGCCGCGCCGGCCAGCAGCCACAAATCATCGGACGCGATTTTCGCGAAGCTGAGAATTTTTTCCGAGAGCTCCGGATAGTCTTTCGCAAAACGCTTGGGATCGGTCATTAGCTGCGCGAACGATGGTCCCTGTACGTGCTGAAAGGCGCCATAGGTGCCGATGGTCCGCCGTTCCGTGCCTGAAATGTCTCCGGCCTTCGGTACACGAATGAGCTGAAGAGGAAATTCCTTGCGCACCCGGAACTTCCCGGCAAATTCATCCAGTTCCTCTGGAGTCAACGCCTCACGCACATCCACCATCGCCGGCAACCGCATATCAGGTTTGTCATTGCCGTAACGGCGGAGGGCTTCGTCATAGCTCATCCGTGGAAATGGTGTCTTGATCTCAGAACCGGCGGCTTTGAACGCCGCCGTCAAAAATCCTTCCACCACCGCCCACACCGACTCCGTCTGCGGGTACGACATCTCCAAATCAATCTGTGTGAACTCGGGCTGGCGATCGGCGCGCAGGTCTTCATCGCGAAAACAGCGCACGATCTGAAAATATTTGTCGAATCCCGAAATCATCAGGATCTGTTTGAACAATTGCGGTGACTGCGGCAGTGCATAAAACGATCCCGGTTGCACCCGGCTGGGCACAAGGTAATCACGCGCGCCCTCGGGCGTGGAGCGCGTCATGAAGGGTGTCTCGATTTCGAAGAAACCCTCCGCCGAAAGGTAATCACGAATCGCCTTTGAGACCTGGTGCCGTAACTCGATATTCATCTGCATGGCGTCCCGCCGCAGATCAATGTACCGATACTTCAGCCGCATTTCCTCGTTCGGCAAAACCGTTTCGCCCGGAAGAAACGGCGGCTGCTTCGATTCATTCAGCAGGCGCAATTCGTCAACCACCAACTCGACCTCGCCGGTGGGTATGTTCTTATTCACGGTGTCGCGGTCACGCTGCTTGACCGTGCCAGTCACGGCGATTACGAATTCATTGCGCAGTTGCTCGGCCTTGTCGTGCGCTGCTGCGTTCAGTTCGCGATTGACGACGACTTGAGTCACACCGGTGCGGTCGCGGAGATCAATAAATACGAGGCTGCCGAGATCGCGGCGGCGGTTCACCCATCCCATGAGCACGGCCCGCTTTCCCGCGTCTGATGTACGGAGAGCGCCGCACATGTGTGTGCGTTTTAAGTCACCTAGAAAATCGAGCAAACTTTGCCTTTCAGTAAGGAACACGGCGGAGAGCCGAGGGGAGATTATAAACGGGTTTTTCCCAGGCCTTGAAAACCGGATGTGGAACGGGCAGCCGCAGGTCTTAATGGAAGGTGGGCGGACGAGGACGTCCGCCCTTACACGAGCTTAGTTTTTGGTGGCTTTGCCTTCCATGGCGGTCATCCACTGCGTGCCATCTTGCGAGAGCTCGAATTTCATAGTGTAGGAAGTCGGCGAAAGCACTTTCATGGTGAAACGGCCTTTCATGGTCATACCGCCCATGTGCTCGTCGCCGGTCCATGTCCAGGTATCGCCAGCGACGGTCCCAGTTGAACTCTCGGCTTCGCCCATGCTGGTAAATGCGTTGTAGGTGTAAACCTTGCGGTCGGGATCGTAGCTCATGACTGCCAGCTCTTTCATCTTGCCCATGCCGGTCATGTCCATATCGCTATGCCCGACGAGGAAGAAATTTCCATCCATCCAATCGGCATGCGAGGTCGAAGTAAACTTGCCTCCTGGCATTCCGGGCGCGGGGTTGATGGTGCCCTCGCTGGTCCAGCTTCCCGCCATGAAATCCAGCTTCTTGAGTTCCGGAGCCGGCGTTTTCGGCCCCATTTGAGCATGGACTGATATTGCTGCCACGAGCGCGAAGACACAACTACACAGAATGACTTTCGCACGCCTCATAATGAATTTCTCCTTTGAGTAAGTAATGCCCCCAGCGCTGGAATACTAGGCTGCAAGCGCGGCTGTCGTCAATCCAGCGTTGGGCGCTCATTGGTCAGGAAGTCAGTCAACGGGGCGGAGGGGCGTGGCCTGCTGAAATTTCAGTCGCCACTCGCCTCCCTGTCGTAACCACAGGTCGGAGATCTTTTGATAGCGCGGCGCCAACCCATCATCACCCTCAGGGCGAGTAACGGCGAGGTTGTAGGTGACCATCGCGACGTTATTATCAATTGCAGTTACCCTCGGCTCGTAAAACAAATAGTCTTTGAGCTCGCCGTCTTTGGCGGACGCCAGCAGATCGGCTTTATCGTGCACCTTGCCTTCACTTCCTACACTTCGGAAATCATCAGCCAATAAAACTTTCAGTTCATCCGCGCCCTTCGCCTTCATGGATTGAAGAACGGCTTTGGACTTTTCGATTAAAGTGGGCGCCAGAGAGTCTCCCACGCCGCTCGGAGCCTGGGCTGATGCAAACGCGCAGAATGCGATCAGGAAGTAAGACAAGGAAAATCTGGGCACGGTTCCTCCGTCCAACATCATGTTCCGAGAATTCGTCCCGGCAATTCTGTGCGCGGCACGGAAACTTGTTGCCCGGTAGCTAGATGCTTGAGCGCGAAAACGCCGGTGCTGAGCTCGTTCTCCCCGGCGATCAATGCATACTTCGCGCCCAACTTGCTGGCGATTTCGAGCGACTTCTTCAAGCGAAAAGCCTCGTCTCCCAGCTCGACCACAATGTCGTGGCGACGCAACTCGCGGGCTAGTCGGGCGGATTCCTTATTCATGCCGGGGCCGAGTGGAGCAATGTAAACGTCGGGCTTGCGAAGCACCGCATCGGTGGACTCGCTGAGTGACATCACCAGGCGGTCTTCACCGATGGCGAACCCAATCCCCGGCGCCTGCGGTCCGCCAAGCGCTTCTGAAAGCCCGTCGTAACGCCCACCGCCCAGGATCGCGTTTTGCGCACCCAGGGCGCCGTGAGTGAACTCGAAGGCGGTCCGCGAGTAGTAATCAAGTCCGCGCACCAGCCGGTCGTTTAATTGGAAATCGACACCGACTGCTTTCAGAATTTCTTTCACCTGCTCGAAGTGCTGGCGGCAGGGTTCGTCGAGAAACTGGCTGATGCGCGGCAGCGCCTCAATGACCGGCCGGTCTTCGGGAACTTTGCAGTCAAAGATGCGCAAGGGATTGGTGACCGCGCGGCGCTGGCAATCGGCGCACATCGTGGCAGCGACTGGCTCCAGCGCCCTACGAAGAGCCTCGTTGTATTTCGCGCGATCATTCGGACAGCCGACGGAGTTGAGCTCCAGCGTCCAATCTTTGACTCCCAGGCGGTCCAGCAACGTGGCCAGCAGTTCAAGAACTTCCGCATCCCGCGCCGGTGACTCGCTCCCCGCACTCGGCGGACCGATGACCTCCGCCCCAATTTGATAGAACTGCCGGTAACGCCCCTTCTGCGGACGCTCCCGCCGGAACTGCGGTCCGATGTAGTAGAGCTTGTTCAGCCCGCGCTCCCAGAGTTTGTGCTCGATGTAGGCTCGGACCACGCCGGCGGTGTTTTCCGGGCGCAGGGTGAGCGACTGGCCTTGCTCGCTCTCAGCGCGGCCGCGATCTTCCCACGTGTACATTTCTTTCCCTACAATATCGGTCTCTTCGCCCACGCTGCGGGTGAACAACTGCGTGTCTTCAAAAATCGGCGTGCGGATCTCGTGAAAGTTGTAGGCGCGAAACACGTCTCGCACCGCGGCCTCTACGAAATTCCACAGAGCCGTTTCCGGCGGCAGAAGATCGCGCGTTCCTCGGATTGCTTTGATCATTTCGGTCGTTGGTCGGTTGGTCGTTGGTCGTTCGTCTTCGGCGTTCGTCGTTCGTTGCCGCTCGTTCGTGGTTGATCGCTAGTCGCTAGTCGCTA
>JBBSFW010000038.1:0-35998 GCA_038254805.1 Terriglobales bacterium
AGATAAAGATCGCAGCAACAAAAAACGGAATCTGGACTGCCAGAAACAGAATTGCAGCGCCTGAAATCTGGTATGCGGTTGATGCGCGGGCAGCCGGTTGGGAGCCTGCATACGTCCTATTCTTCCACGCCACTGTCCGCTGTTTCTGACGCCTCGCTGACCTAAGCAGAAGATACGCGAAAATGGGCAACCCACAAAAAGCCATTGCGATCGACGACGCCGGAAAGTGAGCCGCCCGTATCCGTCTCCAGAAGAGAAACAGAACGGCGAGGGCCAACAACACAGGCTGTAAGCCAAGATTATAGAACCCGCCTATCGACGTGAAAGCGAATGCCGCCGCAACCATGCTGGGCACAAGTATAAATTCCGACAAGCGCCAACACGCGACGCTCCAAGCCGGAGAAAACAGCAGCGCCAGGTTCTTCGTCCAGCCTTCCTGCAATTGCGCGAAGGTGCGATACATGCGGGTCCGCACCGCATCGCCGCCATAGCGGAAGAAAATCTTCCGGCCTGAGGCTTTCACCAGCCGCGCCATGGCCACATCTTCCAGCAAACTGCCTGCGATCTTTGGATTTGCATGCCCGCCGACGGCGTCGTAAGGCGCTCGCGCAATTAGCAGATATTGCCCGTTGGCAGCGGCAAGGGGAGACGCCGGATCATTCACCTTTGCCTGGGGATAGGTTGCCGCCAGCTCGGCGAAGATCACCGGCATGACCGCCTTCTCCCAGAAGCCGTGAATCTCCTGCTCGGGCGAATAGGAAAGGAGCGCGGCCCCGTGCTGCTCGGCTTCGGCAACTGCGCGCGCCAGCGATCCCGGCTTGTGGACGGTGTCGGCGTCGGTGAAGAGCAACCACTTCCCTTTCGTATGGCGGGCGCCGGCGGCCATGGCATTGTTCTTGCCCGTCCAGCGATCGGGGAGCGGGCCGGCTTCGATCACCTTGACTCCGGCAAAGGAGCGGGCGATCTGGGAGGTGCGGTCGGTTGAATCGTCGTTGACGACCATGATCTCAAACGCGATTCCCGTCTGCGCCAGCAGCGATTCCAGGCACGCCCCCAGGCAGGCTTCCTCGTTGCGCGCGGGCACGATAATGGAGACCGCCAGACTATTGCCGGCGTTCATGCTGATGCTGAAGAATCCACTTTGATTTTTTCGTACTTTGTCATTGCGAACGCTTCTAGCGGTGAGGAATCTGCTTTCTTGAGCCAGTGCCGGGCGCCCCCGCAGAAAACAGATTCCTCACGCCTGAAGGCGTTCGGAATGACACCCAGGGATACCGGACAGCACGGATCAAAACCGTCATCCCGCACAGTTCGTACTGCGAATTGTTTATTATAGCTGCGTGCGCTTCCCGCTGATTTTCATCTCCTTGCTCCTGCTGGGCGGCTGTTACGGCAGCTCGAAGCCCACCGCTATCGACAAGACGGCGCCGGATTTTACGGTGCAAGACTCCGACCGCAGCGTCACTCTCAGCCAATTGCGGGGAAAGATCGTTGTCCTCAATTTCTGGGCGACCTGGTGCCCGCCCTGCATTGACGAAATGCCCTCTCTGGTCGAGATGCAAAAACAAATGCGGAACAAGGGGGTGACCGTGCTGGCGGTCAGTGTCGACGACGACCGCGGCGCTTACACGAAGTTTCTCGCGGACCACAAAATTGATCTGCTCACGGTACGCGACGACCGGAAAAAGAGCAGCATCCTTTACGGCACCTTCAAGTATCCCGAGACCTACATCATCGACCGCAGTGGGACGGTACGCCGCAAATTCATCGGCCCGGTGGATTGGCGCCAGACTGAGATCGTGGAATATTTGAGCCGGCTGTGACACGCCGAGCTGGACCAGGCAATGCCCGGCGGTCTTTTACAATGCGGGCGTGAAGTCCTGGGATGTAATCATCATCGGCGGGGGAATTATTGGGCTTTCGCTTGCCATTTCACTGCGCAGGCAGGGCCTGAGCGTGCTGATCGTCGAGCGCGGAGAACCGGGACGCGAGGCCTCGTACGCTGCGGCAGGCATGCTGGCAGGTTCGGGAGGAGAAATCCCACCCCCCCTCAGAGTTCTGGCCGAGGCCAGCGCACGCTTGTATCCCGAGTTCGTGCACGAACTTGAGGATGAGTCCGGCGTCCGAGTCGATCTACGGGAGCAGGGCACAATTGTATTTTCTCCCGACGGTAACTTTGCCAACGCAGCACAGTTGTTGTCTCGGAAGGAGCTCGGATCAATGGAGCCGGCTTTGGCCATGCCGGGACCAGGGCGCCCCGGCCCATCTGAACCATGGCTTCCGGCCGCTTATCTGAGCGAGCGCTCGGTGGATCCTCGTGCGCTGGTTAAGGCAGCGATCGAGGCGGCACGGCATCGCGGCGTGGATATTTCTGCCGGGGCCGAGGTCGCGGCACTGCTCGTTTCCGGTGATCGTGTTACCGGGGTGCAGACCGCAAAGACCATTTACTCAGCGGCTATTGTGGTGAATTGCGCGGGGGCCTGGGCGGGGTGTCTGGGTCCCCACCAATTCCCGGTAAAGCCGATCAAGGGACAGATGCTATGTGTGATCGGTGGCCCCACCTTGAAACACGTGCTGCGATCGGACGAAGTCTATCTGGTCCCTCGCAGCGACGGACGGGTGGTGATTGGCTCTACCCTGGAAGAGGCAGGGTATGACAAGCGCACCGACGTGAGCACGATTCGGCGATTGCTTCGTGCGGCAGTGGAGATAGTCCCGGCTTTGGCCGACGCCAGGTTGCACGACGACTGGGCTGGATTGCGGCCGCGGACTCCGGATGACTTGCCGATCCTGGGGGAGACTTCGACCGCGAGATACTTTGTGGCCACGGGTCACTACCGCGACGGGATACTGCTCGCGCCGGTCACCGCGCAGGTGATGACCGGCTTAGTTGTAGGTAAGTCTCCGGAGTACGATCTGGCAAACTTCTGGCCCTCCCGCTTTTGAGAACCTGAGGAGTGATGCCGTTTTGCCGCCTACAAGCGCTTTCAAGCTTCCAGGCGCGCAAATTCCCGTGCTCTTACTTCGCGTTCGATTTGTGGCAGGATGCCATCTTCAAGCATTTCGAGATAGTAAGCGGATGGCAGGTTCAGGCAGAACTTAGTGCTAGTTGGGTCCGCGAAGCAGCGGATGCCCCACCGGCGCTTCGCAACCGGCGCATCCCGAATAAGGCACGCGCTTCGGCTATACTCGACCTTTTGCTTGAGCGTGATTTATTCCTTTATTTATTGTTGCCGAAAGGACTCCCCTGATGGCGTCGTCGTCGGTTGCCTATGCCCGTGAGAACCAGCAACGTTTCCTGAATGAGCTGAAAGAGCTGCTGCGCATTCCCAGCGTCAGCACCGCTCCCGAGCACAGGTCGGACGTCAAGCGGGCGGCGGACTACGTGGCTAATGAATTGCAGCGCATTGGGATGGAAAACGTGGAGGTCATCGCCGGCTCGGGCCATCCCCTGATTTACGCCGAATGGCTACATGCTGCTGGCCAGCCTACGGTGCTGTGCTACGCCCACTATGACGTGCAGCCGCCCGATCCTTTGCGGGAGTGGATTTCGCCTCCGTTCGAGCCTGCTGAGCGCAACAACAACCTCTATGCGCGCGGCGCCGTCGACGACAAAGGCCAGCTGTGGATGCAGGTCAAGGCCATCGAGGCTCTAATGAAGGGCCATGAGGGCAAACTGCCGATCAATGTGAAGTTCATTCTCGAGGGCGAAGAGGAGGTGGGAGGAGAATCGATCTCCGCATACGTTCGCAAGCAGAAGGCCAAGCTGAAATCGGATTTCGCGCTGGTCTGCGACACCGAGTTGTTTGCCCCCGATCTTCCCACCTTGTGCGTTGGACTGCGGGGATTGATTTACACGGAAATTGAAGCCGCCGGACCGAAGACCGATCTGCACTCGGGGATGTACGGGGGCGCCGCGCCCAATCCTTTTTTCGCGCTCATCGAAATCATCAGCCAGCTGAAAGATGCTCAGGGCCGGGTACTGATTCCCGGCTTCTATAAGAGCGTCAAGGCGCCCAGCGCCGAAGAGCTAAAAGCCTGGAAGCGGCTTCCCTTCAACGAGGAGCATTACCGCAAGAGCGAAGTGGGCTCTAGCAAGCTCACCGGCGAGCCAGGATACTCGGTGCTCTATCGGACCTGGGCGCGTCCCACGCTGGAGGTGCATGGCATGCCTGGCGGCTTCACCTCTCCGGGAGCAAAAACCGTGATTCCGGCGCGGTCCCAAGCTAAAGTGTCCATGCGCCTGGTGCCCAATCAGGATCCAGATGATATCTTGAGGCGCTACCAGGCTTATGTGAAGAAGCTGACGCCCAAAGGCGTCGAGACCAAGGTCAAAGTCTGGAGCAAGGGAGCGGCCTGCTTGGTGGGAACCGACAACCGGTACATCCGGGCCGCCACCGAGGCGCTGCGCGAGGTGTTCAAGAAAGAAACCGTGTTCATCCGCAGCGGTGGGTCGATTCCGATCGTCGCAGAGTTCCAGGACGTGCTGAAGATTCCTTCAGTGATGATGGGCTTTGGCCTGCCTGACGACAACCTGCACGCGCCCAACGAGAAATTCCACCTCCCTAATTTCTATCGCGGGATCGAGTCCATCTGCGTGTTCTTCGAGAAGCTGGGGACTCAGCCCAAAAGCATTTAACCGCAGAGCTCGCCAAGGATCCACGGAGGGCGCAAAGAAAACCCTTCTCATGGCTTTTGCGGTTTTGCGGTACGAGACTTTTTCCGAACACTGTCCACTTGGACCAGTTACACCTCCACCTGCGCCTCCCTTAGCCGCTTGGCGGCGGTCTCAGGAGAAACCGGGGAGTAGTACACCTCTTTAAAAGTGTAGGACTTCGCCTTGGCCGCCAGAATGGGAAGGATCTCGATGTGCCAGTGATAGTCCTCGTCGAGCGTCTTCCAGTATCCCAGGCTGCGCGAGGCGTGGGAGCTGCTGGGGGAGGTATGCAGGACCAAGTGAAACGACTCGGCGATGGCCAGGATGCGCCGCAGGGTGCGTTTGATCAGGACAGCCAGCTCGCGGATGCGCGCGGGAAGCGCGAATCGCTCATAGGAGGAGTCGTGGCTGCGGGGGACGATCCAGGCCTCGTAGGGAGTCCGCGTGGCGTAAGGGCATAAAGCCACGAAGTCGCCGCGCACTTCGACGATGCGCCGCCCTTCATTCATCTCCTGCGCCAGAATATCGCAGAAGACGCAGCGCTCTTTCTGCTTGTAGTAATCCATGCCGGCGCGCAGTTCGTAAAGCACGCGCCGGGGAACAAAGGTGGTGGCGGTGAGCATGGCGTGGGGATGTTCGAATTCCTGCCCGGCGGCGGCGCCGTAATTTTTGAAAACGCTGACGTAGCGGAAGCGCGCGTCTCCCTTCAAGTCCTGAATGCGCTGGGCGGTGAGCAGCAGAAATTGCTCAATCTCGGCGTCGTCGGCCTGCCACAGCTGGCGGTCGTGGCGGGGATTTTCAACCAGCACTTCATGCGCGCCCAGCGGAGGCATGCGGTCATAAATTCCCTGGCCGCGGCGCTCGGGGTCGCCTTCAATATGGTAAACGGCATTGGGGTGGACGACGGCGCGCGCCGACCAGGGGCCGCTGTGAATGGCGGCGCGGGTGGAAACGGTTTGCAGCTTTTCCGCCGAGCCTGGGCAAAGGCTGCAGGGCTTGCCGGTTGGGGGCGCAGGTTCAGCCAGGTCATCGCCGGTGATGACCCAGGAGCGGGTGATGGGGTCCTTGCGCAGTTCCATGGCAGCAGGAAATTATCGCACGGAGGGCGCGGGGCCGGGTTTTCCACGATTAGCACAGGGGCCCTGATTGCTATAGTGACTGCAGCGGAGACCCGATGCCCGCAAGAAATCCATTTGATTCGCTGGGTTGTTAAATTCGAATTCGCATGACCGAGGCCTCTACGCCGCTGATGCGGCAATATTCCGCCATCAAGCGAGAGCACCCTTCCGCGCTTTTGTTCTTCCGCCTGGGTGACTTCTACGAGATGTTTTTCGACGACGCGGTGGTGGCCGCGAAAGAGCTGCAGATCACGCTCACCTCGCGCAATAAGGAAAAAGGAGTTGCCATCCCCATGTGCGGCGTGCCTTACCATGCCGCCGAAGTCTATATCTCTAAGCTGATCCGCCGGGGATTCAAGGTAGCCATCTGCGAGCAAACCGAAGACCCGCGCCTGGCCAAAACTCTGGTGCGCCGGGAGGTGACGCGGGTAGTCACCCCCGGCACTGCGGCAGACTCTTCGCTGAATTCCGAGGAGAACAATTTCCTGGCGGCGGTGGTCTCCTCCGGCGAACGCTCCGGCTTTGCCGCGCTCGATCTCTCGACTGGGGAATTCCGGGCGACCGAGTTTTCCGGTGAAGGCGCGGAAAAACGCATTCAGGATGAATTGCAGCAGTTGCGTCCGAAGGAGTTGCTGTTTGCGAGTTCGGCGCCGCTATTTGACCGATCAACTCTGTCCGGGCCAAACCCTGCGAATACCGGCGACGCTTCGGCTGCCCTCAGGATAGGGACGCTTTCATCGCATCCTGTCCCAAGCCGCTCTCCGGGATTACCGTGGGTGACGACCCCGCTCGAAGACTGGATCTTCGCTCCCGATCACGCCATCCCGCTGCTCGAAAATCATTTCGGCGTGCTCTCGCTCGAAGGCTTTGGCCTGGCGGGAAAACCGGCTGCGGCTGCGGCCGCTGGGGCCATCCTCTACTACGTGCGCAGCACCCAGCGGGGAACACTCGACCACGTGGACCGCATCGGCTTCTATGAGAGGCAGAACTGCCTGGTGCTCGACGCGGTCACGGTGCGCAACCTGGAACTGCTGGAGCCGCTCTTTGCCGGCGCCGATGCCGGCGTGACCCTGTTCGGTGCGATCGATGCCACGGCCACGCCCATGGGGAAACGGCTGTTGCGAGCGTGGATGCTGCGGCCCTCGATCGCTGCGGCGGAAATTCAGGCGCGGCTGGATGCGGTCGAGGAGCAGACCAGGCAAACCATCGCCCGCGGGGAGCTGCGCCAGGCCATCGAAGGAGTGCTGGATCTCGAGCGGCTGCTCAGCCGGGTGACGCTTGAAACCGCCAACCCGCGCGACCTGCTGGCGCTCGCGGCCTCGCTGGGCAGAATTCCAGGGGTGCGGGCAGCTCTGGCGCGGCTCTCGGCCACCCGGCTGAATGCGCTGCATGTGGGCATTGACGAGCTTGGCGATGTCCGCACCCGCATTGAGCAGACCATCATTCCCGAGCCGCCGATTTCGCTCAGCGAAGGCGGGGTCATTCAACCCGGCGCCGACCGCGAATTGGACGAACTCCGCGAACTCAGCCGCAGCGGCAAGCAGTTTCTAGCGCAAATGGAGTTGCGGGAACGCGAGTGCACCGGAATCGGGTCGCTCAAAGTCCGCTTTAATTCGGTGTTTGGCTATTACCTGGAAATCTCGAAGGCCAACCTGCACCTGGTCCCACCCGGCTACGAGCGCCGCCAGACGCTGGTCAACGCCGAGCGCTTCACCACGCCCCAGCTGAAGGAGTACGAAGCCAAGATTCTCGATGCGCAGGAAAAGATGGTTGAGATCGAGCGGCGGATTTTCGCTGGGCTGCGCGCCGCGATCGCAGGAGAGGCCCGCCGCATCCGGCAGACCGCGCTGGCGCTGGCCGAAGTGGACGTGCTGGCGTCGTTTGCCCACCTGGCGGCGCTGCGCAATTACTGCCGCCCGCACTTCGATGACTCCTCCGACCTGGAAATCGTCGCCGGCCGCCATCCCGTGATCGAGCAGCAGGAATTTGTGGCGGCCGAGCGCGAGCGCTTCGTGCCCAACGATCTTTATCTCAATCCGGCGACCCACGCCATTCTCGTCCTGACCGGGCCGAACATGGGCGGCAAGTCCACCTACCTTCGCCAGGCGGCGCTGATGGTGATCATGGCGCAGATGGGATCGTTTGTTCCCGCCGAGAGTGCGAGGCTGGGGATCGTGGACCGGGTCTTCACCCGCATCGGGGCGAGCGATAACCTGGCCCGCGGGCGCTCGACCTTCATGGTGGAGATGACGGAAACGGCGGCGATCCTGCACACCGCCACGCCACGTTCCTTGATATTGCTCGATGAAGTCGGCCGCGGCACCGCCACCTACGATGGCCTGGCCATCGCCTGGGCGGCCGTCGAATACCTGCACGCCCGTACCCGCGCCAAGACCCTTTTCGCTACCCACTACTTCGAACTGACGGAGCTGGCGGAGCAGCTTGCCGGGGTCAAGAATTACCACGTGGCGGTGAAGGAGACGGGCGCGGGAATTGTCTTCCTGCGGAAGGTGGAGCCGGGGGCCGCCGACCGCAGCTATGGCATCGAGGTGGCCAAGCTCGCCGGCCTGCCGGATGAAGTGGTGCGAAGGGCGCGCGAGGTTCTCGCCCAGCACGAGAGCGCTGCATCCCGACTGCATGCGCAACCCGGTGACCGCGATGCCGCCCGGGCATCCCAGCTTACGATGTTCACTCCCCTGTCACAGCCGGTCTTGGAGCGCCTGCGCGAGCTGGACCTCGATCGCCTGACCCCGCTCGAAGCGCTGAATCTGCTGGCGGAGTTGCAGACACAGGTTCAGTGACCAACGAACCGGTTTTAGCCCGCATCAATCTTGGTATTCTAGTCTGCCCTGATGCATGATTCCAGGTCACCCCTTTGCGAAACGTCATCTCAATTTCTGAAAAGACCGGCCAGCTCCTGATCATCGGCTTCGACGGCATCGAGATGTCTTTCCCGCTGGCTTCCCTGCTCACCCGCATCCAGCCCGCGGGCGTTATTCTGTTCGCGCGCAACATCGTCAACGCCCAGCAGACGCACAAACTGCTTAAGGATTGTCAGACTCAAGTGCGTGAACCTCTCTTCACCTGCGTGGACCTCGAAGGGGGGCGGGTGGACCGCTTCAGAAATGTCGTTGGCTCGGCTCCCTCTGCCGCCGGCGTATTTGCCACCGGCGACCGGAAATTGTTTCGCAAGCACGGGCAGATCATCGGCAGAATCTGCTGCACCTTGGGCTTCAATGTTGACTTCGCTCCGGTGCTCGACCTGGCCTTTGAAGCCTCGCGCCGTGTCATGAGTTCGCGGGCTTTTTCCACCGACCCCAAGGCCGTAGTTCGGTATGCACGGGAATTTCTTGCCGGATTGAAATCGGCGGGAGTGATTGGCGCAGGCAAGCACTTTCCTGGCCTGGGCGAAGGCGCCCTGGATTCGCATCACGATCTGCCGGTGATCGAGAAATCCTTCAAGAAGCTTTGGGATGAGGACCTGGTTCCCTACCGGCTGATGAAGCGCGAGCTCCCACTGGTGCTGATCAACCACGCCAGTTATCCATCAATTACGGGTGCAGCACTGCCCGCGTCGCTCTCCCGGAAGTGGATCGGCGAGATCCTGCGCCGCCGCATCTGCTATCGCGGCCTGATCGCCTCCGATGACCTCGAAATGGGGGGCGTGCTCAAAGCTGCGCCCATCGAGCAGGCGGCGGTCGAGTTCGTCCGCTCCGGCGGGGATTTGTGCCTGGTCTGCCATCAACAAAAAAACGTGGAGCGGACGTTTGAGACCCTGGTACAGACGGCCGATCGCGACGCCTGCTTCCGCCGTCGCGCGCTCGAATCGGCGAAGCAGGTGGCGGCGTTCAAAAAGAAGTCTGTGGCGCTGAAGCGCCGCACTCCTGCGCCCACCGCTGAGAAGGTCAGGCGGCTCTCCACCCAGCTCTGGGAGTTCAGCGAGCAAGTTCGCCTGCAGGCATTCTCGGCCGGGGCCGCTCCCGAGGCGGGGAAACGAGCATGATCGTTGCCGGGGTGATGAGCGGCACCTCTGCGGACGGGATCAACGTGGCGCTGGTGGAGATACAGAACAAAGGCCGCAGGCGGGGGCGCCCGCGCCACACCACGGTGAAATTTCTTGGCCAGGGGGAGTTTGCTTATCCGGTGGCGGTGCGCCGCGCGGTGCTGGGCGCCATGAATGCTTCGCGAGCGAGCGTGGCGGAACTGGCGCGATTGAACTTTCTGCTGGGGGAACTGTATGCGGACGCGGTTCTGACAACCCAGCGCAAGTTGCGCTCGCGGGCAGAGCTGGTTGGCTGCCACGGGCAGACCCTTTATCATCGGGGGACACCAGCCGCTTTCCTGGGAAGGAAGCTGGCAGTGACCTGGCAGACGGGAGAAGCGGCGGTCATCGCAGCCCGCACTGGCGTTCCGGTCGTCTCTGATTTCCGCCCTGCCGATATGGCCGCCGGCGGCAAGGGGGCGCCGCTGGTTCCCTATCTCGATTACCTTCTCTACCGCGATCCGCGTGTTGGACGAATCGCGCAGAACATCGGCGGGATAGCCAACCTCACCGCCATCCCGGCAAGCGCTTCGTCCCATGAGGTCATAGCCTTCGACACCGGCCCGGGTAACATGGTAATGGATGCGCTGACAGAGCAACTTTTCGGGCGGCCCTTCGATGACGGCGGAAAGATTGCCGCATCGGGCCGGGCGCGTGAGGATGTACTGAAAAGCTTGCTGCGCGGAAGATTCTTCCGGCGAAAGCCCCCCAAGACTGCTGGCCGCGAGGAATTTGGACGCGAGTTCGCCCAGGCTCTTTTACGGAAGTGTGCTCGGCCCCGCGCTGCCAAAGGCTCAGCCAGGATGGGGAAAGAGGACGTAATTGCCACCGCCACCGCGCTGACGGCCAGATCTATCGCCGGCGCGGTGCGCGGGTTCGTTTTGCCCAAAGGGACCTTCTCCGAAATCATTGTCTCTGGCGGAGGCGCAAAGAATCGCACCTTAATGTCCTGGCTGGCCAGTGAACTTGCCCCTAGAGGCCTGCGTCTTCATTTGTCCGACGAATTCGGAATTCCTTCCCCGGCGAAAGAGGCTGTGGCCTTTGCGCTGCTGGCCTTTGAAACCTGGAACCGGCGGGCTTCGAACATTCCTGCCGCCACCGGTGCAACACGCGCGGCGGTGCTGGGAAAAATCTCGTTTCCGTAAAGTGGGTTCATGGCGGTTTACATTGCGATGTTGCGGGGCATCAACGTCGGGCCGTATAAGCGGATGAAGATGGACCAGCTGCGCGCTTCATTTGAGGCGCTGCACTTCACCCGGGTGGCGACCTATATCCAGAGCGGGAACGTAGTTTTCAGCGCGGGGAAGCTGCCAACCAGCGTTCTATCGAAGATGATCGAGGCGAAGCTGCTGGAAAGTTTTGGCTTTCCCGTCCCGGTGATTTCGCGCAGCCGTAAAGAAATGGAGAGGGTCATTCATGGCAATACTTTTTTGAACGCCAGGGGATTCGATCCTTCGAAGCTGCATGTCAGTTTTCTCCCCCAGGCACCCGCTGCTCCGGCTCGCAGGGAACTTGAAAAGCTGACCACTCCTCCCGACCGGTCCCATTGCACAGACAAAGAGATTTATCTCTACCTCCCCAACGGGGTCTCGAAAAGCAGTCTGGTGAATAATCCCATGGAGCGGCGGCTCCTGGGCGCCACCATGCGCAATTGGCGGACGGTTATCGCTCTCGGCGAAATTGCGGCGGGGTACAAGTGATGCGCGGGGCCGGTTGGGATTTACGATTTGTTCGTCCGCCGGCGGGGACGCAAGCCTGGCCGGGCCCGCCTGTGCCGGGGTGGACTCTAGCTCTTCGCCTATCCCAACAGCTGGCTGCTCTTTTTTTGCTGCTTTCGCTGCTCTCGTGTTCCAGCAAACCTGATCCCAATACGCTGGTGATGATCATCGAATCGAGCCCCGCGAATCTTGATCCCCGGGTGGGCCTCGATGCACAGTCGGAACGCATCGACAACCTGCTCTTTGACAACCTTCTTTCCCGCGACCAGCACTTGGCGGTGCAGCCGAACCTGGCGGAGCGCTGGGAGACGCCCGACCCGCAAACGTATGTTTTCCATTTGCATTCCGGCGTGCGATTCAACGATGGCCGCCCGCTCACCGCGCGTGATGTAAAGTGGAGCTTCGATTCCCTGCTTCAGGGAAACGTGCGCAGCACCAAGGCCGCCGCGTTTCGCTTCGTGGAGCGCGTGGACGCGCCTGACCAAAGCACGGTTGTCTTCCATTTAAAACAGCCTTGGGCAGCGCTGCTGTGGAACCTCTCCGGCGCAATGGGCATCGTTCCGTATGGCAGCGGAGATGAGGTCAGCCGTCATCCCGTTGGCTCCGGACCCTTTCGCTTCGTCTCCGCCGAACTGGACAAGGAGGTCGTGATTGAGCGGAACGACAACTACTGGGGTGAGAAGGCAAAACTGGCTCGCGTTCGCTTCGCGGTGGTTCCCGACACCACCACCCGCGCTCTCGAGCTTCGCAAGGGAAGCGCTGACATAGAGGTGAATGCCTTGCCACCCGACATGGTTCTGACCCTTGAGCGCACACCTAGTTTAACGGTGCTACGGGGAGCGGGAACTGTTCTGGGCTATTTGGGCTTTAACCTGCGCGATCCTATCTTGAAGGATGCTCGCGTGCGCCGCGCGATTGCCTATGCCATCGATCGCCGCCCTCTGATCCATTACCTGATGCGTGATTCCGCGCGCCCGGCCTCGAGCATCCTTCCGCCCGAGAGTTGGGCGTACGAAGGCGGCGTTCCGCAATACTCTTGGGATCCGGCAAGAGCTCGCGAGCTGCTTGATGCCGCCGGATACCCGGCCACTAACGGTTTGCGCTTTCACCTCACCATGAAGACCTCGACTGAGGAAAGCTCGCGCGCCATGGCTGCCGTATTTCAACAGCAGCTGCGCGAGGTGGGCATTGCTCTCGACATTCGCAGCTATGAGTTCGCCACCTTCTTTTCGGACGTGACTCACGGGGAGTTCCAACTGTACTCGTTGCGCTGGGTGGGCGGAAATGAAGATCCCGACATCTTTGAATATGTCTTCCATTCCGCCGGCGGCGCCAATCGCCAGTTTTACCGTAATCCCCAGGTAGACGCCCTCATTGATAAAGCGCGAACCGAAAGCGATCAGAATGCCCGCAAGCACACCTACGTCGAACTGCAGCAGATTCTGGCGCAAGACCTGCCCTACATTAATCTCTGGTATTTCGATAATGTAGTGGTGTATTCCAAGCGCGTCAGCAACCTGCAACTGAATTCGTCTGGCAACTACGATTTTCTGCGGATCGCCGAGCTCGCGCCCTAGAAAGACGCGGATTTTCGCGTGTTACCATCGAAACTGCGTGCGCATTTTATTCATCGGAGACATCTTTGGACGTCCGGGACGCAACATTGTCCGTGAGCGGCTGACCCAACTGATCCGCGAGCACCGCATTGATCTGGTGGTGGCCAATGGCGAAAATTCAGCAGCGGGATTCGGCATCACTCCGTCGCTGGCGGAGGACCTGTTCGATCTTGGAATTGACGTGCTGACCACCGGCAATCACGTCTGGGACAAGCGCGAGATTGTGGATTACTTTGAGTCAGTGGACGGCGATGCCCATGGTCCGGCACGGCGCGTGCTGCGCCCGGCAAACTACTCCCCTGATTTGCCGGGCCGGGGCGTCTATGAGGGCCGTAAGAACGATGTGCCTTACGCGGTGATGAATCTGCAGGGCCGGGTCTTCATGGCTTCAAATGACGATCCTTTTCGCACCGCCGACCGTCTGCTGGAGCAAATCACGGCGAAGATCATTTTTGTAGACGTCCATGCCGAAGCCACCTCAGAGAAGATCGCGCTCGGCTGGTATTTGGACGGAAGGGTCACGGCGGTGGTGGGAACGCACACCCACGTTCCCACGGCTGACGAGCGAGTGCTGCCCGGCGGGACTGCTTACATCACCGATGCCGGCATGACCGGCCCTTATGAAGGCGTGATTGGGGTAAAAAAGGAACTTGTCATCGGGCGTTTCCTGAATAATATGCCGGTGCGCTTCGAGCCGGCGACCGGCGATACCCGGCTGTGCGCGGTGGTGGTAGATAGCGATGACGCCACCGGCCGGGCAAGATCGATCCAGCGAATCATGCTGAGCTGAACCGCAGGCGCTGGCCATGAACCGCTGCTTTCGCTGGGCAAAGCCGTACATCGAACAAATCACAGTTTGGCCGATTTTCCCATGACGCAATTAACTCCTTCAGATTTCCGGAACAAACTCGTTTTCCTACCCGCCGCTGATGCCTACATTTTCGACATTGACGGCACCCTGCTGGTTACCCAGGATCTGGTGCACTGGAATGCGCTGCATCAGGCGATGCTCGAAGCTTATGGCGTGGACGCGACCATCGAAGGAATTCCGTATCACGGAAAGACCGATCTTTCCATACTGCGAGCGGCGCTGGCGCGCGAAGGAATTGAAGGGGCGGAGTTCGAGTCGCGGCTTCCACCGGCGCTGGAGGTTGTCTGCCGCGAAGTGGGAGTCAATCGCAGGGCCATCGTACCGCATGTTTGCCCCGGCATCGAAAAGCTTCTGCAATCGATTCAAGAACGGAACAAGCTCATCGGGGTAGCCTCGGGCAATCTCGAAAGCGTGGGATGGCACAAGATCAACGCCGCCGGCCTGCGAAATTTCTTCGCCTTCGGCTATTTCAGCGACCGCTGCGAGGAGCGCTCAGGAATTTTTCGCAATGCTGCCGAGTGTGTGACTCGCCGGCTGGGAACGGGGGCGCAAACCCTATTCGTCGGCGACACTCCTTCCGATGTTCAGGCGGCCAGGGAAATCGGCGCCGGCGTTCTCGCTGTTTCCACCGGCACGTTCAGCTTTGATGAGTTGACTGCCTGCTCGCCCGACCTGTGCGTCTCCCACTGCGACGAGTTTTTCTTGGACTGAACTGGTTCAACAGCTCTCGTATTCCTGTGCGGTCACGCGCCGGCAGATTCTGGAGTGCCGCTCCGGCAAGTGCCAAGTAGGCCTCTTTTGCATGGGGAGTTGTGGCAAGCGCGCGAAGATGCCACCGCATGGTTTCCACGTCGCCCCGCCGGACCGGGCCTGTGAACGGAGCGGCCGGGCCGAGCTGAGCATAATTCGCCACGATTTGCCGGAGAATCGGCATAAGGCGACGGCGCGCTCCCGCACTCGACAGTCCACTCCGCGCCGCGACCTTCTCCGCCGTTGCCAATAGTGAAACCAGCAAGGGACAGACCATGGTTGCGAAAGGCGTGATAGCCAGCCTTGTCACTTTTGCGAAGGTGAAGGACTTCTCCGCCCAGGTCATGGACGATTCGCCGCGCCTCGCTGGTTGCACGCTTGCCGCCCTCGAGCGCGAAGGTCACGCTTCGGAGTTCTGGCGTCGTGCCCCGAACGAAGGTCATTAACGGGTGCACTGCCGCAACCGCAGCTCCCTTCTCCCTGAGAACAGCGAGGGCGTCGCTGGTGAGAACACCGCTGGAGTGGAAAGCGATCTTTCCTTGCCAGCTTTTATTTGCCAGCTCGGAAGCAGCCTTAGGGATCTGGGCGTCAGGCACGCAGAGCCACACCAGGCGTGCGCCCAGGGAGGCGGCCGGCGCAGCGCATGCTCTTGCTCCGAGCTCCCGCGCCAGCTTCCTTGCTTTCACCAGCGCAGAACGATGGTCGCGGCAGATGATCTCGTCAATTTCATAACCGGCGTTCGCCAGTTGCCGCGCCAAAGCGGTCCCCAGCCGTCCCCCGCCCACAATGGCCACAGCGATCGATTTCATCGCCGGGAGCATAGCAGGAGGAGTACGCAAAAAGCGACTGCGCCCTATCCCCCGGGTGTTACTCACTTATATTGTCTCTATGGCAAAGTCTAAGTCTCCGCGTAAAGCCCGCGTTCTCTCCTCGCGAGAGGTTTACCGTGGCCCGGCATTCTGGGTTACCACTGACGAAGTACTGGAACCCACCGGCATTCGTGCGCGCCGCGATGTTGTCCGCCACTCGGGATCAATTGTGGTCCTTGCCGTAGAAGAAGGTCCCGGTGGGCCTCGCATTCTGCTGGAAAAACAATACCGCCATGCGGCTGGAAGATTTCTTTATGAACTCCCAGCCGGACGAATCGATGACGGCGAGAAGGAACTTAAAGCCGCGAAGCGCGAACTGATGGAAGAGACCGGCTACTCCGCCCGAAGGTGGAAACGCATCCTGCACTTCTGGGCCAGCCCGGGATTTGTTGCCGAAGCCATGTCCATCTATCTGGCCCGTGGGCTTCGGGCAGGTACTGCCCAGCCGGAAGCCGACGAGGTCATCGATATCCAGCTCGCCCCACTGAAAAAAGCCCTCGCCATGGTATTGAACGGAACCATCCAAGATGCCAAGACCATTGCCGGCGTGCTGTGGCTCAGTCAGCAGAGCACAAACATGTGGGGTAAGCCCTAAGTTTTTGTTGGGCGTTGACACCGCTAATTTGGCAGCTGCACAATGGCAACAAAATTGGGAATGTGCTCGGCTCCTCGCACTTCCCGAGGAGGTGGCTGAACGCTTGAAAGGCACGGTCAAGTGGTTTAACAACGCGAAAGGATATGGCTTTATTGGACAGGACGAGGGGCCGGATGTGTTCGTACACTACAGCGCAATTTCTGGTGAAGGCTACAAAAGTCTACAAGAGGGCGATGTGGTGGAATTCGAAATCGTGCAGGGCCAGAAAGGCTCGCAGGCCGCGAACGTAAGCAAGGCGTCGTAAAAGGCTCTCCGGCAACTCGCACAACTGCAAGAAGCGCGCGGCTCGAGGATTGCCCGCCGCCCGATCTATTCTTCTGCATCCTCCAGCTTTCTCTTCCGCTGAAAATTGTTTAACCTGCTTGCGTGGACAACAGGTCCATCGCCGGGATTTTCTACGAAACTGCCGACCTGATGGAAATTGACGGTCAGGATTCGTTCCGCATTCGCTCCTACCGTAATGCAGCCGAGGCAGTGGAGGCCCAGCCGCAGCAGCTTTCCGATCTGGTCAGCGACCCTAAACAGGTTCTCGCCATCCCCGGAATTGGCAAGGGCATGCTGCTAAACCTGCAGGAAATGTTCCGCGAAGGGCGGCTCACAATTCACGCCGAGTTGCTCAAGAAATACCGGCCTGCCATGTTGCAGCTGCTTAAAGTCCAGGGCCTTGGGCCTAAGACAATCAGCCTGATATGGAGTGCCTATCAAGTATGCGACCTTGAAGGGGTGGAGCAACTCGCCCGCGAAGGGAAGATCCGCACCCTTCCGCGCATGGGCGAGAAGCACGAGAAGAAAATACTGAAGGCGATCGAGGATTATCGCAGGATCGCGGGACGTTTTCTCCTCGACGCTGCGGAAACTCAAGCCGCCAAGATCGTCGAGCACCTGAACAATTACGCAGGGATCGAGCGAGCGACTCCCTCTGGCTCGCTGCGGCGTGGCCGCGAAACTGTGGGTGATCTCGACATCCTGTTGACCGGATCAGCGTGCTGCGACGATGCGGAACGGCAAAAACTGATCGAGCACATTATCAAGCTGCCGGGGCTTATGGAGATCATCGCGCGCGGCGAGAATAAAGTCAGCTTCCGCATGCGCGGAGGCATGCAAGTGGATGTCCGCCTTCTCCCTCCCGAATCTTTCGGCGCTGCCATGCAGTACTTCACCGGATCGAAGGCGCATAACGTTTCTTTGCGTCAACGCGCCCTCAAGATGGGCTATACCCTCAATGAATACAGCCTAGCCCGCCTGGGCGATGAACAAGTGGTGGCCGCACAATCCGAGGAAGAAATTTACCGAGCCCTGAAGCTGGATTATATCCCGCCTGAACTGCGCGAGAATGCAGGCGAAATCGATGCCGCCGAAAAACATGTCCTTCCGCAACTGATCGCCCAAGAGGAACTGCAAGGCGACGTGCACATGCACACGCTCGAGACCGATGGCCGAAATACGATTGAAGAGATGGCGGAAGCGGCGATTGGACGTGGCTACAAGTACATGGCCATCACCGACCATTCAAAAAACCTCGCCTTCGCCAATGGCCTCGATGACCGGCACGCGATCGAACACACGCAGAGAATTCGCGCTGCGGACAAGCTAACCGATGGAATCAGGATTTTCGCGGGCATCGAAGTAGACATTCTCGGCGATGGCTCGCTGGACCTTTCGGATTCGGTGCTGGAGCAGATGGATGTGGTCATCGCCAGCGTGCACTCGCACTTCAATCAATCTGCCGAAGAGATGACAGCCCGGCTGCTCAGGGTAATCGAGAACCCAAATGTTTCCATCGTCGGACACCCGACAGGCAGGCTTCTGCTTCGCCGCGATGCCTACGCATTCGATCTGGACGCGGTGCTTCAGGCTGCGGCCCGCAATCAGGTCGCGATGGAGTTGAATGCCTACCCTGACCGTCTCGATCTCAATGAGCGTCATCTCAGGCTGGCGAAGCAGCATGGCGTGAAGATCGTAATCAACACCGACTCCCACCACACTTCCCACATGGAAAAGATCCGCTTCGGGGTACTCCAGGCACGGCGCGCCTGGCTAACTTCCACCGACGTTTTGAACACTTTGCCGGTAGAGAAGTTTGCGCAAGCCATGAAGCGAGCATGGCCGAAGGCAGCGTGACCCAGGCGCGCGAGTACAATTCATGTGCAGGAGTTTCCCATGTCCAGTTCTTCACCTACGCCTCCGGTACCCTCGCCGGCGACCTCAGGCGATGACCGCAGTTTTCACATCGGCGAAGAATACGGAACAGCTAAAAAGAGTCTGCCTCCGGCAGGAATTGTGGCCATCTGTCTGGCGATCGTCGCGGCAATCGTGACGGGATATTCGTTCACTCACCGTGCACATGCCCAATCTTCAGGGACGATTGACGAGGTGGTTACCGTTCCCGTCCCCGGCCAGGACATGGTGATGGTCGCAATCAATGTATCTCTTCAGAATCAGGAAGAAAGACCATCCTGGATTCACACTATCCAGGCCACTGTTGACGTAGGAGGAAACAAAGTAAGCGACGATGCCGCCCCTGCGGTCGACGCGCAGAGATATCTTCAGGCCTTTCCTGGCCTGAAGCAGCATGCCCTGGATCTTTTGACATCGGAGGCCAAAATCAATCCCCGAGGCACGCTCAACGGAACCATTGTCGTGAGCTTTCCGGTTACGGCGGCCGCCTTCGCCAGCCGCAAGTCGCTATCGGTGACCATCACGCCTTATAACGAATTGCCGGTCGTCATGACCCGGTAGTTAGTGCTTCTGCAGGTATTTCCGGCGCACCAGATGGTTGTGTATCCCGGGGTTGAGCTCGTCATATTTCAGGCAACTGATCGAACCATCCACTTCGAGCACCGCCAGCGCAACGTCGTGGTAACTATTAATTCCGTGCTCGCGCAGTGCTCTTTCCAGTTCATCCATGCTGACATGCTCTTTGGCCAGATGTGCGGCGATAACTTTTCCGTTGTGTACCAGCAAACTTGGCTGGCCCTGCACGAATCTGCGAAAGCGGCGATTCCCGCCAGAGAGCTCCGCAATGACGTAGTTCATCACCAAAAGCGTGAGTGCCGCGGCAATGCCTCCGATGAGGGAGTTGTCGGGGCCGGTCATCGCATTCTGCACCGAGTTTGAAATAAGCAGAAGCAGAGTAAGGTCGAAGGGCGTCATCTGCCCCACCTCGCGCTTGCCGCTCAGCCGCACGCCCACCAGCACTACCAGATAAATGATCACCGTGCGCGCGACAATCTCGATGATGACGTGAGTTCCAGGAAACATTAGGCCTCGGCTGCAGAGGAAGGAGCAAAATGCGGTTTAGCGATTGCCATTGTTGGCGAGCAGATGTGGAGAGTCAAGGAGCTGCGCCTAGCGAGCATCCTGCTAGACTATTCCTAGGTTTCCATATGGCGACACTTTACGTCGAAAATGTCCCCGAGGATTTGTACAACTCGCTCCGAGAACGGGCCCGACGGCATCGCAGGTCAATGGCCGCGGAAGTACTCTCGCTGCTGGAGGAGAATGTCGTGACCCCAGCCGAACTGAAGTCCCGAGCATTGTTCGTGCGAAAGCTGAGGCAGCTGCGGTCTCATGCGATGCGCTCACCCGGCCCTTTTTCTACTACCGAAGAAATGCAACGCGAAGACCGGATGCGGTGAGTACACTGGTTCTGGACGCCAGTGTCGCAGCCAAATGGTTTCTTCCCGCAAGGGACGAAACATTGACGGAGCAGGCTCTGGACTTGTTAGCACGTTACTCCGCCGGTGACCTCCGGCTGCTTGCGCCCGACCTTTTCTGGTCGGAGCTGGCGAATGTTTTTTGCAAGGCGGTCCGCCAAGGCAGATGGGTCGCAGTCAACCGCCGGGGTTGCTCTTCGCGCCGCACGCCTTCAGCGTCGCGCTTACTTTTGACCGCAGTGTCTACGACAGTTTGTACGTTGCCGCGGCAATTGCGTCCAAAAGTCATCTCATAACCGCGGATAAGCAGCTCGCGAACGCACTCGCCGCCCATCCTCCAGTGAAGTGGCTCGGCGCCCTTCACTAAAGCTTCGCGACTTTTAAACGCAGCGAATTGCTGATTACGGAAACCGAACTCAGGCTCATGGCCGCCGCCGCGAAGATGGGACTGAGAAGCAATCCGAAGAATGGGAAAAGTATCCCCGCAGCGATGGGAACTCCGATCGAGTTATAGATAAAGGCAAAGAAGAGATTCTGCCGGATATTTTTCATGGTGGCGCGGCTTAAATTACGGGCGCGGACAATTCCGGCCAGGTCCCCCTTCACCAGAGTGATGCCCGCGCTCTCGATGGCCACGTCGGTGCCCGTGCCCATGGCGATACCCACGTTCGCCTGCACCAGGGCAGGAGCGTCATTGATGCCATCGCCCGCCATCGCCACCACCCGCCCTTGTTTCTGAAGGCGCGAAACAGATTCCGATTTCTTGTCCGGCAGAATCCCCGCTTCGAATTCCTCGATGCCAAGTTCCCGCGCCACGGTAGCTGCGGTTGCGCGGCTGTCGCCGGTAAGCATGACGATACGAATCCCCTGCGCCTTGAGTTCCGCCAAAGCGGATGCTGTTGATTTCTTGACCGGGTCGATAATTCCCACCAAACCTGCGGCCCGCCCGTCTATGCCGACAAACATCACGGTTTGGCCACGAGATCGCAACTCTTCCGCTGGTTCAGGAAGGCCGTCAAGTGGGACACGCATCTCTGCAAACAGCTTCTCGTTGCCGGCAAACGCGTCTTTTCCTTCTGCAGTTCCGCTGACGCCGCGACCGGCATACGAGCGAAAATTGTTGACTTGCTCAACCACCAACCCCCGCTCCTTGGCGGCCATAAGGATTGCTGACGCGAGAGGATGCTCGCTTCCCTGCTCCAGCGACGCTAACACCCTTACGAGGTCTGGCTCGGATATGCCGTCCGCAGGGGCCACGGTAACCACTCGCGGCCTGCCTTCGGTTAAAGTGCCGGTTTTATCCACGACCAGGGTGTCCACTTTCTCCAGTGCCTCGAGGGCTTCCGCATTTTTAATAAGAACGCCCGCATGGGCGCCACGGCCGGTGCCAACCATGATTGCCATTGGGGTTGCGAGCCCGAGCGCGCACGGGCAAGCGATGATGAGTACCGCCACGGCATTTACGATTGCATGCGCAAAACGAGGCTCGGGGCCAAAAATCGCCCACGCCACAAAAGTGAGCACGGCAATTACGATCACGGCAGGCACGAACCATCCCGCCACCTTGTCTGCCAGGCGCTGAATAGGTGCACGGCTGCGCTGCGCCTGACTTACCATTCGCACGATTTGCGCCAGCAGGGTCTCACTCCCGACGTGTTCCGCTCGCATGATGAAGGAACCGGAGGCGTTCACGGTTGCGCCGATCACCCGGCTTCCCAGCTCCTTTTCAACCGGTACCGATTCGCCGGTAACCATGGATTCATCCACTGAGCTATGGCCTTCCAGGAGGGTTCCGTCTACCGGAATCTTTTCGCCGGGACGAACGCGTAGTTGATCTCTTACTCTGACCTGGTCGAGAGGGATGTCTTCTTCCTTGCCGTCGCGCAGTACCCGCGCCGTCTTAGGCGCCAGATCCAGCAGAGCCCGGATGGCGGCTCCGGTATGGCTGCGGGCGCGCAACTCGAGCACCTGCCCCAGCAACACCAGTGTGACGATCGCTGCCGCAGCTTCGAAGTAAACCGCCGGGCGGCCACTCATTTCCCGAAAAGACGCAGGAAAAATGCCCGGCACCAGGGTTGCGACTAAGCTGTACAGGTAGGCGACTCCCGTGCCCATCGCAATCAGAGTGAACATATTGGTCGAGCGATTCACAACTGACGCCCAGCCGCGCTGAAAGAAGGGCCATCCACCCCAAAGAACCACCGGGGTTGCAAGCAGCAATTCGATCCACGGCAACCAGCCCGTTGGCAGGGCATGCTTGACCGGCATTGCAGGTACCATGCCGGCCATGGCGATCGCCAGCAGCGGGATCGTGAGCACCAGACTTATCCAAAACCGCCGCGTCATGTCGCGCAATTCAGGGTTTTCGTCTTCGGTTGCGGTGACGTTCCGCGGCTCCAGGGCCATCCCGCAGATCGGACAACTTCCCGGTCCGGGGCGAACGATCTGCGGATGCATGGGGCAGGTGTATTCAGTTTTCGTCAAGCCGACAGGAGTTTCGGGCTCGAGCGCCATGCCGCAACTTGGGCACGGCCCCGGTTTCGACTTCCGCACCTCGGGACACATGGGGCAAACGTACACGGTTGGGTTCGTCACCAGCGCGGGTGGCGCGGGAGCCGATGGCAGAGATTTCGGCGCTCCCAGGGTGACCAGCCCGGGCGTTCGGGGCTTCAAGTAATCCTCGGGATTCGAACGAAACTTCTGCGCACATCCCGCAGAGCAGAAAAAATAGGTCTCACCGCCATGTTCAGCCGTGGCCCCGGCTATGGCGGGGTCAACACTCATTCCACACACTGGATCTTTCTTCAACCTGGGTTCAGCCGTCACTGTCATACGCTTTAAGTCATAGATTCACTTCGAACTCAATGCGATTCTCGAGCCTTGGCAGGTGGTATATCTTAGCTGTGGAGGAACCAGCGGGAATGACTCAGATAGAAGTCGCATATCGCTACGGGAACTCGCTTAGCGAGCCGGTGCTGCGGGCGATTGATAGTATTCGCGAAGTTTACGGGATCCGCCGGGTGCGCTTTGACGAGAAGGACCAGGTGGTTCGCGTGGAATATGACGCTTCGCGCTTCAAGGAGCCGGTAGTGGCCAATCTGTTGCGCGGCGCAGGATTCGATCTTACGCAGAAGCTGGCCTTGGCCTGAAAACTTATGGGGGGAGGGATGTATGCAAGGGGCACCCTGGAAAACCTCTGGCCGAAGTTATCTCCAGTGCGCCCCGTTGCGCGCCACTTCGTCTGGCGAGGGGAACAGCACCTTGTGTGCCATTCGCAACGGGTTGAAAATGCAGAGCACGTTAAGGTTTGTTCCCAGTAGTAATTGCCAGAGACTTGGAAAGAATTACTAATCCCAAATCTGGAGCAGGAATTTTGCCTAAGTGCGACTCTCAAATACCCGGAAGTACATCCTGAACTACCGAGG
Source organism: Terriglobales bacterium (assembly GCA_038254805.1). Lineage (GTDB taxonomy): Bacteria > Acidobacteriota > Terriglobia > Terriglobales > Acidobacteriaceae > Gp1-AA145. The sequence continues at coordinate 23,378 of JBBSFW010000038.1, forward strand.
AAGCATATTGAAAGCTGACAGACGGAAGTTCCTGGAGGCGATCACCGCTGGCATTGCTGGCGGAGCCTTGGTTGCCGCGCCCGCGACCGCACTTGCTCAAGGTTCTTCCACGGAAAAACCCCGCAAGCCGACATATGACGTCTTCGATTTCGGAGCTAAGGGCAATGGCGAGGCCATCGACACCGCTGCGATCAACCATGCGATCCAGGAGGCAGCGGCAGCGGGCGGCGGAACGGTGAATCTCCGCGCCGGAACCTACCGCTGTTACTCCATTCATCTCAAAAGCAACGTCGCCCTGTTTCTTGCCCCGGGCTCGACAATTCTTGCCGCCGAAGCTTCGGCGCAAGGAATCGGCTACGATCCTGCCGAATCCAATAAACCCTGGGAGGACTACCAGGATTACGTCACAACCACTGGCATAACAGACTGCTCTGGGGTGAAGGCCTGGAGAATGTTTCCATCCTCGGACCAGGCCTGATCTGGGGAAAGGGTTTGAGCCGTGGCGGCGGCCCAGGCCCGCAAGCGGAGCAGCCCGGGGCCGGCAACAAAGCGATCGCGCTGAAGAATTGCCGCAATGTAACGCTGCGGGATTTCTCAATCCTGCATGGCGGACACTTCGGAATTCTTGCCACCGGTGTCGATAACCTTACCATCGACAACCTCAAGATTGATACCAACCGCGATGGCATGGACATCGATTGCTGCCGTAACGTGCGAGTTTCGAACTGCAGCGTTAACTCCCCCTGGGACGATGCCATCTGTCTCAAGAGTTCCTTCGCTCTGGGCTATGCGCGATCCACCGAAATGGTCACTATCGCCAACTGCATGGTCTCCGGCAGTTTTGAAGAAGGCGCGCTGCTCGACGCTTCTTACAAGAGGCTTGCCGCCGGCGAAAAGGTCCCGCGCACCGGACGCATTAAGTTTGGGACGGAATCGAATGGCGGCTTCAAAAACATAACCATTTCCAACTGCGTATTTGACGGCTGCGCCGGCCTGGCGCTGGAGACTGTAGATGGCGCGCTGCTCGAGGATGTGACGATTACAAATATTGCCATGCGCGATATTACCGGAGCTCCGATCTTTCTGCGGCTGGGCGCCCGCATGCGCGGCCCGGCAAACATACCGGTTGGCACCCTGCAACGAGTGCTCATCAGCAATGTGGTATGTTCGAACGCGGGTGCGCCGCCGACCGCTTCGATCATTTCAGGAATTCCCGGGCACCCCATTGCAGATCTGAAGTTCAGAGACATTCTGATCCAGCATTCCGGCGGAGGAAGCGCGGACGACGCCCGGCTGCAGTTGCCGGAGAAAGAAAAAGATTATCCTGAGCCCACTATGTTCGGCACGACTCCCGCGCAGGGCTTCTTCATCCGCCACGCGAGAGGAGTGGAGATGGAAGGAATCAAGATCGAGCCCGCCACCGAAGATGCCCGGCCAACCTTCGTGCTTGAAGATGTTCAGGGAGCAGACTTCAGCCAAATTAAGGCGCCATCTTCACCCGATGTCCCGACTTTTGTTCTGAATCGTGTGAAAGACTTCAGCGTTGCCAGAAGCAAACCGGTACCAGATACCCAACTGCCAGAGACCGGGAAAACTCAGCTCTGACGGGCTGCTTTTTGGCTTTATAATAAAAAAACTCACCTGGCATTGCGCCCTTAGCTCAGTTGGATAGAGCGTCTGGCTACGAACCAGAAGGTCGGGAGTTCGAATCTCTCAGGGCGCACCACTTTTCACCAATTTGAATCTGTCGGTGCTACCCCGGTGCTACCGAACTGAGTAAAAAAACCGCCTTCTCAGGAGCGGCAGCGGCCACGAGGCTAAGAGGAAAACCAAACCAATAACAACGCGCCGAGCCGATGTTACAAGCACCGACCCGACGCTAACCAGTACACGACGCCCAGGACGTCGCAAACATGGCTACTTCGACAATTCCCAACCCGCCCTCATCTTTTCTCCTGTTGTAGCCATACCTGAGCATTACCTAAGCGCCAGCGATGGCTCATGCGGCATCCTGGCGCGAAATTTCGGGCATTCCCCGCGCCTCTCGCCATTGCTTCAACGCGCGCAAGCGCTGATCAAGATTGCGCCGCAGTAGTCCGCATCAATCCCGATTAATCCGCAAATCTCAACGAACCCGTCATCCCTCATCAGCCAGTGAATAGCTTCTCGCCGCACGCTCTCTCGGGCGCCGTCGTAGTCGGTATTGACGCGATACCCGCAAGCGTCTTCAACCGCACGGGCCGGTAGAATTGAGCTACTACCGCTGCCCGATCCGGGGCTGCGGCGAAGTAAAAGCGAACAAATGGCAAGCCGGGAATCGAGCGCGCCGCGAACCGGTGCGCCTTGAGTTACGAGACACGCCTTGGTGGTAGGGCGAAGGAAAGGCGTATTCCAAAGTAAGCAGGGTAGTGGCAGAATGGCTGGCCATGAAAGTACCTGCGATCCTCGCTTGCCTCGTGTGGCTTTGCCTTCCCTCTTTGGCCGATGACTTGGAAGAAATAAAGCTGTACGGCGGTTATCAATTCACCAGGCTCGACAGCCATGCAGCGCAGGACGCACTCAACCTGCAAAATGCGATTAATCCGACATTTCCACTGCTCAAGTTCGGAAACTATCAAAATCTGAATGGGTGGAATGCTGGACTAGACGAGAGCGCATTCGCCAAGTGGTTCAGCATTGTCGCAGACGTATCGGGAAGCTATGGAACGAACAACGTGAATCTCGGGACAGTTGGAAATGTCTCAAGCCGAGCGCGAACCAGGCTGCGATTGTTCTCGCTCACCGCTGGGGCCGCAATTCACGCTAAAACTCAATCCTAGAGTTCAACCTTTTTTTAGGGTGTTGTTTGGCGGTGCATGGCAATCATTCTCGGTCAATCTTCTGGAGAACAACGTGCCGCAATTTTCGGAGACAAAGAATAGCGACAATGGCTTCGCATATGGCGGTGGAGTGGGAGCAGACTTTTTTTTCGCGCGAAAAGTTGGCTTGCGGGTCGCCGGTGATGTTATTCGCACGTCCTTATTTAACGACACACAAAATAACGTTCGGGGGACCGCTGGAATCGTATTCAGATGGTGACACCAGCGTTTGAATCATAGTCCGTACCTAGAGTTTAGGTACGTTTCAACCGTACTAATGAACGGCAAGATCGAACGCTGGTACAAATCATTAAAGAGTGAGTGCATTCGCCCAAGAACGCCGCTGTCGCTGGAAGATGCGCGGCGTCTGGTCGAGGGCTACATGGACCATTACAACAACGTCCCCTGAAAAGTGCCACCGGCTAATCACGCCAAAGGACATGCTGGCGGGGCGTCAGCAGGAGATCCACGCGGAACGCGACCCCAAGCTGGAAGCCGCCAGACAGCAACGTCAGACTCGCCGCCCGCAAGCCGCCTGAAGGGCGAAGCGGCTAGCCGCCGCGATGTCGGATAGCCGGTGAAGTGGATAGTTTCCGGTTTGCCGACCACTCGCTCGGAATAGTGGAGAAGCGCGGGCCAGCATCTCTCTCAGGTTTCCGGACTAGATGGGGCCTCCAGACTGCTAATTGCAGCAAGTCACGAGAGAATTAAAGAAAATGGCCGCTTGAGGAGCGGCCATTTGCATTTCTGTTTTGTTGTGCTACGGCGTTAGCTTGCTGATCCGAGTTGACCAGTTGCCGAGAGCACCACGCACGCCCGGTCCGTGGGTTGCCCCTCCGCAAGTTCCAAGCAAATTGTCCCCGCTTCCGCCGGCGAAGAATGGACCACCCCAGGCCGTGTAGTCGCAGGCATTGGCAATGTACTCGCTGGCAATCCAGATTGAGTTCCCATCTACCGCAGCCGCGCCGTAATCGCCCCAGCGCGTTCGCGGGGGATTGCCGACTACGGACTTATAGCTAGTGAAGCCGTCATCCTGCCCAGCTCCGCTGCCACCGGGAACGTCGTTCCATGTGCTGACACCGACGAGTGCATCAATCGCTGCGTAGGCGGCGCTCGGATTCGTCGTGTTACCGGTGTCCGTAAACGTCATCACACCGCGACCGCTTGGCGTGACGCCGATCGCAGGATAGGTGAAGTCGTGGCCCGCAGCTCCGAGATAGCCTTGCAGCGCCATCTTCGCGGCGAGCGAACCGGTCGAGACGTCGGGCTTCACGATGAACCAGGCGATGCCAGCGCGCTGCGCGCCACCATCCGGATTGAGCGCCGTGTCAAGCGCGCCCCACAGCTTGCCATTGGCGAACATTACCTGCTGCATGCGGGTGTCGTTAGAGTCAGGCCGCGAGATGACCTCGTTATGCGCTGGTTCGCTACCGAACAAGAGGCGCCAGCAGCCGACCTGGCCGTTAACTAGTACGGTCGTCGTATCGTTGATACAGAAGCCCAGCGGCGTGGTTGTCGCAGCCAGCGTGCCCGAACCGGGCTGCTGCTGTTTGGGTGGGATTGCATATTGGTTAGAGGCAAACACATTGTTGCTAAGGCTAAGTGCCGGAGTGTTGGTATTCAGCGAGGACGTGTTCGTCAGCGCCCACACAACCAGCTGGCTGGATGTGTAATTGCCGCCGAAGCCGGCCACCGGGTGCGTCGCCTCGTCGGCGGCGTTGGAGCTGAGGAAGTATTCCGTGCCGCCGGCGTTCAGTTCGAAAGATCCCGTTCCTGGGGACTGCGCGGGCCAGACGGTGAACCCTGGCTGCGTTGAGCCGGCATCACTCGGCTGGTTGACCCTACCGAACGTGTCAATGTGCTGCATGTTGACAGTGGCAGCCCCAGCGGCGAGCTGTGCCTTGGACAGCGCATAGATCTGCGCGCCGGCAAAGCCGTTGCAGCACCACGGGTACGCATTGGTGGTGACATAGAAGCCATAAGCGTCCGCCCCAATGTGGGGGTAGTCGCCGAGGTATGGGCCGGGATTAACACCACCTGCGTTCGTCCCGTCGTTGGTCGCGTCTATCTTGTAGATGTTCCAACCTCCCGTCGGGTTTGACGTTTGGCTGACCGCTATGTCGAGGTGGTTTACGAGGGTGAACGATCCATTCGGATTCGTGTTAAGCGTCAGCACCACCACAAACCAGCGCTGCGTCGCAGCATCGTAGAGGCAGCTCGGATCCGTGACAAAGGGACCGCGAACGCCCGTGGCGCGATTAATCGCCGGTGCGTACCTGTAGAACGAGTTCAGGTCTATGGCATGGTTCACATTCCTCGGAAAGCGCGCGACGATGTTGGTGGCAGTATTGTCGGGCAGTACCGACTGGCCTGAAGTGTTGTAGACGTTGAGAACATCGTTGACTGCCTCCAGCACGTAGCCGTTGCCGGCGCACATGCCCTGGTCGGGCGGTTCGAGAGAGAACTGGTTCCCGCCGCGTGCGTATCGCTGCTGGTAGAAATTCAGGCCTTCAAAGCCGCTATTGAATTGCGGGTTTGATTTGGCCTTTTTGCCGCTGTTGACCGACACACCCTGCCCGGTGCCGCCAGACAGGCTACGATTGACAATGGTCCCTGGATAGGGGCCCGGTCCCGCTTCGGTGTCCATCTGTCCGGGGAATTCGGCTTGGGTTAAGTCTAAATCGCCGGACGGAGTGAAGCCGCCGGTTTGCGGTGCCGTCGTGCCCGCGATCGGAATCTGCTGCGCAAGTGCCAAACTCGCCGATACCCAGAGGAAGGCGGCGCCGGCCAATCCGATCGTAAGCACCAGCCGCACTGCGGCGGCTCGGATGCCACTGCTAATCAGGTTCATAAGAGTTCTCCTGTCATAGTGATGTCGGGCGACAGCACTTATGCGCGAGTGCTCGGGGCCGAGGGAATCTGTTGTCATTAGCGGCGCAGCGGACATGCGAGGAATGTGCTGGGCGCTTACGACCCGGAAAGGATGCGCTGTACCATTTCGCTTGTCAATATGAATAAGTTTGCACATAGGCCAGCATTCTGTTGATTCTTTCGCAGATGGTGAGATGAACTCTCCTCAATTCGGAGCACTTGAACGGGAGATGCCGCGGTTAAAAAACGTCGATACATGATCACACCGGCTGGAAAGTAGAGTAACGGCGAAGGCAACAACACCGACGCCGAATTGTGGCGGCCGTATTTGCAAGACTTCCTTCGCTCGCTGACTTACCAGTTCAACGCACCGAGAGAAGCATACAAAAGCAATCTTTACGCGGTGGGACAGGCCGCTGCTGCCGCTATCCTCGACCTGAGGGCCGAAGACGGCGCGGTCGGGCCATTTCTTAATTTCGCGTGCCCGCAGGATACCAATCCCGGGGAGTACCAATGCACACCGGGTACCCCGTTCATCGCTTTTGAGGTGTGGGAAAACGTCATTCCCTTCCGCCCTGAAAGACAGCTCACAGTTCCGCCCGGGGCCGCCCTATGCGGTGGACAGGAAGAAGTACACGGCTGACTTCAACGAAGTGAAATCTCTAGGGGGCGATGATGTTACTACTCCCAGCGCACGCACTGCCGACCAAACCGAAATCGCCCTGTTCTGGTCGGAAAGCTCTCCGCTGAAGTGGAACCGGATTGCAAGAACCGTTTCCGCTGACCAGGGACTCGATCTCTGGGAGAACGCCCGGCTATTCGGGCTGCTCAACTTGGCTCTTGCGGACGGCTACATCGCCATGGCCGATTCCAAGAACCATTACAACTATTGGCGACCGGTCACCGCTATTCAGACAGGGGACACGGATGGCAATCCAGACACGACTGGTGACCCGGCGTGGACACCGTTGCGCCCGACTCCTCCGGACCAGGACTACGACTCGGGCCACTCGATTGAAGGAGGCGCGGGTGCTGAAGTGTTGAAGCAGTTCTTCGGCACCGACGAGATCAGCTTCCAGGACTGTGGCGTTTTGCTGCCTGCTGGTAGCACCTGCAGCGATGCGTCGCCGGTATTCCGCTCGTATACCACCTTCTCCCATGCGGCGGCCGACAACGCGTATTCGCGCATTCTAATCGGGTTTCACTTCCGCAAATCGGTCGAAGAAGGGACCGAACACGGTCGAAAAATTGGCAAGCGTGCCGCCAATCTCTACCTCAAGCCTCTGCAGTGAGTCGCACGAGGCGTCACGATGGGGCGGGTGCTACAAGGCGGCTGTTACAAAAGGGATGTCAAGTGAGAACGATTCCCCCTTTCGAAGGACGGGTCTGTTTTCTTTAGCATCCAGCCCCTACTGACGTCCGTCTTTGAGAGTGCGTTGTTTCTTGGCTGCCGACGACTGCTTGTGGAGCTTCTGTAACCTTTAACGTCATCGACAAAAAAAAGAATAGGCCCCGCGACTATCCGCAAATGTTTCCCTGCGCGTCGTTCCCCTTGCTTGCCGAGCACTGAAGGACCGTGTCATGATCGTTGGCACAGGAGGTTCTTCATGACTGCTGCTAACACCACCGTGACGCCCAGCAGCGCCGCAATTCCAGCCGCCAGCACAGGCCCTTCACCGCAATTATTTTTCGAGACAGCGAATGCCTTTCAGAGAAGCGAGGCTCTCAAAGCCGCCGTTGAACTGGAACTGTTCACGGCGATAGGAGAGGGGAAGCACACTTCTGACGAGATCGCTGCAGGCTGTAACGCTTCGGCTCGGGGGACACGGATATTGTGCGACTTTCTTGTCATCAATGGGTTCTTGACCAAGCAGGCGAACCGCTACTCGCTTACCACCGATTCATCGCTCTGATCGGATAGAACCCTGCTGCGACCGCCCAGTCTGGGGGCCGCAATTCGCAGTGTTGGACAAAAATCTCAAGAGCCTGGCTCTTTCGTTCGTTGAACAGCATTCGCCTCCTCCCCGCTTGCCATTCTCACACCTATTACACGGATCTGTCCGTGACGATATCGGTTCGGATGGATGACGAAAGTGAAGAGGGTATGCGCGGAGCAGCTTCGTCCGCCTTCGTCTCGCATTCGCAGCAAGTCTTACACCGAAATTAGGAAAACGGCTGGCAAAGTCACATGTAGAGTTTAGGCACTTGATGCGGGCGCTCACAATTGGAATCTAACTGTTGTGCTTCGCCAGAATTTCCACCACGTCCTTTGGGTGCCGGGAGACATCGGCGATCCACTCATCGAACCCGCCGGGTCCATTCACAGCCCTGACCCATTCGGACAGAAATTCCCGCTTCGTTTGCTGTTGCTGGTCATCCTGACCCTTCACTTCTAAAATCAGAGTTCTGCCATTTGTCAGCCGAACTAGATAATCGGGCCGGAACTTGTGAATGATCCCTTTGAACGAGTACGTAATCTCAAAACCAATATGGTCGTTCTTTACCCAAGAGCGCACGTTCTGATTGCGGTCAAGCTCAAGGGACTCATTGGCTTCCCATCGGCTGTCGTAAACGCACATGTTTATGTGTGAGCGTTTCGTGTGTTCGCATGCCTTGCCGCTGTACCAAGGCAGCATGTCGCCAGTGGAGCGGATCGGTCGCTCTGTATCAAAGACCGGTTCCAGCATGAGGGCGTTCTCAAAGCGTATCGCCTCCCAAATGTGCTGCACAACTTTGGTCATGTTCAGAGTGATGACGATCCTTCTCCGCTTATCATCCTGATTGAACAGCGGGGGATCGACTACTACCCTACCGCTCTCAATGTAGCGTTCCACCAACCGAACCAATAGGGCTAACAGGTATTCCTTGTTGCCTTTCCAGGTCGGAGACATCTGGTCGTACACTTCGCTCGCGGTTTCAAAGACGATTCGCTGCATTCGAAAGCGTTGTGCCAGCTCTTCCAAATGGATCTCTTTCAACTTTGTGAAGTCCGGTTTTCCGTCGATCATCGGACCCAGCTCCGCGATCATGGGGGTTTGGTAAGCGTCCAGAACCAGTCTGTTCACTTTGTTGGGGTCGAGAGTTAGCTGGGGTCGATATTCGTGGTCGATCCGAATCACGTTGGGCCAGGTCATCTCGTACTGTGCACGTCGCTCTGCGAGAGGCTCAATTCTGGTCTTGCCTGTGGCCGGCAACTGCTTTCCCAGAGTCCTTCTCCGTTTGCCCCAGCTGGAACCGGCCCAGCTTCGGCCGAGAGTTCTTCCCTCTGGCACTGCCCGCGCTGCGGCGCAGCCATGATCGTGATTCAGAGATTTACCGCTGCGTAATTATCTCTATGTTCCTACTTCGATTCTTCGTAGCACCGGCTCCACTCCCGCTCCGCGGATGTGCTCTCTCACGCCAATGCATTCGTGTGCTCACTCCCTGTCAACACGCTCCTGCGCCACTGTCTGCCCACACTTCTGCTGGTCTGCGGCGCTGCCCATCATCGCAGCGCAGCCCTTTCCGTTCGCGGGTGCTCTTCCAACTCTCGACTCGGCACCCAACTGGCATTCAAATCCCATAGCGCACCGCGTCCGCCGCAAACACCAGCGGCTTCCTCCTAGTCTGCTTATCGAAAACGCCTCGGATCGAGTTCCACTACGTTGTGAAAGTTTCCTGCCCGAGGCGTTTCCGATCAAGCCTAGCGACCATCCGGGAGCGATCTCCTCGAATCGGGACGCCAAACGGATCACTTCTACGGAAGGCGCGTTTTTCGTCAAGTGGATTACTTTCGAGTTGCACGTCATCCACCCGGAATCGGCGGGTAGCTTCCCAGATCGGGGGAGTCAGTCAAATTCCGATTGGCGTACTCGCATTAGACGCTGGATTCGATCTGCAAACCCCGCCGATTCGTTGACTTGCCTAACGCACGCAACCTAAGATGGCTGCCACATGGCTGACCCTCAGTCTCTTCTTGGCCAAACCGTCTCTCACTACCGCATCCTCGAGAAGTTGGGCGGGGGTGGCATGGGCGTGGTGTATAAGGCCGAAGACACTCGGCTCGACCGTTTTGTGGCTCTCAAATTCCTACCTCAAGAGTTAGCCCTAGACCGCCAAGCCTTGGAGCGATTTCGCCGTGAAGCCAAGGCTGCATCGGCGCTAAACCATCCGAACATCTGCACGGTCTATGACATTGGAGAGGATGCTGGCAAAGCGTTCATCGCCATGGAATACCTGGACGGCAAGACCTTAAAGCACACCATCGCTGCTCTGCCAATGGAGCTCGAACAATTGCACAATGTTGCCATCGAAGTCGCCGACGCGCTGGATGCTGCCCACCTTAAAGGAATTGTCCATCGAGACATCAAACCAGCAAATATCTTCATCACCGAACGTGGGCACGCAAAGATTCTGGACTTTGGCTTGGCGAAGGTCAACCCTGAGAGAAGCAAGACGGGCAGCACAGAAACTCTTGCAACTCTGGACGTGGATGCAGAACAACTGACGAGCCCCGGCATCGTGTTGGGCACCGTCGCGTATATGTCTCCCGAGCAGGTTCGAGGGAAGGAACTCGATGCTCGCACCGACCTTTTCTCGTTCGGCGCTGTATTGTACGAGATGGCCACCGGACAGCTTCCGTTTCGCGGCGATACTTCGGGGGTGATCGCCAAGGCCATCCTCGATGGGACGCCAACATCGGCAGTTCGGCTGAATCCCGACTTGCGGGCGGAATTCGAACGGATCATCAACAAAGCGCTGGAGAAAGATCGCGAACTGCGTTACCAGTCCGCTGCAGAATTGCGCTCTGATCTGAAGCGTCTCAAGCGCGATACAGAATCCGGGCGATCTGGCGCAGTCAGTACAGTCACTGCCAGCGTGCAGGCCGTGGCGCAACCACGCAAGCGGAACCTATGGTTTTGGCCGCTAGCTGCTGTGGGAGTAGTGGCCTTGGTCGGAGTTGGCTGGTTATATGTCTCGACGGTCTCCAAACATCCGCAAGCGGCGCTTAAAATCGTGCCGTTCACCAGTTCTCCGGGCTGGAAATCTGCGCCTGTTTTCTCGTCAGATGGCAACGAGATCGCTTATGCATGGACGGGCGAAAAAGGCGACAACGCAGATATCTACGTTAAGCTAATCGGCGCCGGAAGTCCCCTGCGGCTTACGACCGATCCCGGGGCAGACCTCGACCCGGCGTGGTCGCCGGATGGACGCTACCTTGCTTTTCTCCGTGAGACGGCCACAGGCAAGGCTTATTATGTTATCCCGGCCTTGGGGGGAGCCGAACGCAAAATCTCTGACGCCTACGACGTGCCGATACTTGGCCGGACTATAGACTGGTCACCCGACGGGAAATATCTGATTGTCGCCGATAAGATGTCGCCTCAAGGTCCACGGCCCAGCATCCTACTTCTCTCAGTCGAAGACGGCCAAAGAAAGGTGCTGGTATCACCGCCTGGGCCTTTTCTTGCGTCCCCTGCCTTCTCTCCCGACGGGAAGATGGTGGCATTCGTCCAAGGAGCTGGCTTCCTGGCACAGGATATTTTTGTTTTGCCTGCCTTGGGAGGTGAGCCCCGCCGTCTTACCCTTGACAATCGAGAGATCGACGGGTTGACGTGGATGCGGGACGGCAGCAAAATTGTATTCTCCTCGATCCGTACTGGGTTATCGAGCCTGTGGGAGATCTCGCTCTCTGGTGGTAGGCCGGAGCTGGTTAGCGGAGCGGGCGGAGACGCGCTTGCGCCTTCCATATCCCCGCGCGGGGATCGCTTGGCATACGTTCATACCCTTTTTCATCTGAATATCTGGCGGACAGAGGGGCTAGGCACGAAGGGTGCGCGACGCCCACCCCAGAAATTGATCGAGTCATCCCGGATGGACGCGGAGGGGGAATACTCACCGGACGGCAAACGCATCGTTTTCTCCTCCGATCGGTCGGGGAGTTTTGAAATTTGGGCAGCGAATGAGGACGGTTCGAACCCAGTACAATTGACCTCACTCGGTGCAAGCGCCGGTTCGCCCCGTTGGTCTCCCGACGGCAAGCGCATCGCCTTTGATTCGCGGCTGGAAGGACATAGCGATATTTTCATCATCAATTCAGAGGGAGGCTCGCCGCGCCGCCTTACCACAGAAAATGCGGAAAACAATATTCCGGCGTGGTCGCGGAATGGCGAATGGATTTATTTCTCTTCTGACCGTGGCGGGAAGTGGCAAATCTGGAAAGCGCCCTCCGTCGGTGGTGCGGCAATGCAAGTTACAAAGAAGGGAGGATTTGTTGCTCAAGAGTCCCCAGACGGCAGGACTCTCTACTACCAGGACTACGACCGTTCTCTTTGGAAGATGCCGGTGAATGTAGGGGACCCTATTCGTGTCCTCAATAAGGTTGGTGAGTGGAGTGTGTTGGGCAAAGGGATGTATTTTCTCGAGGATAATGAAAGATTAGCTAAAATCAAATTCCTTGATTTTGCCACTAGCCGTACGCAAGAAGTTACTACCGTGAATTTAGGCCCAAGGGCTTTTGCGCGCGAGATGTTCAGCGTCTCTCCTGACGCGAAATGGATACTGTACGGCCGCGTGGATCAAGTTGAGAGCGATATCATGCTCGTCGAAAACTTCCGTTAACCTTTCCTGGCCTATCGAATTGAGAAGCGCAGACTGATTAAGAAGTGAATTCAAGCGCCTAGGACCAACCGCGCCTTTTGCTTGATAGGTCGAATATTCGGAAACTAGTCCGCGGGCCGCGCTCGACTAGACGGCGTGCCGCCTGCCATTGCCCGAAAGCCACCGCATCAGCCAGCGTGTGCCACCGCCAATAACCCCGCCGCCAGCTTCGATCTGCGCCCCGTGATCGAGGAGAGCATTGAGGGCACTGGCGTCATCGCTGCTCGCAGCCCAGTGGAGGGGAGTCTCCGAA
>JBBSFW010000039.1:0-35687 GCA_038254805.1 Terriglobales bacterium
AGTAGCCCACCGGCCCCCGTCAGCGATTTCGGGAGATGAACGGACGCGCGTGCAGGAGGGGGTCATGCAGTGGCGCGGCGGGGGCATTGCCGGCGGTGCGAACGATCCTGACCACTCGCCGCTCTGGTATCTGATTGGATCGGCACTGGTGGCTGAGTTCGGAGTGAATGAAGCGACGGCGACTGGGGTTTATCTGATTTGCCTGCCGTACGTATTATTCGGAGTTCTGCTGGGAGCTTCGGTGTGGTATGTCTCGCGGCGCCTTTATGGAAATGCCGGAGGGTACATCGCTCTTAGCCTTTACTGCTTCTCCCCGAGCGTGATCCGGACCAGCGCGCTTTGGTTTTCGCAGCCGGACATTACCGCGGTCTGGGGGACCTTTGGCGCGGTTTTTACCGGCGTCGCAGTGTCACACACTCTCTACGCCCCGCGCGAGGTTGTGCTGTGGAATTGGCGCCGGACCTTGCTGCTCGGGATCTCGCTGGCGCTCGCAGTGGGATCGCAGTTCTCATTAGTGATCGCGATACCTGCGCTCTTGATCTTTATGATTTACCTTGCGCCCGAGCGGCGGGCGGCTGCTTCGGCGATTCTCGCGGCTGCATGCGTCATCGCGGGACTGCTGCTTTTTGCGTCCTATTTTTTCCATCCTGCGCTTTTCGTTAGGGGCCTCATGCACGCCCGGTGGTTCGATGTAAGCGGCCGGGCAGCCACCATGCGAGGCGCCTATTTGCAGGTTGCGAGAGAAATCGCCGCCAGCGGACCTGCTCTGGCTCTACTGGCGCCGGAGGCATTGATCACTTTTGCCATATGGCGAAGAAGCCGCTATTTCGGTAATACAGCTCCGCTCAGCATGACGGTGCTTTTCCTGGGTCTGCGAGTGCTTGCACCGCACGAGCCTGAATCCGTGTTCACGCTTGCCGGGGTCGTTTTTCTAGTTGTCTTTGTAGCTGGAATTGCCGCTGATCTGCTGGAAACAAAGGCGTTGGCGCAAGTTTGGACTGTCCTCATTGCAGTTTTATCCGCAAATGCCCTCTGGAACTTGATGGGATTGGCGCAGATTGCCCGCTGACCGAAGGCGTAAACTGTACTGAGTTGAAGAATCTTCGCAACCTGCCGACGCGGCGGAGGTTCTAAGTAGAGTAAAAGAGGAGGCGGGAATGCCAGTCTTCCGACGGGTAGTTTTCTCAGCGCTTGGGGTGGGCCTTGCTTTCGCTGTGATGGTTGTTTCCGCCGCCGCCCAGACACGATTCAGCACGAATGAAATTGGGCCCAGTATTCACGGGATCCCGCCCAGTGTAACCTCTTTCGGCTTTGGCGGCAGTCCGGGGTTTCACGGATCGCCACCGAGCGTGACTTCGCTGAATTTTGGCACAACTTCGTTTCAGGTACGCCCGGGAACAATTGGATTCGGGCATCGCCATCGAAACGCGGTCTTTGTTAGCCCCTTTTACGGCAGTGTCGGGTATGCGCCATACGCATACCCGGTCTACGTGATGGAGCCCGGCCCAGATGATTCCATGGAAGAGGAAGACTATCGCGGCGGCCCCACAATTTTTGATCGGCGGGGGCCGGGGATGCGCGAGTATGCACGGCCTGAGCCTCGACGCGAAGGGCCCGAACTTAAACCCGAAGAAGAAGATTACCGGGTCAGTTCCCGCTCCGAAATGTCACCGCCGGAAGTAACCGAGCAGCCATCGACAGTGCTGATATTTAAAGACGGTCACCAGCAAGAAATTTCAAACTACGCCATTGTCGGACCGACGCTTTACGAACTCAATGACGGCCGAGCCCGGAAAGTAGCATTGTCCGAGCTTGATCTGGTCGCGACGGTGAAGCAGAATGACAGCCGCGGAGTGGGCTTCGAACTTCCCTCGAGCCAGGTGGGAAGGTAAGGCATGTCGAGGCGGCGCAATATGTCCAGGTTTTTTGCACTGGCGGTTCTGGTTGCGCTATGCGTCCCGGGCCTTGTCGCCCAAATCAGCCTTTCCGGATCCGGCCATTCTTCGCGGCACACGTCTTTCGGCATCAGCGGTTCTCCCGCTCCCAAGCGCATGTTCTCTGGGGTTGGGGAAGGAATGCGCCGGCATCGTTCCTTTGCGCCGTTCTTTTATGGATCGCCTTACTTTTATTCGGACTACAACGAGCCTAACGAGCCTTATGAGCAGCCTTATCGGGGGCCGCAGTTCGAGAGTCAGCCGGTACCGGCCACGCCAGTCAAAAATGAGCCGTTGCCGGATCCTCTTCTGCTGGAGCTGCGGGGAGGGCGGTGGGTCAAGGTGACAACTTTCGATCAACCTTCACAAATTGCGGCTAGTGCGGGCCACGGGCCACGATCGGCGCCGCAAAAGGAAACGCCGCCGGCCGTGCTGGTTTACCGCGATGGGCGCACTCAAGAAGTCAGCAGCTACTCGATTATCGGCAGAGTGATCTACACCAAGGCCGATTATTGGACCGAGGGCTCATGGACGCGGCAGATTGAGATCGCCGACCTGGACGTGCCCGCCACTCTTCAACAAAACCACCAGCGGGGCGTGAGATTCGACCTGCCATCGGGGCCGGATGAAGTGGTGATACGGCCGTAGCCGATTCTCGAAAACAAAACGAACAGCAATCCAAGTTTCCTCTTTTTCCTCGTGTACGGAATTCGGTGTGTCGATTGTGCCGCCTGGCAACCGAGGTCGCCGGCTTGCATGGAGATTGACGCGGGCAGCCGGGAAATGGCGAGGGAGGTGCTTTCTCAGCTTCCTCTAGCGGCGGATGAAGCTGGGCGTGGTATAATCCTTACAATCCAGTGCCGATGTAAGATATTGAAATAAGAAGAGTTAACTCTCTCGCGCGGCGGTTATAAACCGGGCGGGACGCACGTGAACTCAGGGCGAAAGCTCCACGAGCTTCTATGGCTGACGATCAGAACCCCCAACTTCCTTTGACCCCTCCACCGGGCGATGGCGGCCCGGGTGCGGCCAACATCCAGCCAGTAAACATTGAAGAGGAGATGCGGCGGTCGTATCTCGACTATTCGATGTCCGTGATCATTGGCCGGGCGCTACCCGATGTGCGCGACGGACTGAAGCCGGTCCACCGCCGCATTCTCTACACCATGCAGCAGATGGGCCTCCAGCCCAACCGCTCCACCCGCAAGTGCGCCCGCATCGTCGGCGAAGTCATGGGCAAGTACCATCCGCACGGCAATCTTGCCGTGTACGACGCACTGGTACGGCTGGCGCAGCCATTCGCGATGCGTTACCCGTTAGTGGATGGCCAGGGCAACTTCGGCTCGGTGGATGGCGATCCGCCGGCGGCCGATCGTTATACCGAAGCGAAGCTCACGCGAGTGGCTTCCGCACTCCTGGAAGACCTGGACAAGGATACGGTTGACTTTCGCCCCAACTATGACGGCAACGAAATTGAGCCCGACGTTCTTCCGACGCGCATCCCCAACCTGCTGGTAAACGGCTCAGACGGGATTGCTGTGGGCATGGCGACCAAGATCCCGCCGCACAACCTGACCGAGATTGTGGACGCAACCATCACCCTGGTGAACAATCCCGCGACAACGCTGCCGGAAATTTTGAAGATTGTCAAAGGGCCGGATTTCCCCACCGCCGCCATCATTCACGGCAAGAGTGGAATCCTCGACGCCTACAAAGCCGGGCGCGGCCGCTTCATGATGCGCGCCAAGGCTGCGATCGAAACTCTCAACAAAGACCGTGAAGCCATCATTGTCACCGAGATTCCTTACCAGGTAAACAAGGCGCGGCTGGTGGAACGAATCGCGCAGCTGGTCAACGACAAGATTATCGAGGACATCTCTGACATTCGCGATGAGAGCGATCGCGACGGCATGCGCATTGTGATCGAACTGAAGCGCGGCGCCGAGCCTCAGATCATTCTGAACCAGCTCTTCAAGCACACCTCGATGCAGGAAGGTTTCAGCATGATCTTCCTGGCGGTGGTGAATGGCCAGCCCAAGGAAATGGGCCTGATCCAGGCCATCCGGCACTTTATTGACCACCGCGTGGAGGTTGTCCGCCGCCGCACCGCGTACTTGCTGCAAAAAGCGCAAGACCGTGAACACGTGCTGGAAGGGTATCTGACCGCGCTCGATCATCTTGACAACGTCATTACTATTATTCGCGGCAGCGCCAATCGCGCCGATGCCCGCGAAAATCTGGTCACCTATTTCGGTGGCAAGAAGATTGAGATCAACACCACCGGGCGGGCCCCTAAGCTCGATCCCGAGAAGCCCTTTACGGCAATACAGGCAGAAGCGATCCTCGAGCTGCAACTGCATCGCCTGACCCGGCTTTCGATTGACGAAATCAACAAAGAGCTTGGAGCCACGCGCGAGCACATCGCCGAATACCAGTCAATTCTTGGTTCGGAGAAGAAGCTGCGCAAAGTAATCGTCACGGAGCTGGAAGAAATAAAAAAGCTCTACGGCGACGAGCGGCGCACGCTTATAGAAGACGAAGCCGCGGAGATCAAGCTGGAGGACCTGATTGCCGACGAACAAGTCGCGGTCACCGTGAGCCACAGCGGATACCTGAAGCGAACGCCGATCTCCACTTACCGCCAGCAGCGGCGTGGAGGCCAGGGCCGCACCGGCATGAAGACGCGCGACGAGGATTTTGTCGAGCATCTATTTATCGCCTCGACCCATGCCTACATTTTGATTTTCACCAACACCGGGCGCGTGTACTGGCTGAAGGTGTATGAGATTCCCGACGTAGGTGCGGCCGGCAAGGGCAAGCATGTTGGCAACCTGGTCACGCTCCAGCCGGGCGAGACCGTGCGGACTATGCTCGCGGTGCGCAACCTGGAAGAAGAAGGCAGATACATCTTCTTCGCCACCCGCAATGGAACGGTGAAAAAAACCGAGTTGAAGGATTTTTCCAACGTCATGTCGCGAGGCATCATCGCCATCGGAATCGAGCAGAACGACGAACTCGTCGGCACCACCCTGACGGATGGCAATCAGATCATCTTTCTGGCGTCGCATGATGGCCAGGCGATCCGCTTCGACGAGGCCGGCGTGCGCTCCATGGGCCGTCCGGCATACGGGGTGCGCGGCATGAACCTCGGCAAAGCGGATTACATCGTCGGCATGGCGACCACGCCGAAAGATCCCAAGAAGGCCGAAGCCGAAATCGAGAAGGCCAAAGCCGAAGCCGGAGTTCCGGAAGCCACGGCCACTGACGCGACTATTCCGGTGAAAGGATCGCTGATTCTTTCCGTCACCGAAAACGGCTACGGGAAGCGCACGCCTGCCGACGAGTATCGCCTGCAGGGCCGCGGCGGCTCAGGCGTGATCAATGTGAAGACCACCGAGCGCAACGGTAAAGTCACCGGCATCTCGCAAGTTTCGGAAAAATCCGAAGTGATGCTGATCAGCCAGTACGGCAAGATCATCCGCATCGAGTCCAAAACCATCCGCGAATCCGGCCGCTCCGCTCAGGGCGTCCGCCTGCTGCACATGGAGCCGGGCGACAGAGTGGCGGCAGCGGTGGTGATCCCGCCGGAAGAGGAGCCGAATGGCGGGCTGATTCAGTAGGAGAGAAAAAATCAGCGGCGTCGCCATTTCATCGACGCTTGCCGCTTTCTTTTCCCACTCTCAATACCGAGGTCTCTACTCCGCATCGCAGGGATCGTTGAACAATACCGTCAACTTGATGCTGCCGTGCCCGAATTGCGGGTAGTTAGGAGTTGATCGGTTACCTGGATCAAGCGTTGACGCCGTATCGTCCGGCGGAAACAGCATTAACGAGTTCAGGAATTTCTGCACTGCATCCGACTCGGGGCCGCGAAGTTTCGCATAGGCGTCGCGCGACGCCTGTTACTCTCCGCCGTGGCGCAGGATCACGTCGTCCAGCGTCATGCTGCGGCCGTCATGTCCATAGGGTCCAGTCGAACCAACTCCCCACAGGGGCCGAGTCAGAAAAACCTTTTGCAGAGTGCCGTCGTAGTTGCGCTCGTAGAAACCTGGGCCCATGTCGTGCCGTTTGAAGTCGGTGAAGATGCTCTTCACCAAGAATGGATTCTGCAGCGGCTTTTTCAGGGGTGGGTTCCCGCTGCCATCGTCCAGAGCGCTGATGAGCGCATTTGCGTTTGCAAACAAGCTATTCAGATTTCCGCGAACAGGGTCGTAAACAGTTTCCAAATCGGCCACGCGGCGGTCATGATTAATCAACAAATCCGCCATATGGCATGAACTGCAGCCAATCCGGTCGAACACCGAGCGGCCGAGCGCCGTAATCGCATCCTGCTTGCCAACCGCCGGCTTAAAGTAGTTCAGCAGGTAAAACTCCAAATGGTCCACGATCGCAGGGTCTATCTCATACAGCCCGGTTTGCGCATCCGGAGCGGGCGAACCGCTGATTACATCCTGGCTTCCATCTAGCACCATGCCCGCGGGAGTGAAACGACCCTGCCGCCAGTGCTTGCTTTGGCCAGATCGGGATCGTTGACCTCAAGTCCCATCTCTTTGTGCAACGCCCCAACGATAAATTCCCGCATTGAGATGGTGCTGCCCTCGGCGAAAAACGGCTTCACACGCAGATCAGGATCGACACCTTGCACCTGAGATGTGTCGAGCGAGCCAGAAGGACTGGCTGTAATTGCGCCGTAATTCACTCCCTTGCTGACGAGTGGAAGGGTGATGGAACGTCCGCTCTTCACCGCAGCCACAACCCCCGCCTGCCGAATGTTGCGCAGGTCCGCGGTGATTTCGTCGGCGAGCATTTCTTTGAGGCCGAGCCCGAACAGGTGCGGAGCATCACGGCTATCGGGGCGGGTGGCGACATTTCCTCCCACCCCCCCAGAGCCTCGCGGCCGGCCATGACAAAGCGCGCAACTGTCGGTGAGTCCAGCACCGAGGGCGCCGTTGGTATTGAGATCGCCAGCGCCATCACCATCATTGGCGCCTTGTCCCTGGAAACGCGTAAACTTCCGCTGAAAAAGCTGCCGGCCGCGGCGAATCGAACGGAAGGGATCACGATCGATGATGAATACGGACGAGCCGGGCGTCATCACGTCGCCCCGCCCCGCGCCGGTCTCGTCCTGCAGCGATTTGGCAATACCCGCATTGGCGTTGTTCGGCGCTTGCGTGCGATCGGTTAATTGTGCGGAGGCTGTACCCGACAAAATGAATATAAAGGAAACCGCCCACCACATTTTTGAGCTCATGCCAGTAACCTCATGAAAATAAAGCGGATACATGTTTGTTGTCCGCCGGACAGCGAGGATTGTACTCCCAAAGCACTCCCAAAGAGAAGCCTTGAAAGCCAGAATCCAGTTGCGAAAATTCATCCGGTTGAGCAACAGCGGAGTGGTAGAATGGCCGCCAATCCTAAGTTCCTGCCCCCCCGGGAACGAAAGTTAGCTTGTATGCCATACGGTTGTCCTAAAACCAGCGCTCAATTTTTCTCAATGTTTTCAAGGTGGGGCTATGCCCAGCCTGATCAGCAGTTTGTACCGGTTCGGCCAATTTCGCCTCGAATCCCAAAGCCGGGTACTGCGGCGGGGAGGGCAACTGGTTGCGCTCAGCCCAAAGGCGTTTGAAGTGCTGCTGGCGGTGGTACAAAGCGGCGGAAAAACCCTGAGCAAAGACGAACTGATGCAGGCAGTCTGGCCTGACAGTTTCGTGGAAGAGTCGAATCTGACTCAGACCGTTTTCATGCTGCGCAAGGCACTCGGGGAAAATGCGGAGCAGCGCTACATCCTGACCGTGCCAGGGCGGGGCTATCGATTTGCCGCTGAGGTGAAACAGGTACCGGAGGATGAACCCACGGCGGTAGAGGCCGAAGGCCCCGCCCCGAAACCAGGGGCGGTTCTGATCCGACCCTCGTCAAAGGCGGAGGAAGTCAATCGGTCGTGGCGGCGTATGTCCCTGGTTTTTGCCCTGGGCCTTGTCCTGATGGCCGCAACCGCTGCTTACGTGCGCTGGTCTGGTCCGCGAAAGGAATCGCCGGCCGTTCCCGCGCGCATCATGCTCGCCGTCCTTCCCTTCCAGAATCTGACCGGAGATCCGGCCCAGGAATATTTCAGCGATGGCATGACCGAAGAAATGATTACCCAGTTAGGGAATATCAGTCCGCAACATCTCGGTATCATCGCGCGCACTTCGGTGATGCATTACAAGGGTGGCCAGCCTCCGCTGGACCAGATTGGCCACGAACTGGGAGTGCAATACGTACTCGAGGGCAGCGTCCGCCGCGATTCAGGCAAAATACGAATCACGGCCCAACTCATCCAAACCAAGGACCAGACGCACGTTTGGGCACGGGAATATGATCGCGAGCTTAATGGCCTATTTGTTCTGCAGGGCGAGATTGGGCACGAGATCGCGGACGAAATACAGCTCACGCTTGCCGGCGACAAGTCCGTCGCCACCCAGCCCGCTTTGTCGCCCCGGAACTACGAAGCTTATGACCTTTACCTAAAAGGGCAGTTCTTCTTCAACAAGAGGACAGCCGCCACCTTAAGGAAAGCGATTGGAATTTTGAGCAAGCTGCGGCCAAAGATCCAAACTATGCCCGCGCCTATGCTGGTCTGGCGGACTGCTACGCACTGATGGGTGGCTACAGCGGTCACCCACAAACCGAGTTCATGCCAAAGGCGCGCGCGGCCGCAGTTCGAGCTCTGCAGATCGATGATGGTTTGGCTGAAGCTCATTGCAGCGCTCGCCTTGATCGTTCAGAATTACGATTGGGATTGGCAAACTGCTGAGAGACAATTTCGCCGGGCGATCGAATTAAACCCCAATTACGCAACAGCCCATCACTGGTACGCTGAGCACCTGATGTGGCGTGGCCGTTTCGATGAGGCGCTTCAGGAGAGCGAGCGAGCACGTCAGCTCGATCCGCTTTCGCTGATCATTGCCGCCGATAACGGCGCAATTCTGTACTTCTCACGGCAGTATGATCGCGCGGTTGAAAAGTGGCGTTCTGTACTGGAAATGGATCCTGATTTTCTGCGGGCGCAGCTCATCTTGGGCGCCTACGTGGAAAAGGGGATGTTTGCCGAGGCCCTGGCGTATAACGAAAAGTTTCGACCCATGACTCTGGCTTCATCATGTTGGTCCTGGCGTGCATATATTTATGGCCGGGCGGGCCAGATGGTACAGGCACAGCAGGCGCTTCACGAACTGCTCCTGCTGAATGGAACCCATCCGCTCGATCCCCTGATTGTCGCTATGGCTTATCTTGGTATGGGAGACAAGAACCAGGCTATGGCTTGGATTGAGAAAGCTTACGCGGAACACTCCCATGAACTAACAACGCTGAGAGTTTCTCCCGGCTACGATTCGCTGCGCAGCGACCCGCGCTTCCAAGACGTACTTCACCGGATTGGATTGGTGTCCTAGCAGCTGAGTAACTGCTTCCTTTGCTGTTGAAAACCTTTTCCAACCGCATACCGTGCTTTTCGCATCTCCATATCTGCACAATACCTGACGGCGGAGGATTCGATGAAACTACGTAAGGAAAACATTTTATGGAACGTGCTGCTCGGGAGTGGCGTGTACTTGCTCGATTCTCTCAAAGAACGGCTCAGCGCGGGGTTTGACGACGCAAGTGACCGTGCCCGTGACACTTACAGCGAAGCAGCGCGACGGGCCAGCCGGGCGAGTGATGCAATTCGCGGCGAAGACCACCACGGCGTGAGCACAGTAGCGGCACTGCTGGTCGGTGTTGGCGTGGGTTTGGGCGTGGGCATGTTGCTTGCCCCAGCCAGCGGCGAAGAGACCCGCAGTACCATTTCGAACAAAGTGCAGGAGTTCGGCGACAGAGTTCGTGACAAATTCTCGGAGCGGGAAGCTGGGACCGGAACTTACGGCGCGTAGTCAGACGTGAGTAGGTGGTTGCAACCGCTACGGGGGTCGATTTTCGGTTCAGAAGTAGCTTTTCAACGCAGGCAGGATCCTGCGCCGGATCAGATAGTATTCATTAACCGGCATGTCATCCTGTAAAGCGGGAGTAGCCGATGCTTCCGCGATCATCTGATCAATGGAAGTTTCGTTCTTGAGCAGGGCGCCGAACTGGCGCTCTGCATCCTTTTGCGGACCCCATTCCAGCAGGTCTGCGGCCGCCGATTGCGGCATGTGTTGGGCCAACTCCTTTGCCGTCCAGTTGCGAATCGGCTGCATGCTGGCAATGAAGTGAGTTCCCCAGCGGGTTTCCGGATTGACATAAAACACGTGAACGTATGGGAACGACTGTTGGAGAGCCCGTGCCACGGCAGCGTGGTCAACTGCGTCCCCTCGCGGCAGCCATTGTTGCAGAATTCCGCCGGTTAGCAGCCGCTCTCTAACGGTTGCATAGAACTCCTGCGAATAAAGCAAACTGGATCCCGCGGCCTCCACCGGGGGCGGAGGATCAATGGTAATGACGTCGTATCGCTCTTGCGTTCTCTCCAGATAGCGGCGGCCATCGTCTATCACCACATGGGAGAGAGGCGAACGTAGCAATTGCGGCGCATCCGCATGGAAATACCAGAACAGACGCGGCACGCTGGGGACCAGTTCGACTGCAGTTGTGGGAATGTTCCATGACAGCAGCGAACGGAAGCTGGTGCCCATGCCGAAGCATACCACCAGGGCGTTCCGGGGCCGATGATCGAGAAATGCCAATGGCAGATGGGCCATCATTTTGGTCACAGGCGCCAGTGCCGTGATTCCTATTCCATTCACAAAAAGCCGCCTCTCCATTCCCTGGCCGGTGGCGATTACGGTTGCGGTGTGATCGCGCATAACTTTATGTTCTGCGAACCGGGACTCATAGTCCCTGCTGGTGAGGAGCATCACCAACGTCAGCAGCCCAACAACCACAGTGAAGCCACGCCGCCAGCCCAGGTGGGGCGGATTCCCGGGGTTCGATGACCGGCCCGGACTCAGACCCATCGCCAACCACGGCAGGGCCAGAACAAATAAGACCCAACGTTCACTCAACAAAGGCAACAGCACAAACCCGGCGAGTAGCGGGCCCAGAATGCAACCGGCCACATTCACGGCGTAAGCGCTGCCGGCTCTGGCGGGATCGCCACCCGACCAGCGGTCAACCAGCATGGGCGTCACAAAGCCCAGAACCCCGGAAAAGGGAACAATGCCCAATGCCAGTCTTAACAGGTTCGACAAGTGAATGTTCGGGTTAGCGGTCACCAGGGGCAAAAGAGCCAGGAACCCGAGCAGGATCCACACCGCGCGGTCTTCCTGTGCGTGATGCAGGCTCCAGCGCCGGTAGAATCGCGATCCCAGAAAAGTCGAAAGCAAATACAGGCCCAGAATTGACGCAAACGCATAAACCACCGTATTTAGATATGGCGTGAACTCCCTGATCCATACCACTTCCATTCCCATGCTGGTCAGTCCGGTGGTGAAGAGAAGCAGCAGCAAGTTGTTGCCGGCCGTGGATCGCGGCGCGAACTCAGCGACAGTAGAGGCCAGCGAGGGACTAGTCTTTTGCCGTGCAACTTCAGGTGCCATCGCAGTCTGTGCCACCGGGCGCCGGAGTGCCAGCAGCATTGCCGATATGGCCAGCAGTCCGTTCAGCATCGCGCCAACCCGAAGAGTTCCGTGAAAGCCGCAAGCCTCAATCAGGAGCAACGGCAACGTGGCTCCGGCAACCGCGCCCAATACATTTGCGAGATATAGATAGCTGAAGGCGCGCAATGACTGCTGTGAGAAACCCTGACGGATGGCCTGCATGCCGATGGGTAGGGTCGCTCCCATGAAGGCACACCATGGAACAAGCGTCAGCGCCAGCCAGGCCGCAGAGGCGAGATAATAGTTGAAGGAGGAAGACAGGTCGAGATGCTGCAGGAGTCTGCGGCCCAAAGCCAGTTGGTGCGGCACCAGCAGCGCGGAAAGCCCGATCAAGAGTTCGGCCAGCGCGTAGAGGCGCAAGGCGGAAACGCGGCCCCCCGAACTCTGCCCGCGAAGAAGCCGGCCTCCCGCCCAGGAACCCAATCCCAGGCCCCCCATAAACATGGAGAGCACGATCGACACCAGCGCGCTGGTTACTCCGAATCCCGCCATCGACAGACGCAGCCACACCAGTTCGTACAAAATGCTGCAGAATCCCGAGACAAAGAAGAAGACGAAGAAGCAGGCCATGAAAGCATTTCCCCCGACCCAGACGGGCCCTCACTTTTCAGAAGCGGATGAAGAGCGTTTTATCTTACACGGCGCCGGCGCAACAAAGCCCGGCACTGCCTAAACTTGCACAATTGTGAGCCGCCGAAAGAGCTGCGCTCATCTCTAAATAATTGAATTTCCCTCACTTCAGCGTTGAAACTGCTGTTCTGCTGTTTGTGGCAGGATTGCTCGGCGGCGCGATCAATGCCGTCGCCGGTGGCGGCAGCTTCGTTGCATTTCCCACACTGTTGTTCAGCGGGGTCCCGGCCGTGCCCGCGAACGCAACCAATACGGTGGCGCTGTGGACAGGACTCATGTTCAGCGGCGGCGCGTTTCGGCGGCACTTGCGAGTGCGCCGCACGGTGCTGGTTTCTCTGGTCAGCGCGTCACTTCTCGGTGGAGTCATTGGCGCACTGCTGTTGTTGCGCACTCCAGCCCACACTTTCCTGAGAATTCTGCCTTGGCTGATGCTGGCGGCAACTCTGCTGTTCATCTTCGGTCCGAAGCTGACGAGAAGAAATGAAAGCCGGATGGCCGGCGAAAGCGCCGCGTCGGTGATCGCGGCCACATGCCTGCAGTTGGGCATTGGAATCTATGGTGGCTATTTCGGCGGAGGCATGGGATTCGTCATTCTGTCCATGCTCACAGCGTTTGGCATGGCGGACATCCATGAGATGAATGCGCTCAAGATCGTCCTGAGCAGTGCCACTAACGGGGTGGCGGTGATTGTATTTGTGCTGAAGCACGCGGTGTACTGGCCGCAGGCGCTGGTTATGATTTGCGGCGCCGCTGTGGGCGGTTATTATGGGGCCCGCTACTCCCTGCGTCTTCCTCACTCCTGGATCAGGCGGTTTGTGATCACCGTAGGAGCAGGGCTGACTGCATACTTTTTTGTAAGATCATAAACAGCTTTCACTAGCAAAACCTAAGGCCGGGGCCCCTCAACGCCAGTCCTACTGGATCGGCATCGACACGTGCTCATGCACGACCAGCCATTTGCCGTCTTGTTTCTCAAGCACGAAGGTCCAGCGGAAATTGCCCATCTCGACTTTGCCGTTCTTGCGAGTCATTTCTTCTTTCACCGTGGCTGTGCCCCAGACGTAATTTCCCGCGGGGTGCATCTGGGCGTCATCGTTCACTGTGAACTTCGCGCTCTTGTAGTCGGCTACCACCTGTTTAACCCCTGTCTGGTATTCATCCCAGCTGGAATATTTGAGCGGGGCGATGTCGAAGAACGTGTGCGGACCGGATGCGTAGAACTGGATAACATTAGCGGTGTCGAGTGTCGCCCATCCGTCCCAGATCTTCTGCAAGTAGCCTTTGTCGGGGCCGGTGGAAGCCTTTTCGGCGGATTTTTTGGCTTGGGCAATCGGGGCAAGAGCGAACAGCGCAAGACAAACCAGCGCGGCCAGCGGAGTGCGTTTCATAGGTCCCTCCTGAGTAGCGGAAAATTGTCGCATGGATAGGGAAAAATCGCCATGCTTAAAGCGACGAACAGCATTCAGTGCGGAATGTGAAAAGCCTTGCGCAACCGGGCTTTTTGGTGGATCGCAAAAGCCGTCCTACGATTTCCCCAGCAGCACCACTCCCGACATGCGCCGAAGGCGTACCCGCATCTTCCTGGGCGCCAGGCGCCCGAGAAGCTGGAAGAAACCCGCAAACTTCATGGTGCGCTTTAACCGTAGGGATTCCTCAAACATCGATCGGAACTCCACTTCGCGCCAGCCGTAGGGCGCGAAGAATTTGGTTCCCTCGGCGGGCCCAAAAATCAGCGGCGCTCTCTGCAGCGCCTTTCCCCAGGTGCGATTCAGCCGCTTAAGCAGCTCCGGCGAGGCTAAGTCGAGGAGCCACCATCGAAATGACGGTTGCGCGCTCAAATCTGTGGCCAGACCCGCCACCTGCTCGCGCTGTAGGTAGGCGATCAGTCCTTCGGCGATAACGAACGTCTTCTTGGCGGATGCGTCAATTCTGTTGAACAGGGCGCGGCGCGCGTTCTCATCCGTCAGGTCCGTGTCGGCGTATTCCAGTACGCAACGCGGCCGCTCGTCTGCCAATTTTGACTGTTTGTAGGCGAGGACATCGGGGAAATCCACTTCAATCCAGCGCAGCGCTGCCGGCAGCGGCAGCCGGTAGGGGCGGGCGTCGAGTCCAGCGGCAAGATTCAACACCGTATCAATGCCGTCTTGATTAATAACGCGCAGGATCAACTCGTCCATGACCTGGGTGCGGACGATCATCGGCCAAGCCATGTCTCGGGCTTTCGGGATACTGCGCAGAATCGCCTCGCCCTCCGCGCCCGCCAACCTTCGCGCATGCGGATCGCGGAACCATGCGTCGGCCCGGTCGGACTCCATGGCGCGATACATAGCCACCCAGCGCGCGGTGTCAGAAACGTGCGTGACCGGAGAGAGGGGTGGTTGAGACATGCGTGCTAAACGCTCCAAGACCCTAGTTAGCGAAAAAAGTCAGCCTAGCATATCGTATTCCCGGCTGACTCTGAGGCTGCTCCGCACGAGGTTGTTAGAGCCATGTCTGCGGTCAATGTCAGGCGATGGGTGGAGATGTAATCGCGAGGATTATTCTGGCGATTGTCGTTTAGAAGGAGGAAGGAGAATCTGATGCGAATTCGAAGCTCAGCTTTGCTGCTCCTGGTTACGCTATTGGGCTCGATCAATCCTGTAATTGCCCGGGCGCAACTTCCTCCTGAGATTCAAAAGCAAATGTGGAGCGCGCAGTGGATCACCTCTCCGGATTCGCCACAACGTGACCCGGTTGTGCTCCACTTCCGCAAGGTCATTGAGCTCGCGCGACCGCCGGCGCATTTTATGGTGAATGTGAGCGCCGACAATCAATTCATGCTTTATGTGAATCAGCAGTGGGTAGGCTTCGGCCCCGCTCGGAGCGATTTGGGTCATTGGCGCTATGAGACCTACGACCTCGCGCCGCTGTTGCGTCTGGGGAGCAATGTACTGGCCGCCGCGGTCTGGAATTTCGGCGTGCTGACCCCACTGGCCCAGATCAGCGACCGTACCGGTTTTGTGCTTCACGGGGCCAGCGAAGCCGAGCGCATCGTGGATACTGACCCAACCTGGGACGTGGAAGAAGAGAAGGGCGTCGAGGTATTGTCCACACCGGAGACGGTCCGAAATAAATACTACGTTGCCGAACCTGCGGAGCGCATCGACGGAACAGTATTCAATTGGGACTGGAGCGCCGTCGGCTCCAGCGGCGGCGGGCGCTGGAAAAAGGCGCTGGCGATCGGGTACGCCACTCCGTTTGGCGCGGTGCTGCAGAACGACAACTGGCAACTCATGCCAGATCCGCTGCCAGCGATGCAAAGGGAATTGACCTCTGCCGGGCACGTCGTCAGAACAACAGGCATCGGGACCCCTGCTGGCTTTCCAGACCACGCATTCACCGTGCCCGCGCATTCGAAGGCCACCGTACTCATCGACAATTCACATCTGACGACCGCGTATCCCGAGCTGACCGTCGGTGGCGGCCGAGGAGCCACCATTCGCCTCACTTACGCCGAAGCATTGTTCGACGACAAGGGCGAAAAGGGCAACCGGAACGAAATTACGGGCAAGAATATCGAAGGCATTTTTGACGAGTTCCTCCCCGATGGCCGTAATCACCGCACATTCATGCCGCTGGGCTGGAAAACCTGGCGTTATTTGCAACTCGATATTGAGACTACCGATCAACCCCTGGAAGTGAAGAGACTCCGGACATGGTTCACCGCATATCCGTTTGAAGAGCGCGGCCGGTTCACCTCCGACGATGATTCGCTGAAGCCGATTTGGGATATCGGTTGGCTTACCGCCCGGCTGGACGCGCACGACACTTACATGGATACCCCTTACTATGAGCGAATGCAGTACGTCGGCGACACTCGTATTCAGGCTCTGATTTCCTATACCGTGGGCGGCGATGACCGGCTGCCGCGCCAGGCTATTCAAGCCTTCAATGATTCCCGCATTCCCGATGGGATTACTCGCAGCCGCTATCCCTCGTCGGTGAGGCAAATTATTCCGACTTTCTCGCTGCTGTGGGTCGGCATGGTGCACGATTTCTGGATGTACCGTTCTGATCCTGATTTCGCGCGCGAACAGCTTTCCGGCACGCGCTCGGTTCTGGACTGGTTTCTGCAGCGCCAGCGGCCCGATGGCCTGCTGATGAATATTCCCTGGTGGCCGTTCCTGGATTGGGGCGCGGATTTTGCTTTCGGCGATCCCCCGCAGGATGACAATGGCGGTTCGGCCCCAATTACCCTGCAATTGGTCGAAGCCCTGGGTTACGCAGCAGAGATGGAATCCGCGCTGGGGGATAAGACACGCGCCGCGCTCTACCGCAGCGCCGCGGAACGCGCTTCAGGGGCGGTCTACAAGCTCTGCTGGAGCCAGCAGTACGGATTGCTGGCGGATACGCCCGCGCAACAACATTTCAGCCAGCACACGAACATTCTCGGTGTCTGGCTCGACGTGATTCCCCGCCCCCGGCAAAAGGACGTGCTTACGACAATTCTTTCGGTGAGCGACGCTGGATACGCCGCTACCGGGCCCGTGCCCCCCTTGACCAAAGCCACTTATTATTTCCGGTTCTATTTGGCGCGCGCGCTTGACCATGCAGGAATGGGCGACCAATATTTGCAACTGCTCGGCCCCTGGCGGCAGATGGTGTCGCTGGGGTTAAGCACCTGGGCGGAGCAGCCGGAGCCAACTCGCTCCGACTCTCATGCCTGGAGCGCACATCCTAACTATGACTTCCTGACCATTGTGGCCGGCGTTCGGCCGAGAACCCCTGGGTTCATCACAGTCACCGTTGCACCACATTTGGGTTCGCTGAAACATGTTGCGGCGGCCGTCCCCAGTCCGAAAGGAAACATAGAAGCGGAATACACCGTTGAGGATTCTGCGGTCAAGGCAGTCATTACCTTGCCGTCCGGCCTCTCTGGCGAACTGTTGTGGAATGGCAAGGCTTTGAGTCTTCATGAAGGAAAGCAGGAACTGCGGTTGGCGCGTTAGATCAGAGTGTCACCTCAGGTGCAGACCGGGCGCTATACTGCTTGGTCGGGCGGGCCTTCCCCGCCGGCCAGAACTCCCAAATATCCTTCGGAGCAGAAGAATGAAGGCACATTTCGGCTGGGTGGTAGCGGTGTTTGTGGCGGTGTTCGCGGTATCAAGCGCACAGGCAGCTGCGGGCGCGGTGCGCTGCGGCAAACTTCTCGACGTGCGCGCCGGACGATTGCTGAGCGACCAGTTGGTGGTGTCCGACGGCGCGGGGATCATTACTTCGGTGGCGACGTTTTCTTCCACGACCCTGCCAAGGGGGGTGTCACCCGTGGACCTGTCGGGATCCACCTGTCTTCCGGGACTCATCGATGTGCATACCCACCTCACCCATGATCCGGCAAATTCGGGATACAAGGGACTGGGCGTATCGGTTCCGCGCGCCACCGTGACCGGCGTAAAGAACGCCCGGTTGACCCTGTTGGCTGGTTTTACCACGGTGCGCAATGTCGGGGCGATGGGATTCAGCGATGTGGCGGTGCGAGACGGCATCAATGCCGGGGAAATAGTTGGTCCACGGATGCTGGTCTCCGGGCCGGCGCTGGGAATTTCCGGAGGACATTGCGACAACAACCTGCTGCCGTATGAATATCACTACACGTCAGAAGGAGTGGCCAACGGGCCCTGGGCGGTGCGGGAAAAAGTCCGGCAAGTGATCAAGTATGGAGCGGATGTCATCAAAATTTGCGCCTCGGGTGGGGTGCTGAGCAAGGGCGACCTGCCAGGCACGCCGCAATATACGCTGGAGGAAATGCAGGCGATCTCGGCGGAAGCGCACAAGCTCGGGCGCAAAGTGGCCGCGCACGCGCACGGCACCGAGTCCATCAAAGACGCGATCCGCGCGGGCATCGATTCCATTGAGCACTCGAGCTTGATCGACGAGGAAGGGATTGCCCTGGCCAAGCAGCATGGCACGTTCCTGGTGTTCGATATCTATGACGACGACTACATTTTGTCCATGGGAGAAAAGGTCGGGATGCTTCCGGAATCAATCGAGAAAGAAAAAGCGCTGGGGCGGCTGCAGCGCGAGAATTTTCGCAAAGCATTTCACGCAGGCGCGAAAATGGCGTTTGGCACAGATGCCGGTGTGTATCCGCACGGTGACAACGCCAAGCAGTTTGCCAAGCGACCCGCTTAACGACGTAAAGATTCTGGAAAATGTGAAGTTTGTGATGAAGGCTGGAGTTGTATCCAAGAATGAATTGAGGTGAGGCGATTCGCACACAATCTTCACTCTCGATCAGCGGGATTTTTCGGTGTATCGGCTGTCCGAGCGGGCCTGCGTTTCGCGTGATTCCTGGGACGCTGTGATCCCGAGTTGCACGGCGCAGTTACGAAGCCAATAGCAGGTATGCTTCATAGCTAATTCGGATTCTTATCGGCGATCAGCTTCTTGATCTTTTCCCCAAACTCCTCCGCCTGCATGTCTTCGGTCTTCTCTTTCCCTCTGGTCCGGACGTTCACCTTGCCCGCTTCCGCTTCTTTGTCTCCTACCACCAGCATGAAGGGAACTTTTCGCAGCGCGTGCTCGCGGATTTTTGCGTTCATCTTTTCGTTGCGGGCATCGACTTCCACGCGGACGCCGGCTTCTTTCAGTTGGGCAGCGACTTTGTTGGCGTACTCTACGTGACGCTCGGCGATGGGGATGATCGCAACCTGCACCGGCGAGAGCCACACCGGAAAAGCGCCTGCATAATGTTCGATGAGCACGCCGAAGAAGCGCTCGACCGATCCGTATAAGGCGCGATGAACCATAAGCGGTTGCTTGCGGGTGCCGTCTTCGGCGACGTACTCGAGATCGAATCGCTGCGGCAGGTTGAAGTCGAACTGCACGGTGGAGAGCTGCCAGAGGCGGCCGATGGCGTCCACCAGTTTAATGTCGATTTTGGGGCCGTAAAATGCGGCTTCGCCGGGGATGATCTTATAATCGATGTTCAGGCGCTCGAGAACTTTCTCGAGCGAAGTGGTCGCCAGGTCCCACTGCTCTTCGCTGCCCACAAAATTCTTGCGATCATCCGGGTTCCAGGTGGAAAGCTCGGTCTGAAATTTGCCGAAGCCGAAATCCTTCAGCACGTCGCGGGCGAATTCGACACAGTCGGCGATCTCTTTTTCAATTTGATCGGGAGTGCAGAAGATGTGGGCATCGTCCTGGGTGAAACCGCGTACCCGCAGCAGGCCATGCATCACGCCCGAGCGCTCATACCGATACACCGTGCCCAGCTCGCCCAGCCGCACCGGCAGGTCGCGATACGACTTCAGCGAGTCCTTATATATGAGAATGTGGCCGGGGCAGTTCATCGGCTTCAGGCGATACTCGGCGTCGTCGAGCTCCATGGTGTCGAACATGTTCTGCGAGTAGTAACCCTCGTGCCCCGAGGTTTGCCAAAGCTGCTTCCGCATCACGTGCGGCGTGTACACCAATGAATAGCCGCGCTTGAGGTACTGGTCGCGCATCCAGTCCTCCATTTCTTTGCGGATGATGCCGCCCTTGGGATGCCAGAAAATCAGCCCCGGGCCGGCCAGCTCCTGAATGGAAAACAGGTCGAGCTGCTTGCCGAGCACGCGATGGTCGCGCTTCTTGGCTTCTTCGATCTGGTTGAGATAATTGGCGAGGTCTTTTTTTGAAAAAAACGAGGTCCCGTAGATGCGCTGCAGCTGCTGATTCTTCTCGTCCCCCAGCCAGTAGGCGCCGGCGATACTCAGCAGCTTGAATGCCTTGATCTTGCCGGTCGAAGTAATGTGCGGGCCGCGGCAGAAATCCAGAAATTTGCCGGTTTTGTAAATCGAAATCTTTTCCTCGGGCTTGGTGAACTGCTCGATGAAGTGGCACTTCATGAAGTCGCCTTCGCTCTTGAAGCGCTGCAAGCCTTCATCGCGCGGCAAAAACTCGCGCGCATACGGCAGGTTCTGCTGCACCAGCTCCTGCATCTTCTTTTCGATTTTTTCAAGGTCCTCGGGCGTGAACGGAGTCGGACGGTAGAAGTCGTAAAAAAATCCGCTCTCAGTCGCCGGGCCGTGGCCGAGCTTGGTCTCGGGAAAAAGCTCGAGCACGGCCGCCGCCAGCAAATGCGCCGACGAATGCCGGTAAACTCCCAGCGCCTCCGGATCTTTTTCCGTGAGGATGCGCAGCTCGGTGTCTTTATCTAATGGCCGAGTGAGATCGATAAGGTCGCCATCTCCACCGGCCACGTAGGGGAGGGTGCCCTCACCCGCCCGGTTTTGATCTTGTGTGGGTCGGACACTCTTGTCCGACTGATCTTCGGTCTGTGTGGGTCGGACATTCTTGTCCGACAACTCCGCCTTCGACCCATTCCCCGACTGCAGCGGCCTTGCCTTCGCCACAATCGCCTCCTCCGCCAGCCGCGGACTGATCGACTTCGCAACATCAAGCGCCGTCGAGCCCTTAGGCACTTCCTTCTCGCTCCCATCAGGGAGCTTGATGTGGATGTTGTCTGGCATGGAAAGTTCAGTTTATGGGAGTGTCCGAAGAGTTTCAAACCACATACTTTTGTGAATCTCGCGGTTTGTTCTACTGGACTATTGATAAGTCTGTCATCCTGAGCGTAGTCGAAGGACCCCTGCAATGCCAGCGTGATCACCGGCCCGTAAGGGCATTCCCAAGATGCAGCCTGCACGGTGAGAATTCCCTGACGTGTCATTGCTCAGTCCAGGTAAGCGGGGTCCTTCGACTGCGTTGTCGTCCGGTTCGCGAGCGACAACTTCGCTCAGGATGACAGAGTTGGGAAGCGGCTTGCGACTTGTAACTCCCTAATATAATTTTCCTATGACCCAGGAAGCTCACGAACTGCTTCAAAAGGCCTTGGCCCTCCCTGAGAACGAACGCCCCGAGCTGGCTGGGAACTTGATCTCCAGTTTAGAGACGACGATTGATCAGGATGTGGACGCGGCGTGGCAGCACGAAGTCGTCCGCCGACTGGATGAGATTCAGTCCGGCAAGGTGAAAACAGTTTCGTGGGAAGAGGTCCAGGCGAAGGGACGCACGCTGCTGCATGGCAAGTAAGCCGCTGCGGTTCCATCCTCAGGCGGCACAAGAATATCTGGCATCACTGGCTTGGTACAGAGACTGCAGCCGCATCGCAGCGGTCAACTTCGAATCCGCCTTTGAGCAGGCGGCTGAAAGACAGATAAGCTCCCCAGCGCTGGCCAATCTGCTTCCGCGATTTCCGAAAATACACAATTTCAAAACCGAGCCTCGAGCCGTAAAAGTCGAGGCTCGACTGAAGATTCTCGACAATAAAAAAAAAGAACAATACCGTAGAGGGTCGCCACGGCCGATGGTAGCACGGGAGGACAGCCAGCCCTCGCGGCTTTCGAAGGGGGAAACACTTCAGCCCTGTCATCCTGAGCGGAGTAGCTGCTTCGCTCCGCGAAGCAGTACGGAGTCGAAGGACCTGCTGTTAGTCCGTGCCAAGATGAACGTCGAAAGGCATTCTCACGGTGCAGCCTGCACGGTGAGAGCGCCGGAGCGGGCGGATTAAACAGCGGATCAACCCGCACCGTGCCGGAAAAATACTCAGCCGGTCCTTTGCCGGAAGGCTGTGAACCAATTCTTTTGATGTCCATTTCTGAATCCTTCACACGATTGGGTTTTGATCGTCCCTCCGCTCCGCAGAATGGTTCGCTGCGCGAATCAACCCGCTCCGCTCGGAATCACGGGTTCGGGAGCGCTGGAATCGGCACGTCAGAAGACGCGCCCTGAAACAAACCAGAGCAACGTTGCCCGACCACCTCGCGAGCGCTGAGGTTAGATCCCTCTCCCGTCCACCTTTGGGAGCGGCGGGCGTGATGACATTAGTGGCTTCTTGCTGTACTCAGTCGGAACGGACACAATGGTTTCTGAGAGTTTCACATCACTGCGGCGGCGTCCGACCACGCGAACGTATCCCAAATATCTGCCCTGGTCGGCCTCAAGCGCCTTGATTTCCGCTTCGTTATCAGGAGCTATCACCCGGTGCCAGTCCAGCCACACCTGCCAACCACCCGGCATCGCGTCGCTCACCTCCACGTTCAAGACGCCCGCTTTGTGCCAGTGTTGACGCCACCAATTCGCCGAATGCAGAGACCAGAGGTCCGGCGTCCACCACTCCCGAAGATGATCGGGCGGGGTCTCCTCGATCTCCGCGATCAGCCCGGAGCCGGCGATTCCGAATGGCCCACCCGCCTTAACAAATCGCGCAATGTAGCTCAGATACAGATCATCGGTGCCGAAATAGGGGAAACAATCAATGCAAACGATGGCGTCGAAGAACTCGGCGGCAAATGGCAGCGACCTCGCGTCGGCATGGATGGGAAACACGCTGTCTTCCACGCCGGCATCGCGGATTCGCTGCAGATTTTCCGATGCGCTGAACCATAGGTCCGTCGCCCATACCTGCACGCCAAATTCTTTCCGCAGGAAAATCGACGACGCCGCTCGCCCGCATCCCAGGTCCAAAACTCGCATGCCCGGCCGCAAATCCAGTGCCTGGGCCAGCCACTCGCTCATCCATAGGGGATTGGCTGCGCCGCTGACGCTGGCAACCACCCATTCTGGATTGTATTTGGCAGAGCGCGGAAAGCGTTCGGAGATGGAAGTCATTATAAATTCTACCCTTGGTTTTTCCTGAGCGGACTTCCTGAAACCGTGCCAATCTGCTGAGCAACCCGCAAATACCGAACACTCGGGTCAAACCTGCCGAATACAATACTCCTGTGCTCACGCACACGCTGACATTTTCGCAGGATTGCGGTGAGAGCTTCTTCCGGGAGCTCCCGGCCGCGGCGGCGGTTTTTTTACTGCGTGGCGACGGCGAGCCTTACGTCAGCAAGACGGCGAATCTGCGTCGGCGCATGCAACGGTTGTTGGGCGTGCCAATGGAGCACAGCAAGCGACTGAACCTGCGCGATCGCGTGCGCCAGATTGAATTCACGCCAACCGGGTCGGATTTTGAGTCGCAGCTTCTGCTTTATAAGCTCCTGCGCGAAACTTTTCCCAAGGCTTATTCTGCGCGGCTGCGGCTTCGTCCGGCACCTTTGGTCAAATTGCATTTGGAGAATGAATATCCGCGGGCGTCGGTCACCACGATGCTCGGGAGAATGAGGTTTGCTGCTCCAGAGAGCAAGCCCTCGGGGGCTGAAGCCCGATTCAACTCTGCGACGCTTCCGGCACGGCTGGAAGCCGTGCCCTTTCAAAACAATTCCGCCGATGATTGTGGAGCGGGCGAGGACGAAACGTCAAGCTTAGCTCGATCGGACACTCCGCTCAGGGCAGGCTCGCGGGGACGCCCATCCCCACATGTTCCCACTAACTTTTATTATGGCCCGTTTCCCTCCCGCACCGCTGCGGAAAAGTTCGCCAGTGACGCGTTGGATTTTTTCAAGATGCGGCGTTGCGTTGACGACTTGCATCCCGACCCGGCGTTTCCCGGCTGCGTGTATTCCGAGATGAAGATGTGCCTGGCGCCGTGCTTCAAGGGTTGCACCGACGCCGACTATCATGCCGAGGTCGATCGGGTGCAGGCGTTCTTCGAGAGTGGCGGAGATTCGCTTGCACGCGAGCTCGGCGCGCAGCGCGAGCAGGCCTCAGCCGGCCTGGCGTTTGAGGAAGCAGCCGCTCTGCATGCGAAGATCGAGAAGCTGAAATCTCTTTTGTCGCATCTGCCCGAAATTGTGCGGCGCATTGACCGGCTCGACGCAGTGATTATCCAGCCGAGTGCCGTGCCAGCTTCAGTTTCTTTTTTTCGCTTCTCGGCCGGACACATGAGTGGTCCGGTGATCTTTAGCGTTGAACCTGCGCCTGGATCCGGCTCGATGGAGTCACGGGTGGAAGAATTCATTCGCGGCTTCTCGACGGCGCCGATGGCCACAGTGGAGCGCATGGAACATCTTGCGATCCTGAAGCGCTGGTATTACCGGTCGCATCGAGTGGGAGAGATTTTCTTTGCGGATGACGAGAGCGGGTGGCCTTGGCGGCGGATGGTGCGCGGAATCGGGCGCGTATATCGCGGGGAGAAGCCGCAGGAGCTTGCCGCTGCGACGGAACCGGCTGTGTCGCCGTCTAAGGGAACAGGGTGAATTTCTTTCGCCCCTTTGGCGCTAGGTCTCTCTCCGAGCTACCCAGGGCTTGCGCCCTGGGCTGTAATCTGACGCCGCCTCGCGGCTGGTGCGGTGGTAGTGATATGGGAGCGAGTGATTCTGAGATCGCTTCGCTGCTAATGGCTGCTTCTAGACGATTACAGCGAGCAACTGGGAGGCTTTATGGGTTCCGATCAGTCTTTACGCAAGCACCTTCGCGAACTTCTTGATGGGGGTCAGGCCCATGCAGGATTCGACGACGTAGTTGCCGCCTTCCCGGCGAAGCTGCGCGGGCAGAAACCCGCCGGCCTGCCGCATTCAGGCTGGATGCTGCTCGAGCACCTGCGCATTGCGCAACGCGACATTCTCGAATTCAGCCAGAATTCCAAATACGTTGCACCCAAGTGGCCAGATGATTATTGGCCGAAGAGTCCGGCTCCGCCGAACGCGGCTGCGTGGGATAAGAGCGTCAAATCTTTTGGTGATGATCTTGGGGCGATGAAAAAACTGGTCAATGATTCGAAGACAGACCTGTTTGCGAAGATTCCATGGGGAGAAGGCCAGACCATTTTGCGCGAGGCGCTGCTCCTCGCCGATCACACTTCTCATCATTTGGCGCAATTGATTGATGTGCGCAGGTTGTTGGGAATTTGGAAATCTTAGGTGCTGCGGCGGAACTATTTAAGGCGTCGTTTGAGGTTAACCCGGTAAGACTTCTGCCGCCCCGCTCGGGCTTGGTCTCGCGGCGCGACACCCCGGGGCTCACGCCCTGGGCTGTAATCTGACGCCGCTTCGCGGCTGACGGCTGCTAATAAACGAGCGATCTTCCGCGCACGGCTTGGCGGCTGACGGCTGCACGTGGCAACTGACGCGTGCTGGGGAGCTGAGAGTCTTAGGCGGTGGCCTCGAAGCGCTTTTCCGGCCGTTTGCGAAAAACTACTTTCAATTCGTTGCGCCATCGCTCGTCGATTCCCAGCAGCGTCCAGGGGATCTCTGGGGAGATGTAGCGCAGCAGCGTGTCAGTGGCCGGATGCACGCGCAAGGCGGGCGCGACCAGCATCAGAAGCGGAGTGTGCGCGGACAGCTCGCGGCCCGCGAAGTATCCAAACTTCTGGAATTCCCCCCGCGAGTGATGCCACTCCACCCGCGCCCAGTAATCGATTCCCTGAAGCGGCAGGTGGATATCTTCGTCGGCCTTCAACTCGAGCAGGGCCAACCGCCCTTCGCGTGTGATCGCCAGCACGTCGATCATGGCGCGGTCGCAGGCTGAAAAAGCCGGCACCTGGGAATAGTGCCACCGGGAATCGAGCTGGCTGTCGAGGGCGCAGACGTTCTTTATAACCAGCGACTCCAGCCAGCGCTCAGGATGCAATCGCCACCAGCGCTCGTCTCTGGGCCCGTCGGCGTGACGCACCTCGCCGATGCTGCGAACCACGCGTTCAAACTGCGCAAAGTTGCCGTCGCCGAGTACGCGCTCCTCAGCGCCGGCGCCGAACACAATTTGGGGAATGCCGTGGAATTCTCCCGGCTCGGCGGTGAGCCGCGCGCGGGCAAATTCCAGCCCGCGGCAGCGAAAGGCGATTTCGGCGGAGACCACAGCGGTTTCGACCTGGGGCATGAGCGTGCGGACCAACGCAATCGGCTTTGCGAAGCGGGTTTCCATTTCGCTTCTCCCGGGACAGCGGACCAGGCGCGTTGAAATATTACCGCGATCCAGAATTTCAATCTGCCTGGCCTCCTCGCTGCACTCCTCCAGTTGGTAAAGCTGTCACTTCGCCGCGGCGCGATTCAGATGGGCCATGCGCTCACGCACCAGCGCCCAGCGGCCCTCCGGCACAAAGAGCTTGAGGCCTTCGATCACCAGCTTGCTGGCATGCGCGAGGCGGCAGACGTCTAGCCACAGAATGCCGAAGGTCAGCGCTGCATCCACCGAAGACTGCAACTCGTGCCGGTTGACGCCAAGCACCGCGAATGCCGATTGCCCGCGCCTGAGCAAGCCGCGCGCATAAATTGGGCCAAAGGATTTCTCGAGGTCGACGGCGGTGCTCAGTCGGGAGGGCGCGAAGTCCGGGAAAGTCCTGACGAGCACCCGCTCCAGCAAGCGCCGGTAAGCGAGCCGCGCAGTTTGTTTTGCGGACGCAGTCCTGCGGTCGCGCTCGCGACAAATTTCGAGCTTGGTGGGACGCGTTTGCCCTATCCGCTGGACGGTGACGCGCATGGTCTCGCCTCGGGTTTCAACATCCAGCACGCGGCGCACGAAATTGCGTTCGTTCGACCAGAGATGCAGCAGGCATTTATTGTGCTCGCCGGAGACGGAGTACTTGGCCTCCGCCAGATCGAATACCGGCGCACCGTCCTCGATCACGACGGCGCTGGTTTTTGCGCCAAGGAAATCATCCAGCGCATGCAGCAGAGTTTCAGAGGTCATGGCGGGAAGTCTCCCAGATCGGTGCGGGACGTGTCTGTGACGGATGAACATGGAGCGGAACATTGGTTATGGCCGCTGCCGCTGCATCGGTCAGGCTATAATTAACCAGCCTCGAGTCCTTCCCAGCCTGGAGACATCTAATCACCGTGGATAGAAACCCTTTCTTTTTCCAGCATTACGGCGTTACCGAAAACGACCTGGAGCGGTACCTGGCGGCGGCGCTCTCGGCAGGCGGCGACTATGCCGACGTTTACTTCGAGTACCTTTCTTCGACCGCGCTCAGCGTTGATGAGTCGATGGTAAAGTCCGCTTCCCAGGGGATTTCCGCCGGATGCGGCATTCGAGTCATCTCCGGCGAGCGCACGGGATACGCCTACACCGATGATCTTTCGCCGGCGCGCATTCTGCATGCCGCCCGCACGGCAGCGCTGATCGCCAGCGGGCCAGCTAAAACACCCAGCGCTGGATTCCAGCAG
Organism: Terriglobales bacterium; assembly: GCA_038254805.1. Taxonomy (GTDB): domain Bacteria; phylum Acidobacteriota; class Terriglobia; order Terriglobales; family Acidobacteriaceae; genus Gp1-AA145. The sequence continues at coordinate 27,181 of JBBSFW010000039.1, forward strand.
AAGGCTGCGCGCAGCATGTATCCCGTGACCCTGCCCTCAGTGGACGCGGAGATTACGGCGAAGGTGGAGCTGGTGATGCGTGCCGACACCGCCGCGCGAGCGTACGACGTGCGCATCAAGGAAGTTCGCGCGAATTATGCCGACGAACTGCGGACCATCCTGGTAATCGGCTCGGATGGGACATTCGCCGAAGATTCGCAGCCCCTGGCCCGCCTGAATGTTTCCTGCATCGCCCGAAGCGAGGCCAGGTCGGCGCGCGGCAGCTCCGGTGGTGGAGGCCGGGTGGCGCTGGATTTCTTCTTCGGAGAGAAGACCCCCGAATACTTTGCCCGCGAAGCGGCCCGGCAATCGATTCTTCAGCTCGACGCGCGCGAAGCTCCGGCGGGGGAAATGGAAGTCGTGCTCGGGCCTGGATGGCCGGGCGTGCTGCTGCATGAGGCGGTGGGCCACGGACTCGAAGCGGACTTCAATCGCAAGCAGACTTCAGCCTTCGCCGGTCTCATCGGCAAGCGAGTGGCCAGCGAGAAATGCACGGTGGTTGACAACGGCACCATGCCGTGGCGCCGGGGTTCGCTCAATGTTGACGACGAGGGCCACGCCACCCAGGAAACTGTGCTGATCGAAAAAGGGATTTTAAAGGGATATCTGAGCGATAAGCTTTCTGCGCGGCTGATGGGTATGGCCGATACCGGCAACGGCCGCCGCGAAAGTTACGAGCACATCCCCATGCCGCGCATGACCAATACCTACATGCTGGCCGGAGAGGACGATCCCGAAGATATTATTCGCTCGGTGAAACGCGGCGTTTACGCCGTCAACTTTGGCGGGGGGCAGGTGGACATCACTAACGGCAAGTTCGTCTTTTCGGCTTCCGAGGCCTACCTGATCGAAGATGGGCACGTGACCGCCCCCATCCGCGGCGCGACCCTGATCGGCAATGGTCCCGATGCGCTGACTCGCGTTTCCATGGTGGGTAATGATTTGAAGCTGGATGAGGGAGTGGGGACCTGCGGTAAAGATGGCCAGGCGGTGCCAGTCGGGGTGGGCATGCCCACGACCAAACTGGATCGCCTGACTGTGGGAGGAACGGCGAAACGCGAATCCGGGGAATTTATGCAGTAAGAGCCTTCGCCCACAGAGGATGCAGAGGGCACCCAGAGATTTGAGATCTCCAACATCTGAAACTTCGGCAACATGGCGTTAGGCGCGACGTACTGTTGCGAGAGAACTTTGATTCTTTGGTTTTCTCCGCGTCTCTGCCTCTGTGTTCTCTGTGGTGAATTGATTTTGACTTCGACCTATGCCTGAAACAACTCTCGAACCGCAGATCGAAATTGAACTGAAAGAACTCGCGCAAGATATTGTACGCCGCGCCATGTCCGCGGGAGCCACCGCCGCAGAGTGCGCCATCCGCGAAGGCGACGAATTCTCCACGCTGGTGCGTCTCGGCCAGGTTGAGACACTGAAGGAAGCGGGATCGCGTTCGATTGGCGTACGCGTGTTTTCCGGGCAGCGCGCCGCCAACACTCATTCCAGCGATTTCTCACCCACCGGCCTCGACCGCATGTTAAGGTCCGCGCTCGAGTTGTCGAAAATCACCTCCGAAGATCCATTTGGTGGAATTCCCGAGCCATCGCAGCTGGGGTCGCTTTCGGGCGACCTGGATCTTTACTCGGACGACGTCTATTCACTCCCGGGCCCGGAGCGCATCGCTTATGCCCGCCGGGCAGAAAAGGCGGCGCTCGATGCCGATCCGCGCATCAAGAACTCGGAAGGGGGATCGTTTGACGCTGCCACCGGTCACAAGATTCTAGCCAACTCGCATGGCTTCCTCGGCGAATACCGCCGGTCGTACTGCTCGGTGTCTGCGGTGCCGATTGCGCAGGATGAAAAAGGCGCGATGCAGCGCGATTACTGGTATTCAGTGGCGCGCAGTCTGAAGCGGCTGGAATCTCCCGAGCACGTAGGCCAGGTGGCTGCCAAGCGCGCGCTGCGAAGGCTGGGGGCCCGCAAGGTAAAGACTCAACAGGTCCCCATTATCTTCGATCCATTGGTGGCCAACTCGATCCTGGAACACATTTTTGAAGGCGTTAACGGGGATTCGGTTTACCGCGGGGCTTCTTTCCTGGCGGGAAAACTTGGCCAGAAAATAGCGGCTTCCACTGTCACGGTCATCGACGATGGGAGCATGGTGGGCGGCTTCGGGACCAGCCCGTTCGATGGCGAAGGCGTGCCCACACGTCGCACGATGGTCATCGAAAACGGTGTGCTCACCTCCTACTTGCTGAATACTTACACGGCAAAAAAGCTTGGCCTTCAAACTACAGGAAACGCATCGCGCGGACTGGCGGGAACACCGGGCATCGGGCCCGGAAACTACTTTCTGCAACCCGGCGCCCGCACGCCGCAGCAGCTCATCGGCGACGTAAAAGAAGGCTTGTTCGTGACCGAATTCCTCGGCATGGGCGTGAACCTGGTTACGGGAGACTACTCCCGTGGCGCATCCGGCATGTGGATTTCCGGCGGCGAGCTGACTTACCCGGTCGAAGAAATTACAGTGGCAGGAAATTTGAAAGACATGTTCCTGAATATTGCAGAAGTCGCCAGCGACCTGGAGTTCCGCGGCGCCGTCGCCTCACCCACTCTCCGCATTGACGGATTGACGGTCGGCGGCGAGTAGCCAAACTGGGCTTACTTCGCAATCGGCTACAATCGGCTCATGGGCGGCCTGCTGCAGCCGGCGTCAACCGCGAGCGAGAAGGATTTCTTGTGGCAGCCCAAGCTCATCGGCATTGTTGCCGTTCTCATGGTCGCCGGAATCGCGGTTTTCCTGCTGCGCAGCAAGCCCACCGCGCCCGTGCAGATTGATCCCTATATTTCCAGGCTCACCATCTCTGACCTGAAGATGAGCCAGGCGCAAAATTTTGTCGGCGCCAGCGTGACCTACCTCGATGGAATGCTCACCAACCAAGGCAACGAAACTCTCACTCACGCCGGGGTGCGCATCACTTTCAAAGATTCCTACAACCAGATCGCGCAAATTGAAGATCTACCCATGAAGATTTTGCAGAATGCCGGTCCGTATGTGGAGGCCATTGATGTTTCTCTGTCCCCTTTGGCTGCCGGCCAGAGCAAACCCTTCCGCCTGACGCTGGAACATGTCAGCGATCAATGGAATGGAGCGTATCCCGATCTGCAGATCACGGCGGTGACGGTCAAGTAATTGACGCGTTGTCTGATTGAGGAAATTTGCGAACTCGGGAGGGCATTCCGATTCGTCCATTCTAAATTCCTCTACAATCCCTTCATGCCTGAGAAGAAACCTTTGCGGCTGACTGAAAGCGTCAAAGCTGCGGGTTGAGCTTCCAAGCTGGGTCCGGCGGCGCTGGACGCGGTGCTTGGGAAATTAGCCCGGCAACATGACCCGAACGTCCTTGTCGGCTTCGATCATGCCGACGACGCCGGAGTGTATCTACTCGGCCACGATTCGGCTTTGGTCCAGAGCGTAGATTTTTTTACACCAATCGTTGACGACCCATACACCTTCGGCCAGATCGCCGCCACGAATTCGCTGAGCGACATTTACGCGATGGGCGGGCGGCCGCTGACTGCGCTCGCTCTGGTCTGTTTTCCCGACAAGGGCGATCTAGAAATCCTGGCGCGGATTCTCGCCGGCGGCCTGTCGAAGATGATCGAAGCGGGGTGCACCGTTATCGGCGGCCACAGCATTCGCGACGACGAGACTAAATTTGGCTATTCCGTTACAGGGCTGATCGATCCTAAAAAAGTGTTGAAGAATTCGGGCGCAAAGCCCGGCGACGCCCTGGTTCTAACAAAGCCGCTCGGCACGGGTGTGATTTCCACGGCAATTAAAAAAGGCGTGGCAAAGCAGTCGTGGATCGATGCGGCGGTGCAATCCATGACTTTCCTGAACAAAGCGCCTGCCGATCTGATCGCCAGCAAGAATTATGCGGTACACGGCATGACAGACATTACCGGCTTTGGCCTGGTTGGCCATGCTCGCGAAATGGCAATGGCGAGTAGTGTAGCGCTAAGAATTTTTTCGGGAGATTTGCGCATCCTGCCGGGCAGTATTGACTGTGTTCGAGCGGGCCAGATCCCTGGCGGCCTCACGGCGAATCGGGAATTCGCCGAATGCGTCGTCGGTTATGAGCGGGAGGTCAGGGACGAGTTGAAGGCTCTGCTGTTCGACCCTCAAACGGCAGGCGGATTGCTCATCTCCATCGCCGAGGATGATGCGGAGGAGTTTGTTTTAGAGTTGCAGGATCTGAATGTCCCTGCGTCCTACATGGGCAATGTTACAGAATCTCTCAAGCCCCTGATCCGCATCTATTAGCCTGCTATCACGCTTTCTGCCAGGAGCTATCAATCCAGGAGCTATCAGTGAAGACTCGCCAACTCGGCCGTAACGGCCTTACGGTTTCCACCCTTGGTCTTGGCTGCATGGGTATGTCTGAGTTCTATGGACCCGGTGATGAGAGGGAATCAATTGCGACGATTCACGGCGCGCTGGAGCTGGGCATCAACTTTCTCGACACGGCCGATATCTACGGTCCCTTCAAGAACGAGGAACTGGTTGGCAAGGCGATCAAGGGCAAACGCGACAAATTGATGATTGCGACGAAGTTCGGGATTGTTCGAGACCCCGCCAATCCCAACTTTCGCGCCGTCAATGGCCGCCCGGAATACGTCCGCAAATCGTGCGAAGCCAGCCTGAAGCGGCTGGGGATCGATCATATTGACCTTTACTACCAGCACCGCGTCGATCCCAACACCCCGATTGAGGAGACGGTTAGCGCCATGGCCGAACTTGTCAAGGAAGGCAAGGTGGGGCACATCGGATTGTCAGAAGCCGGCGTGGCGACTTTGCGCCGCGCGGCGAAGGTGCATCCCATTGCCGCATTGCAGTCGGAGTACTCGCTGTGGACACGCGATCCGGAAGACGAGATTCTGGGAACCTGCCGCGAACTCGGCATTGGATTCGTGGCCTACAGCCCGCTAGGCCGCGGGTTTCTCACCGGACAGATCAAGCGCTTCGAAGATTTCGCCGCCGACGATTTTCGCCGGAATTCGCCGCGTTTTCAGGGCGAAAACTTCGATAAGAACCTGGACCTGGTGAAGAGAGTGGAAGAAATTGCGCGGCAGAAAAAATGCAAGTCATCACAATTGGCGCTGGCATGGGTGTTGGCGCAGGGCGAAGACATCGTCCCGATTCCCGGCACTAAGCACATCAATTATTTGGAGGAGAATCTGGGGGCGCTTGACGTGCAGCTTAGCGCGGAAGACTTGCGCAGAATTGAGGAGGCGTTCCCCCAAGGCGCGGCCGCCGGCACCCGTTATCCCGAACATGCCATGCATCTTGTGAACGCCTGAGGTTGTAAGAAGCAAAAAAAGGGCGGCCATAGCCGCCTTTGTGTAATGCCGCCAGCTTTTTACGCCGGCGCCGGACGTTCGCCCTTCGCAATTCCCGGCCGCCCCGGCTCGGGTCTCAGCACCTGCTGAACTCCGTCTTCCGACTTAGGCGGAGGCACAATCTTGGGCAGATCCTTGCCGTCAATCAGCAGCTTGATTTCATTTGCGTCAAGCACCTCGCGTTCCAGCAGCGCCAAGGCTATTCTGACCAGGGTATCGTGGTTGCCCGCCAGAATGCTTTTTGCGGTTTCGTAACCTCTGCCGATGAGCCGCTTCACCTCTTCATCGATCTTGATGGCCGTGGCCTCGCTGTAATCGCGGTGCTGGTTGATCTCCCGGCCGAGGAAGATTTGCTCTTCCTTCTTGCCGAAGGTCAGCGGCCCCAGTTCGCTCATTCCGAACTCGCACACCATCTTGCGCGCCAGCTCAGTCGCGCGCTCGATGTCATTGCCGGCGCCGGTGCTCATCTGGTTCAGAAAGAGTTCTTCCGCCAGACGGCCCCCCATCATAATCGCAATTTCGGTTTCCAGATATTCTTTGGTGTAGTTGTGCTTGTCGTCAATCGGCAATTGCATGGTGACGCCCAGAGCCATGCCTCGGGGGATAATCGTCACTTTATGCAAAGGATCGGAATTCGGCAGCTTGGAGGCCACCAGTGCGTGCCCGGCTTCGTGGTAGGCCGTAACTTTTTTCTCGTCGTCTGAAAGCAGGAGCGATTTGCGCTCCACTCCCATAAGAACTTTGTCTTTGGCCAGTTCAAAGTCGAATTGCAGCACGGCCTTGCGGTTCTGGCGGGCTGCTGCCAGGGCTGCTTCATTGACCATATTGGCCAGGTCGGCGCCCGAAAATCCCGGAGTGCCGCGCGCCAGCACCGAAAGATCAACGTCGTCGGACAAAGGGATCTTGCGGGTGTGTACCCGCAGAATCTCCTCACGGCCGCGCACATCCGGACGGTTCACCACCACGCGGCGGTCAAAACGTCCCGGGCGCAACAACGCCGGATCGAGCACATCGGGCCGGTTGGTCGCCGCCATCAGGATGACGCCCTCATTGGACTCGAATCCGTCCATCTCAACCAGCAACTGATTCAGGGTCTGCTCGCGCTCGTCATGGCCGCCGCCGAGTCCTGCGCCGCGGTGGCGTCCCACCGCGTCAATTTCGTCAATAAAGATGATGCACGGGGCATTCTTTTTTCCCTGTTCGAAGAGGTCGCGCACGCGGCTGGCGCCCACGCCCACAAACATTTCCACAAAGTCGGAGCCGGAGATGGAAAAGAACGGAACGTTCGCCTCACCCGCCACTGCTCTCGCCAGCAGGGTTTTGCCGGTTCCCGGAGGTCCGACCAGCAGCACGCCTTTGGGAATTCTTCCGCCCAGCTTTTGGAATTTCTGTGCCTCTCGCAGGAACTCGATAATCTCTCGCAGCTCTTCTTTGGCCTCGTCCACGCCGGCTACATCTTTAAACGTCACCTTCTTCTGTTGCATGGAAAGCAGCCGCGCCCGGCTCTTGCCAAAAGACAGGGCCTTGTTGCCGCCCGTCTGCATCTGCCGGATCATGAAGTACCAGAGAGCCGCGAGCAGCGCCAGCGGCGCCAGCTGCACCAGCCATCCCCAGCTGCCGCTGTTGACGTCGCGCACCGTGATGCTGACGCCTTTTTCCTGCAGCTTCTTGATCATGTCCGGATAATTGGCCGGGGCGGTGGTATGGAAGCTGGAGCCGGAGGTGGTCTTTCCAGTCACTTCCATGCCGGTCAAGGTCACATCCTTGAGGTTGCCCTGGTCCATGTCCGCCATGAACTGTGAAAAATTAATCTCCGTCACCTTTTGGCCGGAGTTCGCCGTCTTTACCACTTGCCACAGGGCAACGGCAGAGATTGCAATGACCACCCAGAAAATGATCGTTTTAACCGTGGAATTCACTAAGAAGCTCCTGAGATGCGGCCCCCGCTGGAAAACTGCGGGAACGTCGTCCCTCTCACCAGATTAGATGCTCAAGCCAGATTTTCGATTGGGGCTAAATGCCAACCCTACCATTCTAACGCGGTGGGGCGAAAAGCGGGGTAATGTTCGGATAACCTCGGTCACCAAGGTCCAGAATGAGCAGATGGGCAGGGATTGACGATGGATCGCGGAATCACGACTCTCGAATCAGAACTCCGCCGCTGTTCCTGGCCTGGAAGTCTTTGCGGATCCCCATCCTTTTTACCCAGACAATGTCACCGCCGCTTACCACCACCGGCCAATTCTTCTTTTCGCCGCCGATGATATGCAGGTCCTGTAAGAGATCTTTAATTTTTTTTGGCCGCTTGGTGTGTGCAGGCCAGAAGCGCTCGCCCGAGTGCCAGTTTCTCACCGTGAGGTTTCGAGCCGCGAACCTTGAATCCAGTAATGGTTGGGGGCTATCGCCCCCCGAATCGCGGCCTCCCGGCAGAGTCTCCGGCGCCGTCACAATCGATGCTTCGATGGTCACACCAGCCTCGGGAATCGCAATTCGTCCCGGCACAGCCAGTGAGTACTGGTAGTCGACGGCCTCGCGGGGCCCAGGATTTTCAAATCTGAAATCTCCCTTGCGCCGGGAAATTTTCCATCTATCGGGAAGTGAAAGGCTCCCGCCTAGAGATAGTGCCAGGGCCTCCTCGACGTGCCGAAAGTCCAGCGCCAGTCCCAGCGACTCTCCTGCGGCGCGGAGCAGCCTTCTCCGAACTGCCAAGGGGACCTCTCCGAGACCGCATTTCAATACTCCGCCGTTATCGCTTGGCGTCCAGAGCTGCGGCAGGAGGCGGGTTAGCTCATCGGCCCAATATTCCTCTTCCGCGCGCGCGATCTCGCCTGCCTCCGCCAGCGCTTCTCGAACCTGGGGATTCACATGTTTCGCAAGCCGGGGCAGGATCCCGTGCCGCAGACGGTTGCGCGTGTGCCGCAAATCGCGATTGCTGGCGTCCTCCCGCCAGGACTGACCAACTTCGAGTAAATAGGCTTCAAGATGCTTGCGCGAGGTAGAGAGAAGCGGGCGCACAATCCAACCGCTTGCCTGAGTTGCGACTTGGGAAGGGTCTTCTGTGACGGCTACTCTGG
>JBBSFW010000040.1:0-35504 GCA_038254805.1 Terriglobales bacterium
AACTTTCCGCCGCAGATCACCCAGACCGATCCGTTACTCGTGAAATTCCTGACGCGGGTCATCCGGGTGCAAGAAAAATATGCGGCGCGGGTGGGCATTGCGACGCTGATTGAGGAGTACGAATTCGTGCGGCCTGGTCATGAATTGCAGGACGCTGCCGGGTTGCAGGCGGAATGGAATTTAAGCCACTGAAACAATCGGCATTCAGCCAAACCTATCTCGACTCCAGATGGGTTGGCTAATTCAATCTACAACCTCGACGGATTGAAGCGGCTGCTCTTGAAAAGCTGAATGCTGAACGCTCATTTCTTTAATCCCTCCATCTCCCGATGGATTCGCGAATATTTGCGCACCAGCATTCCCAGATAAGTTCCGTGAATGATCCACGTCGCGACGTAAGCAGCATAGAGATAAGGCATCGAGTTCATCGCGGTTCCTCCAGCAGCGATTCAATCGCCTGCGCCTCCTCAACCTGACGCTTCACAACTTCCAGTTGATAGCGCGTCCATGAGACCAACCACGCCAAACAAAGAAATGCAGCCCAGTTGATCAGCAGTACACGCGCCATGCGCGGATCGAGCGATCCGCCGCCGCCGATCACTGGCGAAGGATGCTGCGTGCGGAAAAACCAGATGGAAAAATACACCAGCGGAACATCCAGCGCTCCGAAGATCGCCAGCACCGCCGCCAGTACCGGAGTCTGGCTGCTGGTGGAAAATCGGCGCAGCACCAGGTAGCTGACGTAAATCAGCCAGAGCACGAGTGTGAGCGTGAGCCGAAGGTCCCAGGTCCACCAGATGCCCCAGACCGGACGGGCCCAGATCGGCCCGGTGACGAGCACCACGGTACAGAAGACAACGCCCACTTCGGCAGTTACCAGCGCCAGGATGTCGGCTTTCTGGTTCCGGCGAACGAGGAACAAAACCGATGCCAAAAAATTGATCAGAAACAATAAAAACGCCGTCCACGCCGAAGGCACGTGGTAATAGAAGATGCGTTGCACATTGCCCATGGTCTGCTCCGTGGGCGCTACAATCAGCGCTTCATAAAGCGCAAAACTCAGGAGCAAGCCAGTGACAATAGCAAGAATCGTAAAACCACGCTTCATTCGGCGTCCAGCACGATCTCAAAAAGCAGCAGGCAGGCGATCGTGAACACGACATCATACGCCACCAGCAGAGCGACCCAAAACCGGGCTGAGTTTTCGCCCGTGAGCACGGCCGTAGTCGCGTTGACCATTCCCAGCAGTGCTGGAATCGACATGGGGAACAGTAACAGCGGCAGCATGATCTCGCGACTGCGGGTCCGGAGTGAAATGGCGGCAAAAAATGTGCCATTTACAACCAGCGCCCAGGTTCCCAGCACGGCAATGGGCAACAATTCCCATGCCGGTCCCAGGGCGCGCAGCTTGTAGAACGCGATGAACAGAGGTGTCATCAACACCTCGAGCAGGCTAACGAAAAGGAAATTCCCAAAAGCTTTTGCCAGGAACAAGGGGTTGGCAGGCGCGGGCGATACCCGGTAGGCGTCCAGCACCTGGTTCCGCACTTCGCGCGCCCAGGTCTGATTCAGGGCCACGATGGCGGCAAACAGAAATGCTACCCACACCAGTCCGCCGGCAATTCTCCGCGACTCTTCGGCGGTAGGATCAAACGCAAAGCTGAAAATCACAACGACCAGCAGCGCGAAGAACAACATCGCGTTGATGGCATCTTTAGAACGCCATTCCAGGCGAACGTCTTTGGCCAGGGTGGCTCGCGTGATCGCCGGAACCCTCATTGCGCGTCCACCCGCAGTCGTGAAGTTCGATCAGTTATCTTGCCTGCATCCATTCGCACGAATTCATCTGCGATCAATTCGAGGATTACCGGCTGGTGGGTGACCACGAAGATCGTCTTGCCCCGATCACGAAGCTGCGCCAGCAAACAGGCCATCTGCTGCGACGATCGCGAGTCGACGTTTGAAAATGGCTCATCGAGCAAGAGCAATTTGGGATCATTCAAAAGCGCCCGCGCCAGCGACATCCGCTGCCTCATGCCTTGGGAATACTGACCCACCGGACGCTCCAGCTCGGGATCGAGGTGGAGTGCAGTTATTACCTCCGCACAGCGGGCATCTGGAATTCCGTAAAGCCCGGCGAAGTAGCGCAGATTTTCCATCCCGCTCATTTCGTCGTAAAGCAGCGAGGGATGCGCCATGTAGCCAATCTGGGCGCAAACGCTTTTGACTGTGTTTGATCCTAAAACTGAAACTGTTCCCCGCGTCGGCGGCGACAGGCCGGCTATTATCCGCAGAAAAGTAGTCTTTCCGGCGCCGTTGTCGCCGAGAATGACGTAGAGCTTCCCGAGCGCGAACTCCGCCGTGACGCCTCGCAGCGCCGCGAAGCGGCCAAACTGCTTCACCAGTCCTTCAGCCATGACTCCCGGGTTGAATGGATGTTCCGGCATTCCGCTATGCGCCTTCTTTATAGCACTTGCATTTAAGGTAGAGCCATGTCCGCCAGTCTTCCTGCGCAAGAATGGAACTCATCTCGCTATGCTGAAAATGCGCGATTCGTTTCCGATCTCGGCCATCCCGCTGGACCTGCTGAATGCGCAACCGGGGAGAGCGCATACTTGACCTGGGCTGCGGTGATGGCGAGCTTACAGAAAAAATCGCTGCCGCCGGAGCGCGGGTCGTGGGCGTGGACTCATCGCCCGGCATGGTCGCGGCCGCACAACGACGCGGAGTCGATGCTCGAATCGCGGACGCTCACAATCTCAGCTTTAACTCCGAATTCAATGTTGTGTTTCGAACGCTGCGCTGCACTGGATGAAGCAGGCCCCGGACGCGGTGATCCATGGCGTGGCGCATGCGCTTGAACCGGGCGGACGCTTCGTTGCCGAAATGGGCGGCTTCGGGAATGTTGCCGCAATTACAGTAGCGCTGTGCGCGGCCCTCGCAAACCACGGGGTGAACGACCCAGCTTCCTGCATTCCCTGGTACTTTTCGGCGCCGGATGATTACCGCGAACGCCTGGAGCGCGCTTTTCACGTCGAGCACATTGCGTTGATTCCGCGTCCCACACCGCTTCCGGCTGGAACGCGAGGCTGGCTGGAGACTTTCGCGATTCCCTTTAGCAGGACGTGCCGGAAGAACAGGCGTGGACTGCGGATTATGTGCGCTTACGATTTCTGGCGCGGCCAGCTGAAAATCAGCGTAACACCACTCCGCACGCTGAACATCAATTATCGCTGGAACCCTTCCCACTCGGAACGGCAGTCATGTTGGAGCTGGCGCCAGCGGGCGCTGCCTGTTGCGGCGCATACTTCGAAGCGCACTTGGCCTGAATTTGCTTGGCATAGAAGACGTTATCGCGCCCAAAGCTGCCTTCGGCGAGAGCTTGAGCGTTGTCTTTGAAGGTGTCCGGCGGGGGCTCAGTACCGTTGTAAATCACATTCAGCGCCTGATCATTCTCGACCAGCACGAAATGTACATTGGTCCCGCTGCGCCGGATCGAACCCGGCTGGACATTGCCCGCAACTCGCAGCCGCTTGGAATACGCGCCATCTCCCATGCCTCGTAATTCCTTCAGCGTCACGTAGTAGCTCTTGCTCTCCTGTACTCCGGTGTAGGCGAGGTATCCGAGGGCAAGCAAAATGACCACCATGGCGCCGCCGAATTTGAGGAATTTGCTGGTTTGCGGAGACATAAAGCGATGATCAAACTCTACTCGCCGCTGAAAACGCGGTCAAGCCGCGCTTCCGCTAGAATGAAATTCTATGATTCATCCCTGGCATGACGTGACTCCCGGGAGCCAGCTTCCGCAGGAGTTTAATTCCATCGTCGAGATCCCCTTCGGATCGAGCGTCAAGTACGAGCTCGATAAAGTCAGCGGGCTCATCAAGCTGGATCGCGTGCTTTACTCGGCCGTTTATTATCCCGCGAACTATGGATTCATCCCGCAGACGCTGGCCGAAGACGATGACCCGCTCGACGTGCTGGTACTGTGCCAGGAAACGGTGGTGCCCCTCACCATGATTCATGCCCGCGCCATCGGTCTGATGACCATGATCGACGCCGGCAAGAAGGACCACAAGATCATCGCGGTCGCCACCAAGGACCCGGAGTTCAACAGCTACCGCGAGGCTGAGGAAATGCCGCCGCACCGCCTGCTGATGTTGCGGCGCTTTTTTCAGGATTACAAACAACTGGAAGGCAAAGCCGTGGAAGTGGACCAGATTCGTCCCGCGGGGGAGGCCTATCCCATCATCAGCGGCGCCTTGCACCGCTACAGCGAGCAGCGACGCAAGGGATTTGCCACACACTAATTGCGGAATTGAAGACTAGAAGTGCTCCTCAGCGATCCCTCGCTTCTCACCGGTAATTTTCCCCAGCGCCTGCGACTGAATCATGCGGTCCCATGGACCGGCCTGCCAGTTGTCCCGGATCTGCTCGTGCCGGATCCAGGGTGGAAGCGAGATGTACAAATTTCTTCCAATGGCATCGGCATAGGGCTCGTATTGCATCCGGAGTTGGTCCAGTTTCTGTTCCGCGCCATCGTCGGCCTTGAGCCGCATGCCCTTTGCAGCCAGCTGGGTCCGAATTCGCCGTAGCTCTTCCGCGCTCAGGCGTTCGCTCGCACCAGGGTCGTAGCGAGAGTTCACGACTTGGGCGAGATCCACCAAAGCATGACGCGCCATCTTGAAGGTTCGTCGCGCCTGCTCGTTGTCTACGCCCTCAATTCCGGTAATTACCAGTGCGGTCGCATCAAGAATCACGGTGAGGGCCCCCAGCCACGATTGATTGCTGTGCTGCGAGCGGTAAAAGCTCAGCACCGGATACGAGAGATGGCTCTCCAGGACCTCGGCAGCCCATCGTTCCCAATCGCGAAATAACTGATCGAGGGTTTGTGGATCTGAACTGGCAGCGGCTCGAGTCAGCAGTTCCGCCGCGCTGGGAGGCGATCCGGCGCGGGCATCGAGCAGCGAGATTTCGATCTCCCGGCGCGAGAATGCGGAGTAGATGGTTGGCAGATAGCCAATGACGACGCCCAGAAAACCAAATCCCATGCCCGCCTCGACGACCGCGAGCAGGCGGGAAAACCCCGATGACGGCGTGATGTCGCCGTATCCCAGGGTGAAAAATGTTTCGCCGCTGTGATACAGCAATAGCCGGAAATTGATGGGCTGGTTTCCGGTAATCAGGTGCTCGCCGCCTCCATATTGCAGCAGGGCGAAGGCAAAAATCAGCCCGCAGGCCCACAGCTGCAGCAGCCCCAGCATTGAGAGCGGCCCGAAGTATCCAAGAAAAGATTCCCGCCGGGTTTGCGATTTTATGTGGCTGGTCAGGCGCGCCCACGGGATCCAGGTATTGCGGTAAAACCAGCTGGTAATACGAAATTGCCGGCGCACCCGGCGAGGCAGCACAACCGTTTCAAAGGCATCCAGCAGGACGGCGAGGATGACGATCATTCCTGCAATGATGGCAAGCGCGTGCATGACAATCAGATGAATCGAGCAGGAATGTTATCAGATTGTCGCTTTGTGGCACCCGCAGGGACTTCATTCAACGTCAGCTTGCGGGTGGGGGTCCCGTCGGAGTAACAGAGAGGCTGCCAAATAACTCAGCCCTATAGGGCTAAGGCGCAACATTTGCTGCCGCCACGGCCTTCTGTACCGCCAGCAATTCTTTCAGCACGCCTCGTAATTTAGTTGAGTCCAGTGCATTCGCGCCGTCGGATTTTGCTTCTTTGGGATTGTCGTGCACTTCCATGAATACTCCGTCCACTCCCGCAGCGACTGCCGACCGCGCCAATAGAGGAATGAACTCGGGCTGGCCGCCGCTAACAGCGTGGTCTCCCTCCGCGGAGGCGGAGGGGAGCTGCACGGAATGAGTTGCGTCGAAAACTACGGGCGCGAACTTGCGCATGATAGCCAATGAGCGCATGTCCACAACCAGATTGTTGTACCCGAAGCTGGCTCCGCGCTCCGTCACGAATACCCGGTCGTTTCCCGCCGCGCGGCATTTCTCGACTACGTGCCGCATGTCCCAAGGCGAAACAAACTGACCTTTCTTGATGTTTACGGCGCGCTCAGTCATTCCCGCGGCAGTGACCAGGTCCGTCTGGCGGCAGAGGAAAGCCGGAATCTGCAAAACGTCCGCTACTTCGGCGACTTGAGGCACGTCCTTGGCCTCATGGACGTCGGTGAGTACCGGAACGTGGGCTTCGTCTTTCACTTGTTTCAGGATGCGCAGGCCCTCGCTCAATCCCGGTCCGCGAAAACTCCGAATCGAAGTGCGGTTGGCTTTGTCGTAGGACGCTTTGAAGATAAATGGGATATTTAGGGAGCGGGTCACCCCCTTGATGACCTCCGCCATGAACAGCGCGTGCTTTTCGCTTTCGATTACACAGGGGCCGGCGATGAGGAAGAGGTTGCCGGAGCCAATGCGTACGCCTTCGACTTGAAATGACAGGCCCATAATGAAAAGCGTTTAACCACAGAGGGCGCAGAGTTCAGGGCGGATCGCATCTGTGAAACTTTGTGCCCTCTGTGGTTGCGCTTTACCGGCTGGCGACTTTCGGCGGCCGGTGGAACATCTGCAAGTGAGTGGCTCCTTTTTCTTCCCGGCGTTTCTGTCTCTGCTCGTATGCCGCGCCCACGAACGTTCTGAACAGCGGATGCGGCTCCAGGGGCTTCGACTTGAATTCCGGATGGAACTGGCATCCGATGAAGTGCGGGTGATCCGGCAACTCGATCATCTCCACGTAAGTTCCATCCGGCGTTGAGCCGCAGATTCGCAATCCTGCGGCGGTCATGGTGCTCTCATACTCACGATTGAATTCATAACGGTGACGGTGACGCTCGCTGATCTCCGTCTGCCCATAGATTTTATGCGCCAGCGTTCCCGGCTCGATCCTGCAGGTCCAGGCCCCCAGCCGCATGGTCCCGCCCAGCTCTTCAACGCCACGCAATTCGCGCAGTTTATAGATCACGCGATGCGGCGTCGCCGGGTCAAACTCGCTGGAGTTTGCGTCCGTCAGTCCGCACATGTTGCGCGCGAATTCGATGCAGGCGGTCTGCATCCCCAGACAAATGCCAAAGTATGGAAGTTTGCTGTCGCGCGCAAAGCGGATCGCCTGCAACATGCCTTCGATTCCACGCTTGCCAAAGCCCCCCGGGACCAGAATGCCATCGTAATCTCGCAGTTGCTCCTGGCAGGCTTGCTGTCCCGATTCCAGTCCTTCCGCCTCGATCCAGTTCGCCTGCAATTTCAAATTGTGCGCCAGCGCGCCGTGGATCAGCGCTTCTTTCAGCGACTTGTATGAGTCCTCATATTCAACGTATTTCCCGACAATCGCGATCCTAACTTCGTCTTTGGGGTTGTAAACCCGATGCACCAATTCTTCCCAGGGCTTCAAATCCCGGTCTCTTGCTTCCAAGTGCAGGTACTTGAGTACCAACGCGTCCACGCCCTCGCGGGAAAAAACCAGGGGAACCTCATAAATCGAGGCTACGTCCTTCGCGGTAATCACCGCTTCCTCTCCTACATTGCAGAAGAGTGCAATCTTCGACTTAATATCTTTCGAGAGGAATCGGTCCGTACGGCAAAGGAGGATGTCGGGCTGAATCCCGATGCTCAGCAGCTCTTTTACGGAATGTTGAGTCGGCTTGGTCTTCAGCTCTTGCGCGGCGGCAATGAACGGCACCAGGGTCACGTGCACAAATAAAGTTTTTTCGCGCCCCAATTCCTGCCGCATCTGGCGGATGGCTTCCATGAACGGCAGGGATTCGATATCGCCCACCGTCCCCCCAATTTCGACAATTGCCACGTCCACGTCCTGAGCCACCTTCTTCATTGCAGATTTGATCTCATTGGTGACGTGCGGGATGACTTGCACAGTCTTGCCCAGATAGTCACCCCGGCGTTCTTTGGCTATGATCTGCTCGTAAATGCGGCCGGTGGTCCAATTGTTGTCGCGTGAGAGCCGGGCATGCGTGAAGCGCTCGTAGTGGCCCAAGTCGAGATCGGTTTCCGCGCCATCGTCAGTAACAAAGACTTCGCCGTGCTGAAATGGCGACATGGTGCCGGGATCGACGTTAAGGTAAGGATCAAACTTCATCAGGTTGACTTTGAGTCCGCGGCTCTCAAGCAGACAACCCATAGAAGCCGCCGCCAGTCCTTTGCCCAATGAAGAGACCACACCGCCGGTTACAAAGATGTACTTTGCCGACATCGCGTCCTCGCTCTGAATTGTGTTGGAAATTTGTGCAGGCTGGGGTGCACGATCAATTATGCCAGAAAAGTCACTTGAAGCGGAACCAGGAATTTTGCTCCTCTTCAGCAGTAAAATACCGATGATGGCGCGTGTCTCACACCTGACGGCGTTCCTAGTGCTACTCGCGGCAGCAATAATACCGCAGCCCTGCGCTGCCCAGGGACAAGCCAGGCGGCTCATTCTCAAGGATGGTTCTTACCAGCTAGCCACCAAATGGGAGACCAAGGGCGACCGGATCCGCTACTTCAGCGCCGAACGCTACGAATGGGAGGACGTTCCCAACGAGCTAGTGGATTGGGTGGCCACCAATCAATACGAAAAAGATCGCGTCGCCGGGAAGACTTCTCCTGCAGCCGTGGCGCTGGATAAAGAACTTGAGGCCGAGCGTCGGCAAGAAGAACTCAAATCGCCGCATGTCGCTGCCGGCCTGCGCCTTCCATCGGAAGGTGGAGTCTATGCCCTCGATACCTATCTGGGACGGCCGCAGCTGCTACCACTCAACCAGAGCGCGGGGGCAATCAATCGCAACACTGCTCACAACGCGTTGCGGGCAGCCGTAAACCCGGTATCCGGCGCCAGGCACACGATTGAAGTGCCTGGGACGAGCGCCAAGGTCCAAGTTCATGCTGCCCTGCCTGCCATTTACATCAATCTCGACTCCCCTACCGGCCCCGATGACGACGCCCCCCCCAGCACTTCCGCTCAGCTTCCCTGGGATCGTTTTCGCATTGTTCGCGCCCAGGTCAAAGGCGATAAGCGCATCGTGGGTGCAACGAAAATCGCCGTGTACGGCAAAGTCAGCCAGGAGCAAGACTCCGTTCCGGCCAGCGCCGAACAACTGAGCGAGGGCTGGATCAAGTTGACGCCGAAGTCGCCCCTCGAACCAGGCGAATATGCGATCGCGGAAATGTTAGGCAAGCAGGGAATGAACAGTTATGTTTGGGAGTTCGGCGTCCATGCAGACGCGCCCGCGAACCTCGCGGCGATTAACCCCGAGAATTCTGACAAGCCCTCCCAGCCGGTCGAGTTGCAGAAACAAGAACAGCCCGGTCCTCATTGACCTGCGCCTGCATTGCAAATACACTACTTGCCCCACGTGAAACCTTACAGCCCTGCTCAAACTCTTCTTTCTGACATCAAGAAATTGCTCGTCGGCAATCGCCCGGCGTTCGGTCACTCACCCCTCGAGAAGGTTACCGAACTGCTGCTAGAAGGCCGCCGTTACAGCTGGGTGGGAATTTACCTCACCGTTGACAAAAAGTCTTCGCCCGCACTGGTGGAAAATAGCCACCCGCCCGGCCGGGTCGCGGTGCCTGGCACCCGCAAGAAACTTTTGGTCGCGATAAAAATTGCAGGCCGCGAACTGGGTTTTCTCAATCTGGAGAGCGATCGCGAAAGTGCTTTTGGCTCCGCCGATCGCGTTCTGCTTGAAAAGGTGGCAGGACTGCTGGCCACCTTCCTGACCGGCCGCGGCAAGTACCTGGTACGCTCGCTGACCAAAACCGGAGCGAACTAAACCATGTGAATGAAACTCGATGCATGAAACTGGACGCATCGAGCCGCCCGCGACATGCGGTGATCATGGAGTTTTGCGCGGATCAAAAAAACGCCGGCCCGAAAATATCGGTCCGGCGTTTTTTCTGGAGTCAGACTTAGTGCCCGTCGAGGCAGCCACGCTGGCCTGAGTTGTTGGGATATCCATAGCCGCCCGTATAAGCCGCGTTGGACCATTCGCCCTGAATTTTCCATTGACTGCCGTTCGAGAAGGCTACGTAAGGAACATTGAACGTCCAGGAGCACTTGTCGCCGTTCTCCTGGCCACGGCTGTCGTACCAGGCACCCGGACTTGCCGGATCACTGCGCCTTCTGAAAGCTCGTGGCCGCTGACATTAGAAAGTGCAGCCAAACCCTGCGAGTGTCCTGTCGTGGTGTCTGCCAGATCACGCCCCGCGTCGCCGTCGAGGTTGGAGAAGAAGGCAAAATGCACGAGCTGACTGCCGCAAGCGCCGGCGATGGGATATGCGCAGTGCCCGCATTGCCGCGCTCAACGTCAACATAAACCGATAGTACCAGTTTCCGCGGGGGTCAGGCGAGATGTTACCGGCCGTGATCTGCTTGCACACTTCCGCCAGGTGTTTGTCTGAATCGTCCCCCGGGCGGGACTTTCGAGCAGGAAATACCGTAATTCATGTCCTCCAGCCCTGCTAACCCATCTCCGTAACAACTTCCCCCCGGTTACTTTCGTGAAGGGTCGTTAGGTACGTACGTTAGCTTCCCACTTCTGCCTATCATCGCTAGGTTAGTGGTGGAGAAGAAGCGAACCCGCCGCCGGCAGAAAAGGCTGCGGCGCATGAATTCAAGATGACCAAAAAACTCCAGTCCGGCTTTTCGATGATCGAGCTCATGGTAGTTGTCGGCATCGCTCTGGTCCTAATGGCCATGGGCTGGCCGCTGGTCGTCAATGTCGTCAACAACTACCGCCTGCGGAGTGCCGGGGCCAACTACTCCAATTTAATACAGACCACACGCATGCGCGCGGTGCAGGATGATCGTTATTACAATGTAGTAAATAACGTGGGCGCGCTCGTTCAGCCCAACGTGATCAACGCCTTCGGAAACACCTTGCTGGCGAACCCTCAGAATTATGCAATTGGCGACCCGGCCATTGCCCTCGACCCTTCGGTCGTGATTCAATCGCGTGCTGCCGCCCCCAATGTGGCCAATCTGGAAGGCTTGTTTCTACCCACCCCCAACGTCACCATCAATCCCACCACAAACGTGTGGGGTCCGAGCTTTGGGCCGCGCGGTTTGCCCTGCCAACCGAGCGCGGCGGTGGGCGGCACCTGTAGTTACAGCTCCACCACTGCGGGACAGAATGGACAAGGACCTGCCCTGCCTATTGCCTTCGAAATTTTCTTTCGCAACCTGCGCAACAATACCTGGGAAGCGGTGACGATCAATCCTGCGGCCAGAGTGCGCCAGTGGAGTTATGACCGCATCAACAATGCGTGGACGCCCCTGAACTAAACTTTATGGCCCCTTCAAATCAAACTCGTGCGGGAAAAGCGCAGCGCGGATTCATGCTGCTCGAGCTGATGATTTCCATGGTCGTGCTTACGGTCGGGCTCGGAGGCTTACTCGTCCTGCTGATCTCTGCCATGTACAACGACAAAGGCTCCGGCAGTGACACAACCTCCACCATGCTCGCGGAACACGTCATTGAGCAGATCAGCGCCGAGCCTGCAAACTCCGTCGCAGGGTTGAACATCATCGACTGCGCGGGCACGGTATGGAACATCAACACCACCCCAGCAGCGTTGGGCGCCGGCAGCGGCGCCAATGGTGGAAATGGCGCCAATTTAACCGCCAGTGCCGCTTACGGCGAAGTGATTGACTGGACCCAAGCGTATGCTGCCGTCCCAGCAGGTTACAAAATGCAATATGTCGCGTGCGGCAACAATGGCCGGCAGGAGACTTACGACGTGCGCTGGGACATGATCACCATGAGTCCCTATAGCCGCATGGTGTTGATTTCGGCGCGGCCTGCAGCCACTCCCACCGTGGGAACAGCCAGCGCCCGCCAGGCAGACTTTGGGTTGCGTTTCGTCAACCCCATCACCCTGCGCACCATCAACGGAATGTGAGGAATTGACCTTCATGCAATCTGACCGGCACAAAATTCTGATGGTTCGCAAGCGCCAACGTGGGTTTTCCGCTATCGAGATGCTGATCTCGGTGCTGCTGATCATGTTCGTCCTGGCCATCGCGGTGCAGGGCATGCGCGACATTCAGCTCCGTAATTTTTCAGAAACTTCGAAAGTGGATACCGTTCAGCAAACGCGTGACTTCATCGACCAGGTTGTCCGCGACGTACATGACGTAGGATATCCGCCCAGCCGGGCGCTCAGCGGCAACCCCACCTGCGTCAACGCCGCGAACATAGCCTGTGGAGTCACTTTGTTCAGCCCCCTGCAAGTCATTTATGAAGGAGACTTGGACGGAACCGGCACGGTCTCGCAGGTATGGCTCTTATTGGCGCCCGGCCCGGGCAACAGGTGCCCCTGCATCTTGCAAAGGGGCGTGATCACTAAAGCAGCCGCTTTGGGGGGCGCCGTACCCCAGTATTTTACGGAGGTGAATGGCATGCTGAACAGCGGAAACGGCGCCGGAGCTGCAACCTATCCCGTCAATCTAGGCGGTCCTGGAAATTACGCTGCGTACGGAACTGCCGACGTCTTCACGGCCTACGATGGGAATGCCGGGGTAGCCGCTGCATGTAATACGCCGGCGGCCTGCTCTAGCATTCGGAGCCTACAGATCACCACCAACGTGGCGCCCACTTACATGGATCCGGCCACCAAGCTGTATCCGGTTTTTTCCATTACGTCCAAGTCGAGATTGAACTTCTAAGTTCGGGTTCCTCAAGGAGGATGCGGTATGCGAAACGGTATGCGGAACGGTACGCGAATCATGGATCGCCGGAGCGAAGAGGGTGTAGCCCTCGTGCTTTCGATTCTTGCCTTGCTGCTGTTGACTGCCGTGGCCGCGGGCATGATGTACATGTCCACGACCGAGAGTACGGTGAATAACAACTTCAAGCAGGAAGAGAACGCGTATTTCGCCGCCCGAGCCGGAGTGGAGGAGGTCCGGGACCGCATGATCTATACCAACGCTTCCTCTATTTGCCCTAACGCCACGCCGGGAGTCGCGCCCTGCCTGCTACCCTCGGTCCTGCCCACGGCCGCCGGGGGGGTGCTTTACGTCCTCCAGAATGCGAATGCCGCAACTGGTACGCCCGCAATTACGATGGCAAATGACGTGACTAACTTCGCATCGCAATTCGCAGATGACGAACTCTGCCACGACTATATCTTCGGCGGAATGACGGCTCAGCCGCCCAACGTACGTTGCACCAACCTGCCCGGCGGCGCGGGGTGGTACACGACGACTCAGAGCGCCCTGGCGCCGTATCCGCTCGACTATAAGTGGGTACGCGTCACTCTTAAGTCGAATAACAGCACCGCCTATGCGGTGGATGGAAATGCGGCCAATGCCGCCAGGGTCTGCTGGGATGGGATCTCGGAAAAACCTCTGCCGGGCGCAGTTGCCACCTGCGCAGCCATGACCCCGGTCGCTAATCCCGTTTACATGGTCACGGCCCTGGCGGTCAGCCGTAACGGAGCTCGCCGGCTCATCCAGCAGGAAATCGCTCAAACCCCGACCTCGGGTCAGCCGGGCGGATTGTTCGCGACCGGCGCAGGTTGCAACGCGCTCACCTTCGGAGGTAACGCGAGCACCCATAGCTTCAACTCGGGTACGGAAGGTGTCCCGTCGAATCCGCCCAGCAACGCCGTCAACACCAATGGCGACATTGGAGCCAATGGTGGGATGAACGTGAACGGTACCAGCACCAGCGTCAACGGCAAGGCGTCGTCGACGCTTCCGGCCTCGAAGGGCGCATGCCCGGCAAATGCTGTCACCGTTACCGGGAACCCGAGCATCACCTCGCAGGGCCAAATGGGAAGCGCCTATGTCGCTCCTGTGCCGCCATTACCGAACCCGCTGCCGCCAACGACTGGGGTCAGCGTCAACAGTAATACAACTTGGACTTCAAGCTCACGGGGAAACATCAGCGTCACGGGAAAATCCACCTTGACCCTAACCGGCGGCACCGTGGCTAATCCTGCCATCTACACCTTCAACAGCCTGACCCTCTCGGGCAATTCGACTCTTGCGATCACCGGTCCGATGATCATAAACATTGCCGGCGTAGGACAGACCACGGTGGTGGACTTCACCGGCGGCAACCTCTCAAACACAACCTGGATACCGAGCGATTTGGTTATCAATTACGGTGGCTCGGGGAACATTGTGATGTCCGGCGGCAGCGGTGCTTACGCGTTGATTGACGCTCCCAATGCCGCTCTGACGTTCAAGGGCGGATCCAAGTTCTATGGTCAGGCGATTGCCGCCACCATTGATGACTCCGGCGGTACCGACTTCTACTGGGACACCGCCGCCAACACCCCTCCGCCAAACAATTCTCCGTATTTCGAAATCAGCCTGCGTGAACTGAGCTACTAGAGTCCGCAGCAGGAGTTCAAGCACAGGGGATCGCAAGATCCCCTGTGCTTTTTTAACTTCTGAGCGCGGCCTTAGAGCGCAGCTCGTGCTGCAGCCTTCTTCCGCATGAGTTCCGCGCTTTGCTCTGCCGCCTCCTTGACCAGGAAACCCATCTTGGGGCGCGAGGGTTCAAGGTCCACCTCAATCCCGTTATCCCGCAGGGTCTGCGAGGCAATCGGGCCAATTGAGGCCACCACGGCCCGATTCAAGCCCAACTTGAGTTGCGCCTCAAGCCCCATCTCCGCGGCAACTCGGGCCGCGTGCACAAACTGGACAGAGGAGGTGAACATCACCACGTCAATGTTGTTTTCGGCCAGTTCGTGGACGGCCGCATGCAACGGCCGAATATCCTCGGGCAGCTCCCATCGGTATACCCGCGCCGGGAAAACCTCCGCCCCGCGCTCCCGCAACGCAGCATACAACTCCGGACTTGGCTCCCCGTGCTCTTGCACTGCGATGCGATTGCCCTCTAACGAAACTTTGTCGCGATTCTCATCCAAGACCTTCACAATTTCGCGCCAGGTATTCGGTTCAGGCACCAGGAGCGTGACCGGAACATTGAATTCCCGCATGGCGGACGCCGGTTTGGGGCCGCGGACGATCACTCGTGTCCGCTTCAACGCCGCCAGGAAACTTCCCTGCGGCGGTATTGGCTCCGCCGTCTCGATCAATGCCCGAGCCCCCACGCCGGTCATGAAGATGACGGCATGGAACTCATTGTCCACGATTCCCTGGATAAGCTTCATCTCCTCGTTATTCGGGGTCTGCACCTCGCGGGTGGAAGGCGCAACCGTGGGTTTCCCGCCGTGGTTAGTGATGAGCTGGGCAATTTCCTTGGCACGGCGGCTTTCAAACGAAAGCACCCGCAGGCCGGCGAATCCGGGCATGAGAGCTCCTCAAAATGATTCCCATCCTACCCAGGTTTCGAAATCCGCGAAAGTGCGGGTAATTTGGGCCGGGGATTGCCTAAGAAGTCACCTTAACTCTTTATGCTCCTCTGAATCCGTGATATAACCCCGTAAGATCATCGCGCTCTCAGGTACGGCGTATTCGCGTCCCGGCAAGCCAGGAACACGCTCGCCGGGAAGTCTGCATGGGGCTGTTCCGGCCACCGTAGCTCAGGCAACGGAAGGCCGGCAAAAAGGAGGGCTTGTGTCCGAAGCACGCACCGGAAAGAGATTCCCCCTGGAATTGCCGATCAAGATTCACGGCGTTGACCAGGGCGGCGTGACCGGCAATATGAGCGCGGCGGGGGTCTACATCCGCGGTAATCCGGCGCTCGAAATCGGGTCAAATGTTGAGTTCGAAATCGCACTGCCGCCCGAACTGACCGGCGGCAACGAGAATGTAATCGTGCAGTGCAAAGGCCGCGTAGTACGCAAGGATGCCGACAGTGATGACTCCCAAGGCGTTGCTTGCGTCATTGATACCTATGATTTTGTTCGCCAGCCGTGAGGTGATAAAGCAATGCTCAAACTGATTCTGGCCGATAACCAGGCAATCTTTCGTGCGGGAATCGCCAAGGTGCTCGCCGTCGAAGACGAAATGCGCATCGTGGCGCAGGCGCAGACATCCGAGCAGATGTTCATGGCGCTCGATAAATTCCGCGCCGCCGTTTTAATCATCGCCGGTGGCTTCCATGGAGACTTTAGCGCGGTTTTGCAGGCTGCTACCAAGGCCCGCACCCGGGTGGTGGTCCTAGGCGACACCGGCGAGAGCGCTCAAAAATATGTCGGAGCGGGCGCCCATGGCGTGGTCTATCGCAACGTGACCAGTCTGGCCTTAGTGGACTGCGTCCGCAAAGTTGCTCGCGGTGAAACCTGGACCCAGGACGTCGCCGTCCCCAGTGAACTGACCGAGAACGACATGGTCGGACTGCGGGTGCGCGACCGTCTTACCGCCAAGGAACTTCGCATTGTGGCGCTGATCGTTCAGGGGTATAAGAACAAAGAGATTGCTACCCAGTTGGGAACCACCGAGCAGGTCATCAAGAATTACCTGCGCAATGTCTACGACAAGATCGGTGTTTCGGACCGCCTGGAGCTGGCGCTCTTCACTATTCATCATCGAATCTTGAACGAAGCCGCAGCCGCAACCGCCGCCGCCCACCAGCAACCGCAGCCGGGCCCGGCTGACGTGGCCTCGTAAGCGTCAAAATCTCGCTCCGGCCGCCGCATTGCGGCGGCCTTTTTTATTACTTCGGTACGTCTTTCACTGTCATGGTTCCCATAGATTTTTTGAATTGGACTCTCCCTCGCCCATCTGTCAGATTGAGAGTGTCTTCCAGGTAAAACATTACTCCTAGGAATGGAAGACGGACCCAGTAGTTCGACCGCAGCCCAGGGTTGGGCAGTTCGTTCCATCCGGACCTCGTAGTCATTCCCCACAACTGAGACGCGCCCGGCACCTTTGCGTCGTCGTGTCTTTCCAGCTCACAAGGAGACTCATATGAAGCCGAATGGTAAGCGTTTCGTAGTGCGCGCCGCACTTCTCGCGGTATTTCACTCGTGCTTCCCGCACTGGGACAAGCCGAGACTGCGCATGGGACTTTCAAACTGCCAACCCAAACCCGCTGGGGGAATGTTGTACTCGCCCCCGGCGAATATCAATTCACTATAAGCAGCGACGCCGCCGCCCGGGTCGTGACCATCCGATCCAAAGAATCGGGATGGAGCGCCATGGTCCTGGCTCAAAGTGCCTCGATGGGTCAATCCGCCGAGCCTTCCAGGCTACTGCTCACCAACTCCCCCGACGGCAAGTATGTCCAGGAGTTATACATGGGTGATCTTGGCATAACCCTTAACTTCGGGCCGCCGAAAGCGCTTAAGGTAACCAAGCTGACGAAGCTGCAGCCAGCCACAACCGCAATGCCCTCTGCTTCAGGAAGGGAGTAGAAAAACCACGTCCCCCGGGGGGCCCCATCCTTCGAAGTCCGAAGGTGGGACCTCCGGGGTTATTTCTATTTCGGTCTGGAGCTGTTCTTTACTTCCTCGCTCAACACGATCGCTTCTGCCACTTCTTTCATGGTCTTCCGCTTTTGCCGGCTCTGGCGCTGGATGCTGAGATACGCCTGTTCTTCCGTCAGCCCAAGCTCGCGCTGCAAAATGCCCTTTGCACGCTCCACCAGCTTGCGCGTCTCGAGTTGCTGCGACAAGTCCGAATTTTCGGTTTCCAGGCGTGCCACTTCAATTTCCGCGCCCGCCAGGAAGCCAATGGTCGAAATCAAGCGCACATCGCGCGGACTGTAAACGTGTGGCGCGCGATGCTGGAGATTCATGACGCCCACCAGCCGTCCTCGCGACATCAGTGGAACCGAGAAAAAAGCCTCGTAACGGTCCTCCGGCAATTCGTTAAAAAGCTGGAAGCGCGGGTCCTTGTATGCTTCACGGAAAACCACGACCGGCTCAAGGTGCTCGGCGACCCAGCCGGTGATCCCCTCCCCCACCCGCAATTTCAGGTTGTCTAGCAGTTCCTGATGTGGATTCTTCGACGCCCGCAGGATTAGATCTTCCTCCGCGAGTACATAAATGAAGCACGAGTCGCACTTAACCACCTCTACCGCAAAATCCAAAACCCGCTCCAGCGCCTGGTGAAAACCGTCTGCGGCGGCAATTCGGCTGGCAGTCTGGTGCAGAACGTCCACGTGAGAATCGTCAGTATGAAATGAAGAGGCCATGCTTTAACGCTAGCCACCACGTTCAACTCCGTCCAATTGCAATTTTTGATCGAGACAATAAAGCAAAACCCAAATCGCAGCGGACACCTGCTTACCTGCAACTTACCGCGGTAACACACCTGGTTACCCTAAATGTGCAGGCCATTGCAGCTATCAATCTCCGGTACCACCGCCATCCCGGGCTCAAGTCTTTCGGTTTGAGATAGTTACATTTGGCCAAGGCTATGGATTACAAGCTGCTTTAACTATATTGCGGCAAGACGGAACTCGGATCAGATGAAACCGACAATTAGTACCCTAGCAGGACCGAAGCCCCGGCGGAGCATGCTTCTCCTGCTCGTAATTCTTTTCGTCATTTCTTACAGCCTCATAACCATGCTGGAGGTACAACAGGGCCGCACTATTGATTCGCAGCGCAGCCTGATTCATCTTCTGTTCCAGGACAGTATTCAATTAAGCGCTCTCGGCAAGCGCAAGGTCGCAGTTCAGAGGCCGCAGCGCGAGGTCAGAACCAGCCAAAGCGATACAAGCGCGCAGGCCCAGGTCCAGTCACCGCAGGTCCAGTCACCGCAGGCCCAGCCGCCTCAGACGCCCTTAAGCCAGGCGCCTTCAGCGCAGCTTCCCCAGGCGCAGACGGGCCCCGATCAGACTAGGCCTCAACCCAATCCAAAAGCGGGCCGGAATTCGCGGAAGGCCGCAAAGCCGCTTCCCGCGCGGCCTCCGGTTGAATTGACTGATCCGTCAGATATGCGGCGGGTGACATTTTCGATTTAGCGTAAGTAGCAGTTTGCTCCCGGTCAGGATAGGCGCAATGAAGGGTATCGCAGTCTTGCTGTTGGCTTCACTCTCCGTCCCTCAGGTTCACACTCCCAACCCTCGCCCGCATTTTGTTGAGCCCGCCTATACCGCTGCCCACAAAGGCGGGAGATGGTACCTCACTCGCACCGGACATGCGGTCTATTGCTACGGCCCGGTAATGACAGTTTCCGCAACCGACGGTGGGATCGAGCGTGTTGCCACACTCTGCCGCGATAATAAGGTGATGGTTCCGCTCAAAGAGTAACGCTGCCAGTATCTCTCGCTCTTAAGTCTGACGCCACCCGCCACCGCTCACCGCCCTGCAAGTTCCTCCTGTACCATATTTCCATGCCGGCGTTCGAGCGTCACATCTTCGTCTGCGGAAACGTGCGTCCGGCTGGGCATCCCCGAGGATGCTGCGATCCCGCCGGTACGGCGGCGCTGCAGAAACTCTTCAAACAGAAGCTGGCCGCATGCGGCCTCAAGGGCAAAGTGCGGGCCAACCAGTCCGGATGTCTCGACCAGTGCGAGCACGGCCCGAATCTCGTTGTCTATCCCGAAGCCATATGGTATGGCGGAGTCACGCTCTCCGATGTGGATGAAATTGTGGAGTCGCACATCCTCGGCGGGCGTCCCGTGGAACGATTGATGCTGAAGCAGGAATGCCTGAATACTCCAACCTGCGAACACCGGGGCGAGCGCCAGATGAAGACCATCCCATCCCAGTCTTCCCTTCCCCGGGGCTGAGTTGCGCGGCATTTCCAGATTTTTATGAACGGCCACCAGTGCCGCAACAGGCGGCCAGTTGCAGCCACGCCGCCTGGGCTTGAACGTCACTATGCAGATGCGTCAGAAATATCCTCCGCAAAGCGGGCGCGGCAATCTTACCTTCTATATAGGCCTGATATAAGGGTTCTCCGAACTCGGGTGCCGGACCGTCCTCGGGATTTGCCGCCGGACACAGCAGTCGCGCTCCAAAATGAGCCAGCGCGTCTTCTAATGACTGCGCCTGGCGCGAGCCATTTGTCATGCCTCTGCAGGCGTGATGCAGGAAGCGCGTGGCTTCGGCGGCTACATTCGCCATTTGAAACTCGCGAATCAGGAAGGTATTTGTCTCAGCCGCGTATGCACACCCCTGGCGCTCGAGCCTCTCGGCTATTTCCCTCTTCGCACCCTTGACATCGCTCGATACCTCCGGAAGAGAGTCTGCCAAAAACTTGGGCTGGGTTCCGTTCCGTGGCGAATTCAGGCGAAATCCCAATGCCCGCGCCAGTGACAGAATCAGGTTGTAAACTGCCGGCGCGAAGTCAGGCGCATCGTCCGCGGCGGCACTCCAGCGCTCGAAGCACAAACGATAGCTTTCATACTTTTCCAGCGGGCTGGAATTGAATACGCACACCACCTCGTCTCCAAGGGACACTGCCGCGGCATCCCGATCCATTGCCTGCCAGTACAGCGCATCCACATTTTGCAGCACCGTAAGCATTCGCTCCTGCGGCAATGATTTCCGCAGCATGCGCGGGAGATGCTTCGGGGCCATGTGCGATTCTCCAAAAAGCACGACCAGCGCGATATTGGGGTGCCGTTTGCGGATCTCGCAAATCTTCAAGGCCGCATGGCGGTCTCGCGACCTGATCCGCCGCAGATCATCTCGGGGCATGCAATCAAGCCCGTAGATGCCATCCGCGTGCTCTCGCGCCGCGATCAGCAGCTTGTAAAAAGGCTCCCACTCATATCCCCATTCGCGGTCGAATCGCAGCCGCCGCCGCAGCTCTTCCCCCGCCATTTCCCGCCGCCACCAGGCATCCAGGATTTGCTGATCGCGGGAGAGGATCGCTTCCACACCCAAAACCACCCGCCGTTCCCCGAGACCTTCAATCAAACTCGCGGTAAATCCCTGGGACGCTGGTAGAGCATGATAATCGCCGACCAGCACCATGCTGGCGGCGATAATTTTTCCCTGCACTTGTTCAGAATCGAGGATGGCGTCGTACTTGCGAAATGCCTGCGTGAATTCGCGAAGATACTTGCGAGTGCCGGCTGAATCTCTGGAACCGATCTCCCGCCGCACCCCTGCCAGCGCGTGCATTTGCGCCGCCGCCCGCCTTGCCCGCAGATCAGGTTTGCTTGCCATCTCCCTTGACTCGTTTGCCCTCTACTCCCTATGCTCAAAAGTCCGTAACTGAGCTCGTGTGGCGCGGGCCCCTCGCCCGCGATTCCGGGAGAGGATTTGTCCAGCCCGCCGCAAAATCTGACCATCGCCAGCACCGGAGCCAGCGGCGCGCTTTTCCTGCGCCATCTGCTGCTGGCGGTCGATCTCGACTCGCGAATTCAAACCGTTAATTTCATCGCCTCCGACAGCGCCCTGCGCGTGCTTGCCGAGGAACTCGGACTTCGCGGCCGCAGCAACCTCGTCGGCCAGGTCCTCGGACGCAGCCGCGCCTCCGGCAAAATCTCGCTTCAGGCAAACGCCGATATTGGGGCCAATGTGGCCAGCGGCTCTTACCCCTCCGACGCCATGATCGTTATGCCTTGCAGCGTGGGGTCGCTTGCCCGAATCGCCAACGGAATCGCTTCGCATCTGATCGAGCGCGCGGCCGACGTCTGTCTTAAGGAAAAACGTCCGCTGGTGCTCTGTGTCCGTGAAACCCCACTGAACAAAATTCACATTCGAAACATGTATCGAGCTGCCGATGCCGGGGCCACCGTCTTCCCACTCATTCCCGCCTACTATTTCCGTCCCGCCACCCTCGACCAGATGGCCCACGAGTTCGCATGCCGCGTCCTCGCCCACATCGGCCTGCCGCAGCCCAACGCCTATCACTGGAAAGGTTGAGCGCATCCCGCCGCGCTTCATTCCAGGCAGTTTGCTTACTACTAACCTGCCTTTTTAGGACAGAATCAGTAACGTTCAGGGGAGACTTTCAGTCTAGAAGCGCGCAGTGGTGCCTGATAGGTTTCGGGCGGACATGGCCTCAAGTTCGGGCGCGCAAGGGGCCGCCGCCATCCCGATTTTCGGTCTAATCGCACCGCACGCCCTGTGCGTGGAGGTACGAAGATGGTCGGCTCTAGTGACTCTTGGTTTTGGGTTTGCTTTTGGCCGAGACCAAAAGGCACGCATAGGGCTCGCCGTTTTCGCTAACTGCACGATGTCTGGTAGGCAACTTCCCTACTTGGGCCAGCATCTCTCCTGGCGGTCAATGAGGGTGCGCTATGTTTTCACGTCTGTCTGTCTTTGCCGGATTCGTGCTGCTGTTCGCTTCGGTCCTCGGAAACGCCCAAACAGCAACCTGCACCAATTGGACGTATTTCGCCATGCCTTCCCCGGGAGGCGCTATTCCTGTTAATCCGTCTGGGATCAATCGTTGGGGCACCGTGGTCGGCACCGCTCAGAACACGACCACCGTGTTTGGGTTCATCCGCTACTCTAATGGAACGTTTAAAACATACCTGGAGCCGAATACAGTTGAGACGCATCTTACCCGGCGCAACGCCCAAGGGGTTACTATAGGCTGGGCTTACGCGGGCCCAGGTATTGAGGGCCTAGTTCTTTCCGGCTCTAGCGTCGCGAGGGTAGTCTATCCCGGCCTAGCGGACACGGTCCTTTTAGGAATCAACTACTGGGGCACTATCGTGGGAATTCAGAGTAACTCCACCTTCTACTTCCCCTATGACGGATTCAAGCTGAAGAATGGTGTATTCACAACCCTTCACTATCCGGGATCGCTCAGTACGAACCCCACTAGCATCAACGACAAAGGCGTGATTGCCGGTTGGTATCAGAATAGCGGTTATCATAAATATTACGGCTTCACACTCACGAACGGGGTTTACACAACTCTTGCTCATCCCAAAGCCGTTTATGGCACATTTGTGGAAGACATCAACAGTTCCGGGGTAATCGTGGGCAATTATAGGGATGGCTCCTTTGCATACCACGGATTTATTTACATCAACGGTATATTTAAGGACATAAATGCCGGCGTCACCGGTATTAATGGTTACGGCTATGTGACTGGCAACGCAAGCTCATCGGCGTTCACGGCACACTGCCAGTAGAATGTTCGTTTGAGTGGCCTGTCGGCTGATAAATTCTAGATCGTTGTCCCAGCCGGATACGTCTTGGGCACTCCGCGTTGAGCACATCAAACACGCGCGGCAACCCGCGACTGGGGAAACTCGTCTCCACCCAAAACCAGACATTCTGCCTGTAGGTATGCACCCTGCCCGCCGCATCGTGCGCGAAATCCACTGCGGATTTTGCGCGCCACATCTTCCGCTTTTCTGCCGCGCCTCCATTCACTAAAGCACCCCCGTCATCTGCGCTCCCGTGTGCTTGCTTTTTTGGCCGACGCGGCGGCCATGTGGTGAAATCGCATCAAAACCACGCGCAATAAATCTCAACCTCTAGGCACAAAAATCGCACATAATGGCAGGCCAGTTGCCGAACACATGGTCTAGCCGGTGTATGAAGGATTAGGGAAACCCATCCTTGGAAGGGCCGAGCATCCTGCCCGCTGGCTCGGTATCATGAAGGCGTGCGCGAGTTCGCCATCTCGATCGTTCGACGTCTCCGGGAAAGTGGCCACCTGGCCTACTTCGTCGGAGGCTGTGTCCGCGATCTGCTTCTCAAGCGCGAGCCCGGCGACTATGACGTTGCCACCGGCGCCACGCCCCGCGAGGTCATGCGCATCTTCCCCGAGACCTACGCCGTGGGAGCGCAATTCGGCGTCGTGCTGGTGCCCAATCCTCAACCGGCCATCCCGAGTGGACTTGGGATTCCAGACTCCGAGGATCCCGCGGCTGCGAAAGACACGCATACCGGCTCAGAGGTTTCCCATACCGTGGAAGTCGCGACCTTCCGGTCTGACCTTGGACACTCCGACGGCCGCCATCCTGACCAGGTTCGCTTCAGCCGCGACCCTCGCGAAGACGTGCAGCGCCGCGACTTCACCATCAACGGTCTGCTGCTTGACCCGTTCAAACATCAGGTGCTGGATTATGTCGGCGGCCAGCGCGACCTGGAGGACGGAATTGTCCGCGCCATCGGCGATCCCCTATTGCGCTTCGCCGAAGACAAACTTCGCATGTTGCGGGCCGTCCGCTTTGCTGCCCGCTTCGAATACACCATCGAGCCCGCGACCTTCGGCGCTATCCAGCAGCTTGCGCCCAGTATTCAACAGGTCTCGCGCGAGCGGGTGCGCGATGAACTCACTCGCATGCTGACCGAGGGCCATGCCCAGCGTGCTTTTGAACTACTGGATGAAACCGGTCTCCTGCGGGAGGCACTTCCAGAGATTGCGGCCATGAAAGGCGTCGAACAGCCGCCGGAATTCCATCCCGAAGGCGACGTCTTCATTCATACCTTGCTCATGGTCGGGAACCTGCCCCACCCATGCCCGGTCACTCTTGCCTGGGGAGCGCTTTTGCACGATGTGGGAAAGCCCGCGACCTTCCGCCGCGCTCCCGATCGCATCCGCTTCGACGGCCACGTGGATGTCGGGGTCAAGATGGCCGAATCCATCTGCCGCCGGCTGCGATTTTCAAACGATGATGCCGGGCAGATTCTGGCATTGATCGACAACCACATGCGTTTCGGTGACGTGCAGCGGATGAAGGCTTCAACCTTCAAGCGTTTCATCCGCCTGCCGCGCTTCGACCAGCACCTCGAACTTCACCGCCTCGATTGCGAGTCCAGCCACCGCAACTTGCGCCTGTACGACTTCACCCGCGCCAAGATTACCGAACTCCGGCCGGAAGCCGTTTCCCCCAGGCCACTGCTCACCGGGGATGACCTCGTCGCAGCCGGATACCCCCCCGGCCCCCGCTTCAAGCACATTCTTTCCTCCGTCGAAGATGCCCAGCTCGAGGGACGGCTGAGTTCTAGGGAGCAGGCGCTGACATTCGTTCTAAATGAGTTTCCTCAACCGCCTTCCGCCGGTAGCCCAGCCGCTCCGGCTGTCTGACGGCTGCTCTAGCATCGATGCCGTCTGAAGACGGAAGTACGCGGCCTACGGCCCCTCGCCCAGCGGTTCCGGGATTAGCACCTTGCTGTGATCGAGACCGCCGCCGGCAAGCTGCTTTCTGATGCCGACCGCGATGTGGAGACGACCTGCAGTATTCCGCTCTGGGTGCGGACATCGCACGGCGTGTCCGACGGTTTTTTGCTAACCTAAGCTGTTGGTTCCGCTCTCATTAGATTCCAAGAGGCGCCTATGTCAGGAGGTCTCCGCTTGCTTGTCCTTCTATCGTTTTCTTCTTTTTGTATTTTTGCAGCCGCGGTTTTTGCCGACGACGTATCCACGAAGCCAGCTATTTTGGGGCCTCCTTTAGCCGTCGAGAAACCTGTTGAAGAGGTGGTGCAAGGACACAAGCTCACCGACCGATATCGCTGGCTGGAGAATGCAACCAGCCCTGAGACACAACAGTGGATCGGTGAGCAACTTGCCTATACGCGCAGCCTTCTTGACCCGCTGCCGGGACGTGACCAGCTTCATAAGCGGCTCGGCGACTTGCTTTCGATCGGCACGATCTCCGCCCCTCAGCTCGGAGGAAAGTTTTACTTCTACACCAAGCGCCAAGGGACACAGAATCAGCCGGTGCTATGGGTGCGCGAGGGCCTGGAGGGAAAAGAACGCGCGCTGGTGGACGTAAATGCGCTCGCGGCTGATGGAACTGTGGCGCTTGACTGGTGGACCCCGTCTGAAGACGGAAAGTACGTTGCCTACGGTACCTCACCGAGCGGCTCCGAAATGAGCACCTTGCGTGTGATTGAGACCGTGACCGGCAAGCTGCTTTCTGATGCGATTGAACGCACGCGAGCCGCCAGCATCGCGTGGAAGCTCGACAATTCAGGCTTTTATTACACGCGATATCCGAAGAAAGGCGACGTTACAGAAGGCCAGGAAGTTTACAACCGCCATGTTTTCTATCATGCGCTTGGCTCTGATCCTGTAAAAGACGCTTTGATTTTTGGCCAGGGCCGCGATCCGGAGGATTGGCCGGAAGTCGATCTCTCGAATGATGGCCGTTGGCTCTTAATCAGCGTTTCCCAAGGCTGGACGAAAACAGAATTGTACCTGCAGGACTTGAGAACTGCTGCGGCACCGGTACGAGTCACGGAAGGCAAAAATTTTCTGTACGGCGGAGAGATTTTCAATGGCAAGATTTTTATCACTACCAACGAAGACGCGCCACGCTATCGCATGTTCATCGTCGATGCGTCCTCTCCCGCGCGCGCAGGCTGGAAGGAGATCATTCCGCAAAGCGAAGCGGTCCTGCAGGGAGCGGCCGTGGTAAATGGTTTATTGCTGGCGCAATACGAAAAGAACGCGAGCTCCCAGCTCAGGTTATTTGGTACGGATGGCAAGGCGCTCGGCGATGTTACGCTGCCCGCCATTGGAAGCGTCTTTGGACTCGGCGGAAAATGGGACCGGAAGGAAGTATTTTTTGCTTTCCACTCATTCACGGTTCCCGATTCAATTTACCGGATTGAGCTCTCCAGTCGCGGCACTTCGCTGTGGAATAAAGTTGAAGCGCCGGACATCGATCCCGGGAAATACGACGTCAAGCAGCTCTGGTTCAATTCCAAAGACGGCAGTCGCGTTCCTATGTTTGTATTCCACAAGAAAGGCCTGGAACTCAACGGGGCGAATCCGACACTGCTGACCGGCTACGGTGGATTCAACGTTAGCCTGACCCCGGGCTTTGTGGGTGACCGTTATCTTTGGCTGGAGCACGGCGGAGTATTCGCGGTTGCCAATCTTCGTGGAGGCGCGGAATTCGGCGAAGACTGGCACCGTGCCGGAATGCTGGACAAAAAGCAGAATGTCTTTGATGACTTCATTGCCGCAGCGGAATTCCTGATTGCTCAGAAATATACGGACAAAGACCATCTCTCGATTCGTGGTGGCTCGAATGGCGGCCTGCTGATGGGTGTTGCTCTCACGCA
This sequence comes from Terriglobales bacterium, assembly GCA_038254805.1. Taxonomy (GTDB): domain Bacteria; phylum Acidobacteriota; class Terriglobia; order Terriglobales; family Acidobacteriaceae; genus Gp1-AA145. Next base: position 26,809 of record JBBSFW010000040.1, read on the forward strand.
ACGTCCCGACCTATTCCGTGCCGTCATCTGCCAGGTTCCTCTGCTCGACATGCTGCGCTATCAAAATTTCCAGATTGCTAAGTTGTGGGTACCGGAATATGGCTCGGCGGAAGACCCCAAACAATTCGACTGGCTTTTCGCATACTCCCCCTATCATCATGTGACGCAGGGCGCCGAATATCCGGCGATCCTGTTTATGACGGCTGACACCGATACACGCGTGGATCCCATGCACGCCAAGAAAATGGCGGCGCTCATGCAGGCCGTGGCCTCCAATGGCCAGAGCCGCGAACGTCCGATTTTGCTGCGCATTGACAGTAAAGCTGGGCACGGCGCGGGCAAACCACTCGCCAAACAGCTAGAGGATCTGACGGACATCTATTCATTTCTATTCTGGCAGTTAAAAATGATGTAGGTGTTAAGAATCTGCAGTCTGACACCACCATGCCCGAACTGCCTGAAGTCGAAACCATCGCCCGCGGGCTGCACCAGCGGATCGCGGGCGACGTAATCGAATCCGTCTGGCTCGGCTCAAAACCGGAGCCGCTCAAATCCCCCGCCAAAAGCATCGCATCCGCGCTCGAGTCCAGCCGCATATCCAGCGTGCGGCGGGCGGGAAAACACATTGTCTTCGAGCTCAAGCACCCCGACCGGGCAAGGGATGACGCGCAATGGATCGTACACCTGGGGATGACAGGTAGATTGCTCGTCTGCCGTCCAGAGTCGGAATTAGAAAAACACACTCATGCGGTCTTGCGGCTGGCATCGGGACGGGAACTACGTTTCATTGACCCTCGACGCTTTGGGCGTTTGAGCGTCATCAACAAGTTTGCCGCTCCAGGGGCGGAGCCACTCGAAATCATCTCAGCGGATTTTGCCGCACTCTTCCGGCGCCGCAAGATTCTCATCAAGAGCGCGCTTCTCAACCAGAAGCTGCTCAGCGGTGTAGGCAACATTTACGCCGATGAGGCTCTGTTCCGGGCCGGCATCCGGCCGCGGCGGCGCGCAGGGTCTCTCACTAGAGACGAATTGCGGCGGTTGCATCTCGCGCTCGGAAAGGTCTTGCGGGAGGCGATTCGTTCGGGGGGCTCGAGCATCTCGAACTATGTAGACTCGGATGGCGAGGAAGGTTTTTTTCAGCTCAAGCACAGAGTGTACGGACGAGAAGGCCAGCGGTGCCTTGTCTGCCGGCGCTCTATCAAGCGCATTGTCATCGGCGGTCGAAGCAGCCACTATTGCCCGCAATGTCAGAAATAGCTTCTACAAAGCCGCGTGCGAAGCTCCACTCGTGACAAGCAAAATTTTTAGATGTTAGGCTGGACATTCGTATATGCCAAATTTTTCCATCGGGGTGGACCTCGGAGGCACCAACCTCCGCATTGCCGCAGTCGAAGAGCACGGAGCTCTACTCGAAAAAGTGAGTCTCGGCACCCGAATCTCGCTGGGGCGAGATTACGTTATCAACGATATGTGTGACGCTATTCGCCGGCTGACCTCTCACTATGAGCACGCCGGCAGGCTGCTGGGTATTGGGATTGGCGTTCCGGGAATCATCGACATTCAAACGGGATATCTTCGTGAGTGCCCGAATTTGCCGGGCTGGTCCGAAACTGCGGTGCAGGCGGAAATCGAACGGAAGTTGGGAACCACCGTGGTGCTTGAGAATGATGCCAACGCTGCCGCACTGGGAGAGAAATGGTTAGGCGCGGGACGTCAGATTCAGGACCTCGCAATTTTTACGTTGGGGACAGGCGTTGGCGGGGGCATGGTGCTGAACGGAAAAATCTGGCACGGCATGACTGGAATGGCAGGAGAGTTCGGACACGTGGTAGTTGATTCCGAGGGTGTGCAGTGTTCTTGCGGGGGAAGGGGCTGCCTTGAGCAATACGCCTCGGCGACCGCTGTGGTACGCATAGCCAGGGAAGCAATCGACTCCGGCGCTGCCCCGCAGCTTTCTCAGGCCTCGAGCTCAGACGCAGAGTTCAACGCCAAAGTGGTGTACAACCTTGCCCTCCAGGGGGATGTACAAGCTCGCAAAATCTTTGATGCAGTTGGCCGCTCCCTCGGAATTGCGATTGCGGGCATGGTGAACATCCTGAATCTTCCTATGTATGTAATTGGAGGCGGGGTCTCCAGTGCATGGGATGCATTCGCTCCCACAATGTTCCGGGAACTCCGCCATCGCTCGATGGTTTACGCAGCCACTGCGCCATTGTCTGCGCCCGGCTCCGAAGCAGCATCGGCCTCCATTAACTCGGCGGGACCGACCAAGACAATCATCACGCGCGCCCTGCTCGGAAGTGATGCGGGATTGTTTGGAGCGGCTCGATTGCCGCTCACTCGAACGTAACTCAGACGAAAGGCTTTAGAAGGCTTTCCCAGTCCCCTGGTCCATGACATAAATGCGACCCTGAGCTGCGGCCTGAACGTTATTCTTTTCAAAACATTCCTTGATTCGCCGTCGTAATTCACGGCTGACCCCAAACTGCCTGGTAGGTCGAGTTTTCACCAGCATCAGGTATTCTGCTTCGCCATTGCCAATGCGATCGATTCCTGGCACGTCTATATCGTTCACGATATCCTCGGAAAACTCCGGATTATGCCGGACGTCGCTTCCCACTTCTCTGAGTAGCTTGACAATCTTGTCGCTCGGTTCGCTATAGGCGACAGTCACGCGCAGAGCTAGTTGCGACCAGTCACGCGTGGTGTTGGAAACGATCTGGATCGCGCTGTTGGGGACCATATGTACCGTGCCGTCGTCGTCTCGCAATACCGTCTGCCGCAGGCTCATTCGCTCTACTGTGCCCTTAACTCCGGCGACCCGGATGTTATCGCCGATATCGTATTGGTTCTCCAGCAGAATAAAAAAACCATTAATGAAATCATGCACCAGCGCCTGAGCCCCGAAACCGATGGCTAACCCCGCAATGCCGGCACTGGCCAGCAGCGGCCCAAGATTCAGTCCTACAAGGGAAAGCACCTCCATGGCGGCTACGAAGAACACCACAAACACGCTGATACTGGTGACCACCCCGGCAACCGTTCGAACCTGTTGGACACGCACACCAGGTGGAAGTTTCCGGACGTGAAGGTCGGCGCTCTTCCGGGAAATCGCCCGAATCAACCGCGTCAGGATGAACGCCACCAGCACGACGAGCACAATCTTCGGCATGTCATGGCGAAGAAAATTTACAGTATCTTCACGCCAGCCATGCAGGAGCGCCGGAAGCTTGCCATCAGTGGGAAGAACCATGGGTATTCAGTGTCACCATTTCAGCGCCTGATTATAACAACCTGCTGCGCGCCGCCGGCAGGGAGACGCATATAATTCTGGCAAACGCGATTCGCGCTGAGGTTGACGGTGAAACGGACATTTTTTTTATTTTTGTTATTCAACTTGCTGTTTTTCTTCTGTGCTCTCCCGGGGCTTTCTTCCCCGCAGGAACCGATTTCACCGCCCTTGTTGCCCCGCGCGCACGATGACACCGACACTTTTTCTCCACGATTGCAAAAGGAAATGGAAAAGAAGGCTAATGAACAACGCCAGGCGGACTTGAAGCGGGACACGGAGAGACTGCTGAGACTTTCGACTGAACTCAAGGAATATGTGGATAAAACCAATGAAAATGTTCTGTCATTGGAAGTGCTCAAAAAAGCGGACGAAATCGAGAAGCTGGCGCACAGTGTTAAGACTAAGATGCGGGGCAACAACTGACTTGATATGCCCACCCTGATTGAATCCAATCGCGAACTTAATTTACACTGTTGCAACCTAGTTTCATTAACGGAGTATCAAGTGCCGTTTCCGCGAACTGAGACACCCGGATATCTTCAGGCCGAATTGATGTCCCGCGGCCTGCGGCTCACCCATCAGAGAAAAACTATTGTCGGCGTGGTCGAGACTGCCAAGCAGCACCTGGACGCTACCGAAATTCTTCGCCAGGCACGCAAGCTCGATCCCGGTATTGACCGGGTGACCGTCTATCGCACGCTAAATCTGCTGAAGCGGCACGGACTGGTGGATGAGCTAGACCTGATGCATATGCAGGGGGAGAAGCACTTCTATGAGCGTCGTCCGCATCGCGATCATATTCACCTGGCCTGCCTGCGCTGTGGGAAGATTGCGGAATTCGAGAGCGATTTGTTCGATCGCCTGAAAGGCCAGATTCAGCGCGAATGCAACTTTCATATTGTTGTGAGCCGGCTCGAAGTTGGGGGCTACTGCGCGCAATGCCGTAGCTCCGAGTAGGCTCCTCCTCCTCTTCCGATCGAAATAAATTGTCCGCCGCATCTTGACGAGGGGAGGCTGATCACATACCCTAGTTTTTGTGATTTTGATTATGCAACTGAGTTGCATCTGTATGAGATGGCATATTTTCGCGGCTTTTCTCGTTTGTCTGCTAATTATGGCGGGGGTCTCTTTCGGACAAGAGAGCCCTTTTTTTGTCACGTATACCCACCACCTGGAAGAACCGGGCAACATCGAGATCGAGACATCCAGCACCACGGGAGTTCCAAGAAAAGGACAGCGATTTTACTCTGCCCCCTATCTCGAACTGGAGTACGGAGTAACGGCATGGTGGACCTCCGAAATCTATCTTGAAGGCCAAACCGCGTGGGGCGATAGCGCCGTGTTCACGGGCTGGCGCCTGGAAAATCGCTTCAAGCCGCTGAAACGCGAGCACTGGATCAATCCCCTGCTGTATGTGGAGTACGAGAGCCTGAACGAAGCCAGCCGCATTCAGAAAGAAATTGAGGGCGGGGGACCTGATCTGAGCTCGTCAAACACGCTCCTCAGCCGGAACCAGGCGCACGAACTCGAAGGAAAACTCATTCTTTCGAGCGATTATCACGATTGGAATATTTCGGAAAACTTTACGGTTACGAAGAATTTCTCCCAATCTGAAGGCGTTGAATTGGGATATGCGTTTGGCATTTCGCGCCCGCTGGCGTCACTTGCGTCTGGCTCGGCCTGCCATTGGTGCAGCGAAAATTTCATCCTGGGAACGGAAATCTACGGCGGCCTGGGAAGCACGCTGGACTTAGGTGTGCGCGCGTCGGCCCACTATATCGCGCCAGTGGTCGCGTGGGCGCTCACTGACAACTCGACCCTGCGCGTTTCCTCGGGTTTCGGTCTGACACATGAGAGCAATCCGGTGCTGGTCAGAATCGGTTATGCGTACGAGATCAAGGCAGCCGGAAGCAAGCTATTGCGACTCTTCGGGGGAAGACCGTGAGGAAGATACTCTTGTGCGCGATTGCCGCCACTTATCTTGCGGCACACTCTGCCGCGCAAAATGCTGAATACCAATCCGACCCAAGCTGGAGCGCTCCTGCGGAAGCTGCGGCCAAAGCTAACCCGCTCTTTACGAGACCAGAAGCCGCGGCCGGTGGACACAAGTTATTTGTCCGGAACTGCGTGGAATGCCACGGCAAAGATGGGCGCGGAATGGAGAAGAAGCACTCAGCTAATTTGCAAATGGCGCTCGTTCAACAGCAGAGCGACGGCACGCTCTTCTGGAAAATCACTAACGGGAACGCCGCTCGGGGCATGCCGTCGTTCAGCAAGCTGCCTGAGCTCCAGCGGTGGCAAATCGTGCTGTACCTCCGCACCCTGAAGCCTCTGGCGCCGCCCCAATAGCTTAAGGCCTAAAAGCTGTGCGTCGGAAGAGATCGAAATACAAAGACGGCGCCAAACGGTTCCTGCCGTGACCTGACTTTCAGTCCGCGGCGGCTCCTACATCTTGCCTCCGGACATCCACTCCAATCCGCATTCCATAGAAGGAGCGATAGACAAAGAAGAATGAGACCAGGAAGAACACCAGGGCAAGTATGTGGGTCAGTTCACTGCTCTTAGCTGCCAGCACAACCGCGAGCTGCACAGCCAGAAGCCCAAACAGTGTCGTGAACTTAATCACCGGATTCATAGCGACCGAGGAGGTGTCTTTGAAGGGATCGCCGACGGTGTCGCCGATCACGGTGGCGTCATGCAAAGGCGTGCCCTTTTGCTTGAGGTCGACTTCAACGATCTTCTTCGCGTTGTCCCAGGCGCCGCCAGCATTGGCCATGAAAATCGCCTGATACAAACCGAAGATGGCTATCGAGATCAGGTATCCGATAAAGTAGAACGGCTCAACGAAGGCGAATGCCAGGGTTGCAAAGAATACTGCCAGAAAAATGTTGAGCATCCCTTTTTGCGCGTACTGCGTGCAAATCTGCACTACTTTTTTGCTGTCGGCGACCGACGCCTTCACGACCCCATCCAGCCGGATATTGGCCTTGATGAATTCCACCGCGCGATAGGCGCCAGTCGTGACAGCCTGGGTGGAAGCGCCGGTGAACCAGTAAATCATGGCCCCGCCGCTGATCAGGCCCAACATAAATGGCGCGTGCAGCAGCGAGAGCCGGTCAACGTTGACTGTGAGGCCGTTGGTCAGCGTCATGATGATCGAAAAAATCATCGTGGTGGCGCCAACGACCGCGGTGCCGATCAGAACTGGCTTTGCCGTGGCCTTGAAGGTATTCCCTGCGCCGTCATTGGCTTCAAGAAGGTGCTTTGCGCGCTCAAAATTCACGGCGATATTGAAGTCTTTTTTCAGTTCTTCCGGCGAGACATTCTCGATCAATGACAATTCATATACCGACTGCGCATTGTCGGTAACCGGACCATAGGAGTCAACGGCAATGGTCACCGGCCCCATTCCCAGAAAACCGAATGCCACCAAGCCGAAGGCAAATACTGCGGGAGCGATCATGCTGGCGGCTGCTGCTAAGCCCATGGTGCTAACGTAGTATCCGACCGCCATCAGGATGACCATCGAAAAACCGAGGTAGTAGGCAGAGAAGTTTCCCGCGACAAATCCGGAAAGAATTCCCAGGGAGGCTCCGCCTTCCTGCGCGGAGGTCACAACTTCTCTGGTATGGCGGGAGTCAACCGAGGTGAAGACCTTTACCAACTCCGGAATGACCGCCCCGGCCAGGGTTCCGCAAGAAATAATGCTCGCCAGCTTCCACCACTGCGAGCCGTCACCGCCCAGATCAGGGATCATAAGATGCGAGATCAGATAGGTGATCGCAATCGACACCAGCGATGTAATCCAGACCAGCGAAGTCAGCGGAGCCTCAAAGCTCATTTCATTCTTATCAGCGTAGCGCGCCTTGGCGATGGCCGCGTTCAAAAAGTAAGCCACCGCACTCGCGACCAGCATCATGATACGCATCACGAAAATCCAGACCAGCAGTTGCACTTGGACTACCGGGCTCTTCACCCCGAGCAGGATGAAGGTGATCAGGGCCACGCCCGTCACGCCATAGGTTTCGAAGCCGTCGGCGGAGGGGCCAACGGAGTCGCCCGCGTTATCGCCGGTGCAGTCGGCGATCACGCCCGGGTTGCGGGCATCATCTTCTTTAATCTTGAATACGATCTTCATCAGGTCAGAGCCGATGTCGGCAATTTTGGTGAAGATCCCGCCGGCGATTCGAAGGGCGGCCGCGCCCAGTGACTCGCCAATCGCGAATCCAATAAAACATGGACCCGCGTAATCGGCAGGGATGTAAAGAAGGATGAACAACATGATGAGCAGTTCGACGCTGATCAGCATCATTCCGATACTCATGCCGGCTTCGAGCGGGATTTGGTAAATGGGATAGGGTTTCCCGCGTAAGCTGGCGAATGCTGTCCGGGAATTGGCAAAGGTGTTCACCCGAATCCCGAACCATGCGACGCCGTAGCTGCCGGCAATTCCAACGATGCTGAAGAGCAAAATGATGACCACTCGCATGGCCTCATATTTCAGCAGCACTCCGAAGTACAGAAGTATGATTACCGCTATGAACGCCCACAGAAGCATGAGGAACTTGCCCTGGGTCACCAGGTAGGTCTTGCACGTCTCATAAATCAACTCAGAGATTTCCAGCATTGAGCGATGCACGGCCAGATTCTTCAACCGCGAATAGATGGCCAGGCCGAATCCAAGGCCAAGAACGCAAAACAGGATCCCCATGGTGAGCAGTTTGTGGCCGTCTATACCCAGAAACGTCACGCTGGAGAGATCAGGCAATTGCAAATTGGCTTCGCCACCTTGCTCCGGTTGCGCCAAGGCGAAACTGCTGAGTGTAAAGACAGAAAAGGGCAGTGCCGCAAATTTAAAAAGGCCGCGTGACGCGATGCCGGCAGCCGCGCTGAACTTCGGCGCGAACGAGATGCGCATGGAATTCCTCCGATTTTGACTTATGCACGACGACTACGCGTTCAGGCCTATTTCACCACGACTGGTTTCTCTAGGGCGCGGTTCAATGCGAACCGGTCACGGGAGCTCACTAGCCGCATTCCGAACACGCTTCCACGCAAGCAAGACTGTAGGAGTGCTGAGCTTGGCCGCGTCGGACGTTTAATGCGGTCCGCCGGTGAGATGGGAGCTGAAAAGCTCCCGCAACGGCCCCGCACAAAACTAACTTTTATAGCATCCGCGCGGGCGAAGCGTCAATCACTTCGGCCAATTTGGTAGAGCCTACGCACATCGTGTCCCCCTAACGCTGTTGAAGTGCATGAGCGCGAAACGCAGCAGGGAGCTGGCCGGACGGCTCCTACAAAGCCGGGAGGCCAGCCACCGGGATTACAATCCGCTGTGTCCACCCCTTACTTTGTCCTGATCCGCGAAATGCGCGACGCTTACAATCATCGCTTGCGCCTGGTG
>JBBSFW010000041.1:0-33378 GCA_038254805.1 Terriglobales bacterium
CGAATCAAACGACCGGAACACAATCTTCGGGTTGTGCTTCTGCAATACCTTGGTGATGGCCGCCGTCAGCGTGGTCTTGCCATGATCGATGTGACCGATCGTGCCCACGTTGCAGTGCGGCTTATTACGCTCAAATTTCTCCTTCGCCATTCTTTGCTCCGTCTTGTGTGGCTCTTGCTTGTGTGGCTCTTGCTTGTGTGGCGCGGGCACCCTCCCCCGCGACTGCCGCTAAGTCCAACTTGTTACTCCGACTTGTTACAGTAACAAGAATCTTTGCCCCAGCCTTTCGTGCCGGCTATACCGCCAAATCAATCTTTGTTACGCCCGAATTCACCGCCTCCAGCAGCCCGCCCGACACGAGCAAGGCTGCAGCTGAGTCCAGCACCAGATTCACACTCTTGGGACCCTGATAACACTTCGCTGCGTACGCCCGGTTAAAATATTTACGCTTTTTAGCCATCTCGGAACCTCTTACTTGTTTCCCTGCGCGCGGCCGATGATCTCGTCTGCAACCGCGCGCGGAGTCTCTTCGTAACGCGCGAAATGCATCGAGTACTCCGCCCTGCCTTGCGTGCTGGAACGCATATGCGTTGCGTAACCAAACATTTCCGCCAGCGGCACAATTGCCTTGATTACCTGCGAACCGGCGCGGTGCTCCATGCCTTCAATACGTCCGCGGCGCGAACTCAGGTCGCCCATGATAGCGCCGGCATAGTCCTCCGGAGTCACTACTTCGACCGCCATCACTGGCTCCAGTAAAACGGGGGATGCCTTGCGCGCTGCTTCTTTGAAGGCCATCGAACCGGCAATCTTGAACGCCATTTCGTTCGAGTCCACGTCGTGGTAGCTGCCGTCGTACAGCGTGACTTTCACATCCACCACCGGATATCCTGCCAACACTCCACCTTCAAGCGCTTCCTGAATTCCCTGATCAATCGGCTTAATGAATTCCTTCGGTACCGAACCGCCCACGATGTCGTTGACGAATTCGTAGCCCACGCCCGGCGGCTGAGGATCCAGTTTGATCTTCGCGTGGCCGTACTGCCCGCGGCCGCCGGTCTGGCGAATGTATTTGCCTTCCGCCTCGGCATGTTTGCGCACCGTCTCGCGATATGCCACCTGCGGCTTGCCGACGTTGGCTTCGACTTTATACTCGCGCATCATGCGGTCCACGATGATTTCGAGGTGTAACTCACCCATGCCGCTGATGATGGTCTGCCCACTGTCGGGATCGGTATGCACCTTGAAGGTGGGATCTTCCTGCGCCAGCTTGGCCAGCGCCATGCCCATCTTTTCCTGGTCAGCCTTGGTCTTGGGTTCGACCGCCACTGAGATGACTGGCACCGCAAACACTATCGACTCCAGAGTGATAGGGTGCTTGTCGTCGCAAATCGTATCGCCCGTGGAAACGTTCTTCAGACCGACGACGGCGCAGATATCGCCGGCGAGAATCTCCTGAATGTCCTCACGCTTGTTCGCGTGCATCTTCAACAGGCGGCCGATGCGCTCGTTTCTTTGCGTGCGCGAATTCAGCACCGACTCTCCCGATTTGAGCTGGCCTGAATAGACCCGGATGAACGTCAACTGGCCGACAAACGGATCCGCCATGATCTTGAACGCCAGCGCCGAAAAAGGATCGTTGTCCGACGCCTTGCGCGTGATCTGCTGCCCGTTCTCGGGATTGAGACCCGTAGTCTCCTGAGTATCCAAAGGAGAGGGCAGGTAATCGACAACGGCATCGAGCAGTGGCTGTACGCCTTTATTCTTGAAAGCAGTTCCCACAACTACCGGGAAAACCTTTAAAGCGATGGTGGACTTCCGCAGCGATTCTTTCAGCTCAGCGGCGGAGATTTCTTCGCCCTCGAGAAACTTGTGCAGCATCTCGTCGTCGTTTTCGGCGACCGTCTCAACCAACTGCGCATGGAAGGCTTCCGCTTTCTTTTTGAGCTCAGTTGGAATTTCTTCGGTGACGTACTCCGCTCCCATAGTTTCGTCATTCCACACGATGGCTTTCATGGTGAGCAGATCAACCACAACCTTAAATTTGTCTTCTTGCCCGATGGGGACCTGGATCGCGATGGGCTTGGCATTGAGGCGTTTGCGGATGGTATCGATGGCATGCTCAAAATCGGCGCCCATTTTGTCAATCTTGTTGATGAAGCAGATTCGCGGAACCCCGTACTTGTCGGCCTGCCGCCAGACTTTTTCAGACTGCGGCTGCACTCCGTGGACCGCGTCGAATACGGCGACGGCGCCATCCAGCACCCGCAGCGAGCGCTCGACTTCTGCGGTGAAATCCACGTGGCCGGGAGTATCGATAATGTTGATGCGAACATCGCGCCAGGAACACGTAGTCGCAGCCGAAGTAATGGTGATACCGCGTTCCTGCTCCTGCTCCATCCAGTCCATGGTGGCAGTGCCTTCGTGGACCTCTCCGATGCGGTGCGTCTTTCCGGTGTAGAACAGGATGCGCTCGGTCGTGGTGGTCTTGCCGGCATCAATGTGGGCCATGATGCCAATATTTCTGCAACGTCCCAATGGAACGGTTCTGGACACAGCTTTCTTTCTTTCTTCCTTGCGGGACTCTTGTGCGCCGGCGATGTTCACTGAACTACCCATCTGATTTAACTTCTAGCTTCTAGCACTTGGCTTAAAGCTAATCACTAAGCGCTGCTCTTTACCAGCGATAGTGCGCAAAAGCCTTATTCGCCTCGGCCATACGGTGGACATCTTCTTTCTTCTTGATCGCCGCGCCTTTGCCGTTCGAGGCGTCCAGCAACTCATTCGTCAATTTGTCGAGCATTCCCTTTTCAGCGCGACCACGGGAATAGGTCACCAGCCAGCGGATCGCCAGCGACGTGCGCCGGTCGGGATTCACTTCCACCGGCACCTGATAGTTTGCGCCGCCCACCCGCCGCGTCTTGACTTCCAGCAACGGCTTGGCGTTCTCGACCGCTTTTTTGAACAACTTCAACGGCTCGTCGCCGCCCTTCTGCTGCAAACGACCCAGGGCTTCATAAAAGATGCCCTCGGCGGTGCTTTTCTTTCCAGCCCACATCATTGAGTTAATAAACTTGGTTACCAGGTCGGAACCATAAACCGGATCCGGCTCGACGGTGCGCTTAGCGATATGTCCTTTGCGAGGCATGAAAGCTCCTAGCTCTTAGCTTCTAGCTACCAGCCATCAACTCCCAGCCAGAGCCAACGACTAATGACCAACAATCACCAACTATTTCGGCCGCTTCGCTCCGTATTTCGATCTTCCCTGCTTGCGGTTGGCGACGCCCACGGCATCCAGCGCCCCGCGAATCACGTGATAACGCACACCCGGGAGATCCTTCACGCGGCCGCCGCGAATCAGCACGATAGAGTGCTCCTGCAGGTTGTGGCCAACTCCGGGAATGTAGGTCGTAACCTCAATGCCATTGGTCAGGCGCACGCGGGCCACTTTTCGCAGCGCCGAGTTCGGCTTCTTGGGCGTTTGCGTGTAAACGCGGGTGCAAACGCCACGCTTTTGCGGGCAGGACTGCAACGCAGGACTGGCCGTCTTGTAACGCGGCCGCTTCCTTCCGTCGCGAACCAATTGATTAAACGTAGGCACCATTACTCCTTGACGCTGCTCTTCCCGCCCGCGCGCAAGGTGCCGCACGAATCCGGGAGATTGCGCTCCTGTTTTCCCAAAAATTACTTTCCAGGATTCAGGGCTGGATGGCTTCTGCCACCCATGCTTCCGGTAACACAGAGCCGGAAATTTACGTTCCCTTTGACAGATCTGAGGACGGTGGCTCCAAGCCCATTCGGGAGGCGCTCCGTTTCGTCAGCATCGCCCCGCATAATCTCCCACGCGGGAGCTGTTCGCGGAACGTTTCAGCGAGGGTTTCTGCTTAGAACTTATTCTATTACTTAACTGTGCTTTGCTGAAGCGCGCCGCAAGACGCACGCGCACCGTACAGGCAAGCCAAGATGTACTCGCGGAACTATTCAAATATAACAATCTCAAAAGCCAGTCGTCAACGTCCTTCTCGGCGCATCTCACTTTGCAGTCGCTTTCTCTGCAGTCGCATGGCCGTTCTCATCGCAGGTTGCTCAAAAAGTGCTCAGCCTCTACACTGAGAGTTTTCCAGAACAGAGTGCGTCCATTGCTTTTGTGGAAGGATTCATGGGTAGGTTCGTTTCCGGCACACCTCTTGCTTGTATTCCCCTGATTTGCTTTTTCCTGGCGGGCTGCGGGAGCAGCAAGCCCACAAATGTCGTCAGCAATGCGGTTCCGGCTAGCGTTACGCTGTCCCCAAGCCCAGATGCTTCGCTGGAAGCCGGCAAGGCGCAAGCCTTTACGGCAACGGCAAGGAACATACTCAATAACGTCGTTACGGAGACTTTTTCATTCGCGTCCAGTAATCCTGCCGTCCTGACTATTGCCACCAATGGAACAGCCTGCGCCGGAACCTGGAACTCTCTGACCAGCCCCCAAGTGTGCACCGCGGGGCCAACCGGAGTAGCGCAAGTTACGGCCACGGCACAAGGGGTAGCCAGTCCGCCGGTTACCGTCTATGTGCACCAGCACATTACCAATATCATCATTAATAAGGTTGCCGGGCAGCCTTCAACCTTGTCGAGCTTGTGCCTGTCGAGGGGCGCCCCTTCCGGTCCGGAGAGCCAAGTTTATGAGGCATTGGCTTTCAGTGGCAATACCGACATCACCTCGTCTGTAGGTCCAGTCACCTGGCAGGCGGTAAATTCCAGTTTTGTGAAATTGGGAGCACTGGCGACCGGCACTCCGCTGAATCAGGAAGTCGTCTCGGCCAACCTGCCCGGCTCCACTTCTTTTTTTGCTTCGGTCAGTGGCATCAACAGCCAGCCGGTGCAATTCACGACCTGTCCGGTGCAATCGATTTTGATCACTCCCGCAGCAAGTCCCGGCACTTCGTTCGTCGTGAACACTGGCACCGCCACGACTTTGAACGCTACCGTCACTGACAGCCTAGGGCTGACCCTGACGGGTATTCCCCTGACGTGGACGTCAACGAATCCGGTTTCGATCTCCGCTTCCGGAACCACCAGCACAGTTTATGGAAGCGTCGGCACCGCCTCGGCCGTAGCCGCCGGAGGTGGCACAGTGATTGCCTCTTGCACCCCGCCTTCGTGCAATGGCGGGATCAGGCAACCGCCGAACGGGAATGGAACGTCGCTGCCCATCTATCCGCAGGACGCGGTGAGCTTTACGGTTAAGAGTAGCGCCGCCCCCGCCAATCCGACGGTTTATGCCAGTACGACTGCTTGCAGCACATCGAACCCGACCGGTGCAGCTTGCAATGCCACGATTATTCCGGTCACGAGGTCTTCCTCCACGGCTGCGTTTGCGGCGGGAAATCCTGTGGTGTTGCCTTTTTCTCCGAACTCAATTCTTTTCGATCCCGGTGGTACCAACGCCTTTCTAGGGGTTGACTCCTCAGGGTTCGGACAAAAAGGAGTCATGATTTTCAGCGGCACGGCATTGTCGCAGTCCACAGTTGCTGCCGGGAAGGTGCTGGCGGTTTCTCCCGATGGAACGCTGGCCGTCCTTTCCGATACTGCCGATTCTCCGAACCAGGTTTTCATTTACAGCAATTCCACCCATACCGCGGCGGCCTTTCTGATTCCGGGAGCCACGGCAGCGGCGTTTTCACCGGATGGACTCAAGGTCTACATCGTCGCCGGCAGCAGGTTATACGTGTATTCGAAGGTGGACGCGTTTCAAACAATTTCACTGAGCGGCCCAGCAAATGATGTGACGTTCTTTCCGCAAGGAGCGTTTGCCTACCTCGCCGGAGGCGGCGCCGCGCCGTCGGCCGTGACCGTCAGGCACACTTGCGACAATACGCTCGCCGACACCGTGCCGAACGCGGCGATTCCGAGCATGGTTCGCGCCCTACCCGACGCCGCCACGGTCCTTGCGCTCGAACCGCCCTTCGTGCAATTCATCAATGTCACTCCGCCGTCTCCGGGAGCGTGGGTCGGCTGCGCTCCTCCGGTTAATGACGTCATTGCTTCTACCTTCAATCTAGGGCAGGGCAGCTTCCGCCCCACGCAATTCATCATTTCTGCCGATGGATCCGCCGCTTACATCCTCGGCCAGACTCAAGCGCCGAACCCAGCCCCACTTCCCTACATTATTGCGTTCAGTATCACCAACCAGACTTCATCCCTCATTTCTCTCGCCGGAAACGCGACGCCGTTGAGCGCATCCCTCAGCCCGGCCGGCGATTTGCTGTTTGTGGGGGCCAACGACGGTGCGCTTCATGTGATTGACGCAAGCTCTGCAACCGATACTCAGCAAGTGGATTTTTCGTTTCCGCAAAATGCACTTTGCTTCGGTCCGGGCAATCCTGTGACCCAGGTTCCACTGTCCACCGTCGCAATTACTGCTGCCTCACAAAGCGGCGCAAGCACGACGTACACGCATAGCCTAACCTCCGGCCAGGCTCTTCAAGCCGGACAGACCATTGTGATCTCCGGAATGAAAGACGGCAGCAATAACGGTACGTTTGCGATTACCGCGCTAGGCTCCGGAAACTTCACGGTCAGTAATTCTTCTGGGGTCTCGGCGAGCAGCCAGAGCGGGACAGGAACGGTTGCCATCACCTGCAACCCAGATCTGGTAGCGGTGAAGCCGTAGTGTCAGGGTTGTCGTCCGCGTGGGACGATGAGAGGTATTTTTACTCTGCGCCCTCTGCCGCGCGGGATTTCAATTTTTCCAGGTCCTTGCCCACGCTGTCGAGAACGCCGTTGATGAATTGCGCCGACTCCGGCGCGGAAAATTTACGTGCGATTTCAATCGCTTCATTGATGATGACCGCTCGCGGCGTCGCGGGGAATCCCATCAACTCAGCTACAGCGGCCCGCAGGATATTTCTATCCACGGCGGCCATGCGGTCCATGCGCCAGTTCTCGGCGTGGGTTTCGATCAGCTCATCGACCGCGGAACTGCGGTCGATGGCGACGCGAAAGATGTCGTCGGCAAAGCCCTGCACGTCAGGCGTCACTTCGCCGCGCCCTCGCCAGAACGTTTTCCGGACCTCTTCCGGCGGCTGCTTGCCCAAGTCGGCCTGGAACAGCATCTGCAGAGCCAGTTCACGGGATTTGCGGCGGGTGCCCATTAGCTGTCAGCTCTCAGCCGTCAGTCTACAGGAAGCGGCGCAATCAGCACGGGAGGAGATCAGGATTTACGCTTCTTGAAAGAGGAAGTTCGTGTCTTCGGTTTGGTTTCGGTTTTGCTCACGGCTGACGGGTGGCGACTGACGACTGTTTTAAGGTTCGCCATTTCCACCGCTGCCAGCGCAGCTTCGAATCCTTTGTTGCCCATCTTCAGTCCTGCGCGATCAATCGCCTGTTCTAGCGTGTCGCAGGTTAGGACTCCGAAAGCATGCGGGACGCCGGTTTCCTGCGCCGATTGCCCAATTCCGCGTGTGACTTCGTTGACGATCACGTCGTAATGCGCCGTGTCTCCCCGCAGCAGACAACCCAGGCAGATGATGGCGTCGTACTTTTTGGTTTCAGCAAGAGTGCGGGCAGCGGAAGGTATTTCGAAGGCGCCCGGAACGCGGAAAACCGTTTTCGTCTTTGCTCCAGCGCGGCGAAGCGCGTCCAGTGCTCCATGCAACAATCGTTCGGTAATGAAGGCATTAAAACGTGAAAGAACGATGCCGAACCGCTTGCCTTTTGCCTCCAGTTTTCCGTCCACTCCCGGAGGAGGCTCAGGGGGGCCACCAACTATGTCAAGGACAACGCCTCCCGGAAGCTCAATCGAGAAAGAACGAGCGGGAGTGTCAGGATGAGCTGAGTCTCGCAGTATCTTGAAATTAAACTTCCGCGCGATATCAAAAATGACGTCAGGATTGGCAATCCCAATCGACAATCGATTCCCCCCTTCTGGCGATAATGACGCAGGAAGCATATTGATGCCTACAGCACCCAAAGGGGCAGCAAACAAGGCAGAATGCTGCCTGCCGGGATGAGATCCGCGCGGCGTTAGGCCGATTGCTTCAAAGAAGCCGATGATCTTCTCGGCGTCCCTTTCACGAACGTTGGGGTAGTCAATGTGAAGACTTGTTAGCATCTGTCATCTTCGGCGCGGCTGAAGCCGCCTCAGAATGACAATGATAAGGGAATACTGGGAAACAGTGCGGATGGGTATCGAAAGTTTTGGGTGGCGCGGGAATTCAGGCCCGCGAAAATACCTCCCCAAAAAGTAAAAGGGCTTTAGCCCCTGAGGTCAGTTCCCTTTGAACTGCGCCGGCCTCTTCTCCAAAAATGCTGTCGTACCTTCTTTCTTATCTTCCGTTGCGCACGCCATTCCGAACAACACTGCCTCCAGATACAGCCCCTCGGCCAGCGGCATCTCCATGCCTTTGTTGACCGCTTCCATGGTGTATTGCACCGCCAGCGGAGCATTGGCGATGATCTTCTGCGCAATCGCTTCGGCGCGCGGAATCAGCTCAGCCGCCGCAACCACTTCATTCACCAGCCCGATGCGATGAGCTTCCTGCGCGGTTATCATTTCGCCTGCGAGCAAGAGTTGCATGGCAACTCCCTTGCCCACCAGCCGCGAAAGCCGCTGGGTGCCGCCATAGCCGGGGATAATCCCCAGCTTCACCTCGGGCTGCCCGAGCTTGGCTGTTTCGCTGGTCAGGCGCAGGGTGCAGGCCATGGCAATCTCGCATCCTCCGCCGAGCGCGAATCCGTTGATGCAAGCGATCACCGGCTTGCCCAGGTTCTCGATCAGGTTGAGCACACTCTGTCCGCGATGCGTGTACTCCTTGCCCGTGACCGCGTCGTGCTGCGCCAGCTCGCCAATGTCCGCCCCGGCAATAAACGCCTTCTCCCCCGCCCCCGTCAGGATGACCACCCGCACCCCAGCATCATTCTTAATGTCATTAAACGCCGCCCGTAGCTCTTCCATCGTGGCCATATTGAGCGCGTTAAGCACCTTCGGCCGGTTCACGGTGACGTAGGTGATCGCGTTTTTCCTTTCGAGCAAAATGTTGGAGAAGGTCATAGGTCGAGACGGATCCTTTGTGATCCTGCCGTGATGCTAGTGCACCAGGTCTTGGGCCTCCGGCACAGGAAAAGTAGCATGCATCATGCCCAACAATACTGCCAACCATGGTATTGCTTCCGCGCAAATTGCATCGCAAACATCTGGTCTGCGCAGATTCTTGGAAACAGCAATGCCAACAGTGCCGTCATCTGAGAAGACCAGGTTGTGATAAGAGCTTGCAGGATCACCGTGGGTTAGGCTATTCAATTCCGCAGTCATCTGGCGCGCGACATCGGGGGAATTGGCTGTTGATGCAAGTCTATTCAGCATCTTTGTAAGACTGGGCCGCTCGTTGTACGGCCAGCCCCGCGCCCAAATGGCCAGATCCGCCGGATTCAGGTGTAAGTACAAGATAGTGACGGAGCGCTCGATCAGCGGCCTCATCAGAACCTTCGCCCCCGGCAAATAACCTTGCCGCACAAGCTCCCGGATCGACAGAGCTAGGCTTACACCTTGCGGAATTAAAATGCATGCCGCCTCTTGAAGTACCTTTTTGTTCGCTCCTGATCGAGTGCGGCGAGCGATTTCCTGATTGTGTTCGAGGCAGCAAATGATGAGTTGGTCAAAGGCTCTCAACAGCTCTCTGCCAAGGTACGGCTCGCCCGGAGTGAAAACAACTGGAACCTCGGCTGTACCTTCCACATCACACCTTTCGTTCGGCTTCAGCACTTTGAGCATGCTATAATTGTATAGCACCGAGGTGACCCATGCTAGCCATCCGCCTTCCGGAGAAAATTGAAAAGCGCCTCGCCCGCCTAGCCAAGCGTACCGGCCGCACCAAGACATATTATGCCCGCGAAGCCATCCTCCGGTATCTTGACGATCTGGAAGACATCTACTTCGCGGAAAAGGCCCTGGCTGAAATCCGGTCGGGACGCAGCAAACCCATTCCGCTCGAGAAAGTAATGCGGCGCTATGGCTTGGAACCTTGAGATTTCGCCAAGAGCTCAGCAACAACTCGACAAGCTCGATAGAACCACAGCCCGCCGCATCTCCAAATTTCTCTACGAACGAGTTGGGCGACTGAACGATCCCCGCCAAATTGGGGAACCACTGCAGGGCACTCTAAGTGGGTTCTGGCGCTACCGTGTGGGCGATTATCGCATCATCTGCTCATTCGAGCACGACCGGCTGGTTGTTCTAGTTCTGCGCATCGGCCACCGGCGGGAAATCTACAAACGCTGACAGGATCTTCGATCTGGCGGGTACTTAAGCACACCCGACCTAACGTGTGCATCTTCATCCCAAGCTTTCTCTGTGCCCCTGTGCCTCTGTGGTGAAAAAGGCTTAGATCCGTGTTCATCCGTACAAATCCGTGGCCCGCACTTACAGCTTGTTCGCCTTCGGATTACTCGCGTCCGAATAATCGTAAAACCCCCTGCCCGTCTTCCGCCCGTACCAGCCCGCCATCACCAGCCGCTTCAGCAGCGGAGGCGACGCAAACCGTCGCTCCTTGAATTCGTCGTACATCACATGCGTGATGTAGTAAGTCGTATCGAGACCGACAAAATCGAGCAGCGTAAACGGGCCCATGGGATAGCCGCAGCCCAGCTTCATCGCGTTATCAATGTCCTCGATCGATCCCACTCCCTCTTCATAGGCGCGAATGGCGTCGAGCATGTACGGTACCAGCAGCCGGTTCACGATGAATCCCGTCTTGTCGCTGGTGCGCACCGGAACTTTGCCCAGTTTTTTCGCGAACTCGTAAGCGGTTTCATACACATCGCTGGCCGTGGCAATCGTCCGCACCACTTCCACCAGCTTCATCAGCGGCACTGGATTAAAAAAGTGCAGCCCAACGAACCGCTCCGGGCGCTTGGTTGCAGTCATCAATTCAGTAATCGAGATCGACGAAGTGTTCGAGGCGAAGATGGCGTCTTTCTTAACGATTCCATCCAGCGCGGCATACATTTCTTTTTTCTGCGCCAGGTTCTCGATCACCGCTTCAATAATGATGTCGCAGTCGGCCAGGTCTTCTCTGCGAGTCGTGCCTTTAAGCCGCGCGCGAATCTCATCTTTCTGCGGCGCCGTGATCCCGCCCTTCTCCGGCGGACGCTCCGCAAACTTGGCCAGCGACTTCTCAATACCGGCAAAGCCCTTGTCGAGAAACTTCTGCTCGACTTCGAGCACGGTGACATTGGATCCCGCCGCGGCTGCGACCTGAGCAATGCCTGAGCCCATGAGTCCGCAGCCGAGAACGCCAACTTTCTTGATTTCCATAGAACACCTTTGACCAGAGGACACAGAGGGGACAAGGAAATCGCCTGTGAGGCCTCGCTGGTTAGTTCAAGCTCTCCACCACCATCGCTATTCCCTGCCCGCCGCCAATGCAGGCAGTCGCCAGTCCGTATTTCTTTTTTCGACGACGCAGTTCATACAGCAGCGTGATCACCAGCCTCGTCCCCGTCGCGCCGAGAGGATGCCCGAGCGCGATCGCGCCGCCGTTCACGTTCACCTTCTCGCGATCCAAACCCAGTTCTTGTTCGACCGCCAGGTATTGCGCCGCAAAGGCTTCGTTCACTTCGATTAAATCAATGTGTTCGAGCGTCATGCCGGCCTTCCGCAACGCAATTTTCGAAGCCGGAACCGGGCCGTGTCCCATGATCTTCGGCTCAACTCCGGCGATTCCCCAGCTCACGATCCGGCCGAGCGGCCTGATTCCACGCTTGCCAGCTTCTTCCAATGACATGACCACGACCGCCGCGCCACCATCTACGATTCCGCTGGCATTTCCCGCCGTGACAGTTCCACTACGACCGAACGCCGGCTTCAGTTTCGCGAGAGCTTCCAAGGTTGTTTGGGGCCGACGATGGTCATCTTCAATGAGAGATTCGCCCGTGGCCTCGCCTTTGGAATTTTTCAGCGCCACCGGAACTAGTTCTTCCTGGATTCGCCCGGCTTTGTAGGCGTCATCGGAATGTTTCTGAGAGCGCAGAGCAAACTCATCCTGCATTTCGCGGGTGATGCCGTGTTGCGAGCCGTACAGTTCCGCGGTATTCGCCATGTACGAACCGCAATAGCTATCCAGGAGCGCGACCATCAGCGAATCTTCCAGCTTGCCGCCCGGAGATAAAGAAAAACCGTCGCGACCGCGAATCACAAATGGCGCTTGTGACATGGCTTCCATGCCGCCTGCGAGCGCCACATTCGCTTCCCCTAACTGGACCATTTGCGCGGCATTAATGATGGCCTGCATCCCACTGCCGCAAAGCCGATTTACGGTCAACGCCGGAGTTTCGATCGGCAGTCCCGCCCTCAATGCCACGTGACGCGCTCCATAGAGCGCGTCGCCCGACGTTTGCTGGGCATTGCCGAAAACGGCGTGATCGAGCTCCTCCGGCCGCATCCCCGCACGCTGGATTGCGCCCTTTGCGGCGATCGCGCCGAGTTCCTGCGCAGTAAAATCTTTCAGTTTGCCGCAATAGCGACCGAAGGGCGTTCGCGCGCCACTGACAATAGCAATATCACCGGGTTTAAGCATGAGAACCTGCTATCAGGATGGTTCGGCCCAACCTCCGAACTGCCTAGTCTAGCAGCGGGCTGCAGAAGTCCGCCAGCGATCCAGTGGGTATTCGAGAGCCGTATTAAGGAAAGTGGGTCACCTCTGTAACATTTCGAAATCAGGGTGTGGGCTGACGGCGGTAAGGAAATCACGCCACGGCAGCGGCGGTTAGGGCGGGCGCAAGGGCAATGCTCTTTCCGGGACCTTCGGTCACGGATTTCTCGAGTGCGCGTTCGGCCCGGTTGATAACTTCGGTGACAATGTCGACGTCATCGAATTGCTGGCGCATGACCGCTTCGGCGATGCCCGCATTAAACGAATTCGCCATCTGCCTGTCACCAATCGCGGCGGTTATCAGCCGTCGCATTTTTTCAACCACCAGCAGCGCTTCAGGCTCCGCCGTCTCACCCAGTATGATTGCGATTGTGGTCGTGGCATAGCGAAATGCAAGATCGTTTTGCCGGATGTTGGCGGCGACCAATTGCCCAAGACGCTGCATAGCGCTCTCAACCGCGGCCTCGCCCTGTTCTTTTGCCAATGTGGCGCGATCGCCGAAGCGCACGAGCAGAACCGAGACGGGAAAATTTTGTTGTGCCTCGCGGCGGATTTCCCCCAGCAGCAAGTCGAGATACGAAGCCCGCTTTAGCAAACCGGAGTTTTCCTCGGTAACGGAGAGGTTTTTCACCAGCCGGCGTAGCCCCGCGTTATTCAACGAAATCGCCACCTGTTCGGCGATCATTTTGAATACCAGCACGTCGTTGGGTCCCCAGATGCGCGCCGTATTGTGCATCAGCAGCAGGATTCCCAGATGTTCGCTGCCGTCCGTCAAAGGCACCGCCAGCAGAGACCGGACCGATAACGACGATAGCTGCTTGGAAAAACCTTCCAGCTCCGGGATCGAAGAGATTTCGGAACACGCCAGCGCTCCCCGGCTGATCACCAGATCATGCAGGCCGCAAATGAGCGGCTGCAGATTTGCAGTGGATGCGGAAGTCTCCGGCGCGTGGAATTGTTTGTAGGTGCTGGCGGCCACGCTAGGTTTCCTGAGGGCAGCGATGCATCGATGCACATTCCATTGCGCGCCGATTTCATTCGCGGTAGTTTCAAGAACCGCCTCGGCAGTGTTCTGCCGGTTCAACTTGCGTGTAATATCAGATACTTTCGCAAAGCCGCTCATGTCTGCGGTGTCAGCGATTGGGTTAGACATCGCGGACGCCTTGGCCTCCGCGGGAATCAGGGAACCGGGAATGGCAGCCGGAGCAGGACTGGCCGCAGTTCCCGCGTATTGCGGCGTCATTCCCGCGGCCAAATACAATTGATTGAGGTCGGGATTGCGATCTTCTTCATGCGGAAAAAGCTGCTGAATGCGCTGCAGGCGCTCGAGCGCCTTGTTGCGCATTCCATACTGGACCAGGATTTCCGCTTGCAGCATCAAGTCCTGTAAAGTGCCTGAGCCGAGGGTCTTTTCCTCGTTATTGCTGCGCGCCATTTCTGGAGACGACGTTCCAGTGAAGCGCGATGCGATCACCTGATACCGGTTCGCTTCAATCTTGTCCTTCAGCATCGCCAAACGCTTCTGATGCCCGGATTCATAGGGATCGATTTCTGCCGCGCGGTCGAGCGCGTCGCCCGCTTTGGAATAACTTCCATCCTTGTAATACAGATCAAACAAGCGCAGCAATGTGTCGCAATAGTCGGATTCGCGGTTTGCGCTGTTGAACTGTGCGGCCAGGAATTCCAGCATTTCAGACGAGGGATGATGACCGGCCACCACGTCCTGCATCATCGAGAGAAAAGTGCGCCGCTCCCCTTTGCGGCGCTGAAAAAGCTCCAACTTCTCCGCAAGCATCACGGCTTCGCGGTCGAGGTGTGAATCCAGGAAGCCCCCGATCAGATCTCGCACTTGCTCAATGCGCGAAGGGTTCTGCTCAAAGATCTGCCACACCAGCGGGGCCGCTTCGGTGAGACGGTTGGCGCTCAGCAGAGCTTTGGCATATAGCTCGCGAAATTCGGGGTTGGCATTTCCGGAACTGGACAGCGGATCGAGAACAAAAATCGCTGCGCCCACCTGCTGTTCCTGCAGCAGGCATTTCGCATATCCCAGTGCAATGGTCTCATCGGTGGCGTCTTCGGAATATGCGCGTTCGAACCACTGATTGGAATTAGCGCCAGATGCCTCGGCCTGCAGCGCAAGTTTCAGGAAGGCTGCCGCAGCCTGTTTTGCGTCCCCGCTTTCGGAGGCGACCTCGCCCAGCCGCATCAAGTTTCGCTCGGACCCATCGAGCGCGGCTACACGCTTCAAGACGGCCAAGCTATCCGTCTTGCGTCCCTGCCGGGAAAGTTCTTCGAGTGCCAATTCGTAAGTTTCGAGGGCCAGCTTGCGATTGGAATTCTCCAGCAGCCTGCCAAAGTGTATTTTTTGTTCGCAGCTGGGATTCCCGAAGCGAGCCAACTTCTTGTAGGTGAGGCTGGCGCGCATGGCATCGCCGGCGGCCATCTGGCGCTCAAACAATTCGCCCAGAAGTTGAACCGCTTCGGGAAGGCGTTGCAAGGAGAGGGACAGGTCGGCTGCCATCTGCCGCACGGTATCGTTGGCTGGATCCAGGGCCAATGTCTGGAGGAATTCTTCCAGCGCCTCCCCGGCCTTTCCCTTTTGCAGTAATTTTTCGCCGCGCTCGACCCGCCTGGCGATTTCCTGCCGGTCTGCCCGTTTTTGAGTCTCTGCCATAGGAGTTTGCGCGGAGTAGTCCAGTTCAAAATTCTAGGCAGGGCGCCGGAACCCAGCAACGCAGTAACAGGTCTCGCCGGTTACGAAGGTCATGCGGTGGAGACAAAACCTCCAAGAATTACCCAAGCGGCCCGGATAAACTGGCGATGGATTCCGGACCATCTTAATTTCTGGGTCAGGTTTGAGGCGTGGACGCGCGTGACAATCTTCCTTAGTTCCGGGCCTGAAAACCTGCTGGCAATGGCTGCGGTAGGGACCGCTCTCGGAATCTACTGGTTTTGTAAGGGCTTCCGGTTCCTGCAGCGCAGGCGGCTGATTCTGAACACTCCTGCTTCCAAGATCCGCAGCGCCTCGATGGGGTTAGTCGAAGTTAGCGGCCTGGCAGTTGGCCCTTATGTCCTCATCTCCCCGCTGAAACAAATAGAGTGCTACTACTACCGCAGCGTGGCCTGGCAACCGAAGCAGAAGGGCAAAACCAGCGAGTGGGTTAAGGTCGCTGAAGAGATCCTGCACGTACCGTTCTACGTTGATGACAACACCGCGAGAGTGTTGGTGGATCCACGAGGCGCCGCGATGGATCTGCACTGCGACTTACGGGAGCAGTACCGCGATTCCGTATTTTTTGACGGTCCGGAGATGCCAGGTTGTGTGGGTGAGTTCCTGATTCGGCATGCCGCAAACCCTGACAAGAGGATCAAAGTCGAAGAGTATTGCATTAAGCCAAAGAATGCCCTCTTCGTTCTCGGGACCTTGTCACAGAATCCCGGTTTGGATGCCAGTATCCGGCCGGCTTGGGCGGACCTCCCGGGCCAGGGGAGGAATGGGGCGGCTACCATCAGTCCATCGCTGACAATGGCAGAGCACGAGATCGGCCTCGACCCTGCCGATCGCTATGGCACGCCCGAAGTGATCTGGCTATCCCCCGAAACGCCCGCCCTTCCGGTAACCGCCATGACTCAGCAGCAGAAGATTGCCGCCGCTCTCATGAAGGCAGGGGTATCAAATCCGGCGGAATGGGCGGCAGTCGGTATCGGGGCAAAGCCCAAGGGGACAGTTGCACTGGTTGCGAAGCCGTGCCCTGCGAAGGCGGCCGCGGTTGCCGCTCAGCTAGATCGCGTTGACCAACCTCTTGATTCGGAAGGCTTCGACCTTCACCCGCCGGTGGTTCTCATGCAGGGAACTCACAACCGGTCCTTCTTTATTTCGTGGCGGAGCCAGCGTGATTTGGTAAGTTCCCTCGGATGGAAATCCAGGTTGATGATCTGGGGCGGCCCCGTACTTACTCTGGGTTGCGTTTATTTTTCGCTTGCCCATTTTGGTTGGCTGTAAACTTTCCCCTCGAGCGCTCAGCCTCAACTTTCTTCAAAGCTTGGGGCGCCACATCCGATCATCATCGAATTCCCGCGCGCAGCCGCTCCGTGGAAAGCGGAGAAGCTCGAGGATGGCGTTTTGGAGTAAGGATGGATCCGGCTTCAGCGTGCGCCGCTCACGCCGGAATCAGCTCAAAAGCCGGATACCCTGCCGCGATCTTCGCGAAGGCTTCGAGCGGAGCATTGGGCTGCACCGGAAAAAAGCGCTGAACGGCGCCCCGGTAGCGCATCAGATATGATTTCAGAATCTCCGGTTTCTCTAAATCGGCAAGCGGCCGCAACTTAAATCGCCGCCGTTGGCGCCGTTTCGTCAGCGTGACCTCGCCTGAAACCTCGGCATTTTGCACCCACTGCGTCCGCCCGCGAGGTGCAACCAGAAACTGCTTGCTGTCCATTTGGTGCAGGTTGACAGGTGTCGAGTACAGCTTGCCTGACTTCCGTCCCCTGACTTCAAGCAAATAATTGAATGACGGACTGAGTCCGAGTCCGACCAGAAAGCCGAATGCCCGGTTAAAGAACCGCTCTGCCGCAGTTGCCGGCCGGAACTCCCGATCGTCCACCATGCGTCTATTCTAGCCCCTGTAGCATCTTATGGATGCTCGGAACGCACGAGACCTTTCATGAACAGATCTCCACTTTTTCGTCGCGCTATATCCGTGGTACTCACGATGCTGCTCGCAATTCCGGCATCCACGGTATCTCCCAGCACTCCGCAAATGCCCAACCCCGGCTCAACCAGCATGTCGCGGGAAGAGCAGCAAAAGTTAGGACTGCAGGCCGTGGCGGAAGTTTACAAGCAGATGCCGGTGCTCCCGGATTCGAGCCCCATCACGCGGTATGTGCAACAGCTGGGCGGGACCCTGGAGAAGCAGATTCCGCCGGATAAATCCTGGCCATATCAATTTCACGTGGTACAGCAGAAGGAGATCAACGCATTTGCGCTACCGGGAGGGCCGATTTTCATCAATGTGGGCACGATCAATGCCGCTGCCAACGAAGCGCAGCTGGCGGGAGTGATGGCACATGAAATGTCGCACGTGTACATGCAGCATTCGGCGAAACAAGCGACCTCGGGGAAGCGGCGGCTCGCGGAGGTGCTGGGCGCACTGGGAGGAGCTTTTGGCGGCAGCGCACTGGGGACACTCGCGCGTGTCGGCATTCAGGTCGGCGCGGGCACTGTCCTGCTGAAATATTCTCGTGGTGACGAGGCCCAGGCAGACTCCGTTGGCGCAATCATCATGTACAAATCCGGATACAACCCGATGGAGCTGGCCCATTTCTTCGAAGCGCTGGCGAAAGAAGGCGGCAGCGGCCCGCAATTCCTGAGTGATCACCCCAACCCCGGCAACCGCTCAGCCGCGATTGGGAAAGAAATCCGCAACTGGCCTGCGGAAAAATATCTGGGCAGCAGCCAGTATTTTCAGGACGCGAAGAAACAGTCCAGCGAGGTCAAATCCTTTGGCGCCCAGGAGATCGCGGACGGCGCCAAGCAGGGCCTCTGGGCGAAGCAAAATATTCAGACTGGAGCTGTGCCCGCAAGTGCTCACGAAACTGTGAATGCCAGCGCAAAAAATGCAGCGTCTGACGTACCGTTCGATCAGGTGAAACCCAGCAACACTTTCACCGAAGTTCACCAGAGCGGATTTAGCATTTCATATCCCTCTAACTGGAGTACGGCATCCGGAAAGAATTCCATTACCATTGCGCCGAAAGCCGGGGTCAGCCAGAACGCGATTGCCTATGGCGTAATGGTCAGCACCGCTCAGGACCCGAACGCCGGCTCTCTTGATCAGGTGACCAGAGACCTGTTGCAAAACCTTGAGCAGTCGAACCCGGGCATGCGCCAGCGTGGCGATGCGAGGGGAATTGAGACCAATGGTGTCCAGTGCCGCTCGGTTGAACTGGCCAGCAACTCACCGCTTCAGCAAAGCGGGAGTCCGCTGCCGGAGCATGATTGGGTGGTCGTGGCTCCGGGCCCAGCGGGTGCCTACTTGTCTTTAATCTTCATTGCGCCGGAGAGAGACTTCACAGAGTTGCGGCCGACTTTTCAGAGAATCCTCGACAGCCTTCGCGTGGAGTACGCGCCATAATCGCGACGCGCCCTAAGGTTCCTGCCGCTTTTTGATAGCGATGGGATTTATCGTGAAGATGTTTAGCAGGTTGACGCAAAGGTAGAAATCAATGGACACGACAAAACCGGCAAACGCGGATCCGCTATCTCAGTTCAAGGAGGCGCAGAAACAGGGATGGGCGCACTTCGCTCCGCTGGAGGCACTCACGACCCCGCCGGCCGCGCGGCTAGTGCGCCATGCGCGAGTTCGCGCGGGTCAGCGAGTGCTCGACGTCGCCTGCGGTACCGGCGTAGTGGCCGTAACTGCGGCGCGCCATGGTGCTCATGTGACCGGAATCGACTTTACTCCCAAGTTGCTGGAGCGGGCGCGCGAGAACGCTAGTATCGCTGGTCTGACGATTGATTGGAACGAAGGCGACGCTGAAAGCATGCCTTTCGAGGATGCTGCTTTCGACGTCGTCCTCAGCCAATTCGGCCACATTTTCGCACCGCGGCCGGAGGTCGCGCTTGCTGAAATGCTCCGAGTGCTCAAGCCTGGTGGGACGATCGCCTTCTCCACTTGGCCGCAGGAACTCTATGTGGGGCGCACCTTCGCTTTGGTAAGCCACTATCTTCCTCCCCCACCCGGCGTGGCATCCCCCACGCTGTGGGGCGATCCCAACGTCGTGACTGAACGGCTGGGCAACCGTGTGAAAAGAATTGTCTTCGATCGCGCCCACATGGACGTTCCCGTCCTAACTCCCCAACACCATCGCGCCCACGTGGAACGCACGGTCGGACCGTTGGTAAAACTGGTTGAGATGCTGAGCGCCAGCGATCCCGGCCGGCTCGCCCGGTTGCGCTCGGAATTTGAAGCGATCACCGCTGAATATCTGGACCAAAACCAACTGTTGCAGGATTATCTGCTCACACGTGCAATAAAGCTATAAATTCAGCGACCGCGCGAGCCGCTTGAGTGCATTGACAATCTTTAGAAACATGTCTTCACTTCAGTTGCGGACCGATGGCGCGATAACCGGATTGAAAATACAGCAGTGGCTCGCCGCCGCGCACTACTATTTCTTCCACTTCCGCGATGAAGATGGTGTGATCGCCCGCGTCCTGGGCGCTCTGTAGGCGACACTCCAGGTAGGCCAGTGCCCCTTGCAAAACTGGAGTGCCGTGCTCGGTATGATCGAACCTCGCGCCAGTATCGTGTTCGGTGCGATTGGGATCACGGTCTGGCTGGGCGTAATGCTCCGAAATCTCTCTTTGGTCCTCAGAAAGCACATTGATGCCGAAACGCTTGCGAGCATGCAGATGCGCGTGGGTCCGCGCCTCGTGGACAACGCAGACCAGGACCAGCAACGGATCGAGGGATACCGACGTGAACGCGTTCGCGGTCATGCCCTGGACTTCGCCTTCATAGTCCACGGTGATGACCGTCACGCCGGTCGCAAAACATCCCATGGCGCGACGAAAGTCTGCCTGATTCGTGTTCATATTAAGAGCAGAACTCCTGAAACCGTTGAAACGTGCAGGGTACCGAAGATTTTTGGTCGCCTCGAGCATCGTCACCGACTTTGGCGGCGGCTTCCTACGCTGGCCCCCACAGAGCTTTGCTCAGAGTTTTACCAGAAACCACTCTCACCCGTATTTCCGCTGCGCCGCGCATTTCCGTTATGATTTTACTCACCAGGCCCTCCTGCCTTTGCAGCTTTCGAATGGCGGGAGAAACCTCACATGCAGAGTGAGAGCGCAATCTCGAGTGCCATTCCTTCGAATACAGCATGGCAGGGCTTGCGCGCCGGCGAACCACTGTCGCGCGAAGCCGCTTACCACTGGATTCGCACCAGCGACGAAGAACTATCCGAACTTCTCCGCGCCGCTAAAAAAACACGTGACTGCTTTAAGCCCGTGATTACTTATTCGCGCAAAGTTTTTATTCCGTTAACTAATCTGTGCCGCGACTATTGCGGCTACTGCGCCTTCCGCCGCGATCCCGGTCAACCGGGCGCTCACACCATGTCTCCCGAGAACGTTCTGGCAGTCGCGCGGGCGGGCGAAAAGCTCGGGTGCACCGAAGCCCTGTTCTCTCTGGGTGACAAGCCGGAGCTTATCTTCCCGGAAATGCGCGAGACTCTGCGCCAACTGGGTTTTCGTTCCACGCTGCATTATCTCGAAGCCATGTGCGACCTGGTGCTGCGGGAAACCAGTTTGCTGCCACATCCAAATCCTGGATTGATGAGCGCTCAGTGGATTAAGAGACTCGCTGCCGTATCCCCCAGCATGGGTTTGATGCTCGAAACAACGAATGATTCTCTGCTGGCGCCGGGAAATGCGCACGGCAATGCTCCTGACAAAATCCCGGCCAAGCGTTTGCGGACCATGGAAGAGGCCGGCAAACAAGGCGTTCCCTTCACTGCGGGCATCCTGATCGGAATCGGAGAATCTGTCGAGGACCGCGTTGAGGCGCTGCTCGCGATCCGCGGTTTGCACCAGCGCTACGGACACATTCAGGAAGTCATCATCCAAAACTTCAGAGTGAAGCCGGCAATCCCCATGCGAAACTGGATTGAACCGGGCCGCGGCGAGATGCTGCGGACAATTGCCGTGGCGCGCCTGCTCATGCCAGACATCAACCTCCAGGCTCCGCCGAATCTTTCTGATCCGGATTATGAAGAGCTTCTTGATGCCGGCATCAACGACTGGGGCGGGGTCTCACCGCTCACTCCAGACTTCATCAATCCCGAGCGACCCTGGCCTCATCTGGAACAACTTGAGAGCCGGACCCGCGCAAAGGGGTTTCAGTTGCGCCAGCGATTGCCGGTTTATCCGGAGTTCATTGAGAGAGCCATTTCCAAGTCGGATCTTTTGAGACTCAAGGTGAACGCGTCGGCGGATTTCCAAGGGTACGCGAGACGCGCGGCATGATCGTAGTCCTTACCGGCGGCACCGGGGGCGCGAAGTTTGTGGACGGGCTGCGCCGAATCGTCCCGTCCGAAGAACTGACCATCATCGTGAACACCGGCGATGACCACGAATGGTGGGGCCTGCGCGTTGCCCCCGATATCGATTCGATCACTTATGTACTCGCAGGAATATTGAGCAGGGAACGCGGTTGGGGGGTCCGTGGCGAAACCTTCCATTGCCTGCAAGCAATGAAGGAACTGGGCGAGCCCGCGTGGTTCAGTGTCGGGGATCGCGACCTGGCAACACATTTGCTGCGCACCAAGCTGCTCTCCCACGGTCGCACACTCACCCAGGCCACACGCGTCATCGCGGAGCGTCTAAATGTGGGGGCACGTATTTTGCCGATGAGTGACATGCGGGTTGAAACTAGAATTGACACACCTACAGGAAATCTCAGCTTCGAAGAATATTTCGTAAAGCGCCGGTACCGGGACGTGGTAAACGCGGTGAGCTTCGCGGGAGCGCCAAAGTCGGAACCTGCACCGGGAGTGCTGGAGGCCATCGCCTGCGCTCAAGCTGTTCTGCTGGCACCCAGCAATCCGGTCACCAGCATCGGCCCCATCCTTTCCGTTCCCGGGATTCGCCAGGCGCTATCCAGCACTTCGGCGCCAGTCGTCGCGGTCAGCCCTATCATCGGCGGCGCTGCGGTGTCCGGACCGGCGGCAGAGCTGATGAAGGCGCAGGGACTCGATGTTTCGGTTGCAGGCGTGGCAGAAGCGTACAAGGATTTTCTAGACATTCTGGTCGCGCATGATTCGGATCAGTCCGCTGCACAGTCTCTGCGAGACAACGGGCTTCGTGTTCACTGTGCGAATATTCTGATGCAGAGGGACGAAGACCGAGCACGTATTGCGCAGACAGCGTTGGCTTTCGCTTCTCCTGAACTCGCAACTGCGTACATTGCAGAGGTTAAATGATTTTGGTCCCAGTCAAGAATCTGGCGAATGCCAAGCAACGCCTGGCTTCCCTGCTGGAGCAATCTGCGCGGACCGAACTCGCGCAGGCCATGCTGTGGGACGTAATGGAAACCCTGTCGGCCAGTGCCACCGACGATATTAGTCTTGTCACCAGCGATCCGTTCGCGATTGAACTCGCAAAGAACTATCGAATTGAGATTATCCGCGACGAGGCGAATCGTAGCGAGACTGACGCCATCGAGATGGCAACCTGCGTCTGCCGGGCCCGCGGAATCACGACCACCCTGGTAATTCCTGCCGATGTTCCGCTGGTTGCTGCGGCGGAACTCCGTGCCATCTACGCAAATGCGCCGGCGAACGGCAGTGTCCTGGTTCCTGCTGGCGACAAGCGGGGCACCAATGCTGTTCTTCGCCGCCCGGCGGCGCTCTTCCCCTTGCGCTTTGGCAATGATAGTTTCCTGCCGCACCTCAATGCTGCGAATGCCGCAGACAAGCCGTGTGTCGTCCTCTCATTTGCAGGAATTGCTCTCGATATTGATACGCCTGATGACCTGCAGCAACTAGCCGAAGCTCCGGGTGAAAAGCAGTCACAACTTCTGGCGCGGAAGTTCCGTCCTTATGAAGCGCTTGCCCCGTCCTCCGAATTCAGAGACGACGGGGGAAATTTTGCCACTGCGAAATCCTGATGGCGCAGCGTGAGATTCGACTCATCCCCGTTCCCTTCCAGGAGGAAATTCTGCCGGGCGACGCCCTGATCGACAAACTTAGCGCGGCGCTCCGTCATCAGAAACTGCGGCTGCGAACTGGCGATGTCCTAGTAATCAAGCATAAGATCATTTCAAAATCTGAAGGTCAAACGGTAAAGCTTGCAGTGGTGAGGCCCTCCCGGCCAGCGGTATCGTGGGCCCGGCGGTTCGGGGCGGACGCTCGCGTCGTGGAACTGGCGCTCAGGGAAAGCGTCCGAATCGTCCGCAAAAAACGGGGAGTGTTAATCACGGAAACACGCCATGGCCTGGTTTGCGCAAACAGCGGCGTGGACGCCTCGAACGTCGACGGTGGCGAGAGCGCGGTCCTGCTGCCTAAAGATTCTGACCGCTCCGCTGCCCGGTTACGCTCGCAAATCAAGAAACTGCTGCATGTCGCAATTGCAGTGATCATATCCGATTCCTTTGGCCGTCCCTGGCGCGAAGGGCTCACCGAGGCCGCTATCGGCGTCGCCGGCATGAGGCCGCTGCTCGATTATCGTGGCGCGCGCGATCCCCACGGATACCGGCTTCGGGCCAGCTACGAAGCGGTAGCTGACGAACTGGCTTGCGCTGCGGGCCTGGTCTGCGGCAAGCTTAATCGCACGCCGGTTTGCGTAGTGCGCGGGTTCAGATATCAGCTTGGCCGGGGAACCGCCCGCGAGCTGCTCCGCCCGGGGGACCAGGACCTGTTCCGGTGAGGCTTTGAAGAAAGAGAGTTAACCAATGCGGACCTGCACACGAACCGGACTTGAGGACTTTCCGCAACTCGACTGGCCGGATGTTTGTACGCGAATGCAAAGCAATGTGCGCCGCGCTGTCGAGCGCGTCCTTGAGACGCAAAGCGGCGGCGTACTCAGCCGGGAGGAATGCCTGCTTCTGGCCGCTGCTGAAGGGGACGACCTACTCGGACTTCTCGTGGCGGCAGATCTCCTGCGATGCGAATTGGCCGGCAACATCGTCACTTACGTCGTCAACCGCAATATCAACTTCACAAATATTTGCTTCGTCGGCTGCAAATTCTGCGCTTTCAGCCGTGGTCCGCGCGAATCGGACACGTATTTTCTCGATCCGCAACAGGTGGCCGAAAAAGCCATTCAGGCCTGGGGGGTGGGCGCGACCGAAGTCTGTATGCCGGGGGGCCTGCCGCGCGGTCTGCCCGCACTTTATTATCGCGATATTTTGCGCGCGGTGAAATCCGCCGTGCCCGGCATGCACATTCATGCATTCTCGCCGATGGAAATTGTTTACGGCGTCCAGCTCACCGGCATGGCCCTTCGCGATTACTTAAGCATGCTGCGCGACAACGGCCTCGGCACTCTGCCTGGGACCGCCGCCGAGATCCTGGACGATGAGGTCCGCCATGTGCTCTCGCGCAACAAACTCTCCACTGCGCAATGGCAGGAGGTCATACGTACCGCCCACTCGTGCGGGATTCGCAGCACCTCCACCCTGATGTACGGCCACGTTGAGACTACTGAGCATTGGGTCAATCAGCTTCTGTTGCTGCGCGAGATCCAAGGCCAGACCGGCGGTTTCACCGAATTTGTGCCGCTCGGCTTCGTTCACCAGAACACGATCCTGTTTCATCAGGGACTCTCGCGCCCTGGACCCACCCTTGCCGAGCATCTAAAGATCCACGCGTTAGCCCGCTTGGTGCTGGCCAGCTCAATCGATAACATTCAGGTTTCGTGGGTGAAGCTGGATCGCCGTCTTTCACAGCTCTGTCTGCATGCCGGAGCCAACGACTACGGCGGCACTCTGATGGAAGAAAACATCTCGCGTGAGGCCGGAGCTACCGCGGGCCAGTACACCCGTCCGGAAGAATTTCAGGCGCTCATTCGCGAGCTGGGCCGAATCCCGGCTGAACGGAACACTATTTATTCGCGAATTCAAATACGGCAGCCACACTGGCCCGAATCAATTGCCCCTTCGGGGGCCGGGGGCGAAGAATATCTCAATGATTCGGAGTTTAACTAGCTTGGTTCCAGCTTGGCGGCCATCGTAATCTGCGCCTTCAACACCTTGGATACGGGACATCCCGCTTTCGCCTCTCCGGCAGCCTTCTGGAAGGCCACGTCATCGGCCTTGGGTACGCGCCCGGTGACGTCGAGGTGGATTGCAGTGATGGCCCATCCCGCCTCTTGTTTTTCCATCTTCAAATTTGCGGTCGTGTTGATGCTCTCAGGTGTGAATCCGGCGGCGCCCAGCTGCGCCGAAAGCGCCATAGAAAAGCACGACGCGTGGGCGGCGGCGATTAATTCTTCCGGATTCGTCCCCGGCGCATTCTCAAAACGGGTTGTAAACGAGTAAGGAACGTGGGAAAAAACTCCGCTGGGTGAGGAAAATTCCCCTTTACCGTCCTTCAACCCGCCTTTCCATACCGCGCTAGCCTTGCGTTCCATTTTATGTCTCCTTCACAGTCTGTCAAAGTGTGAACTGGCATTTTAGTTGAACTGCGCAACTGGCGCATTTTCGGCCGCCGAAATCAATCGGCACTCAGCGCTCGAAGCGATTGTCTGATCTCCCGATTAATGCGTGCCGCTTCTTGCGACGACGAATCGATGAGTTCTGCCCAGCGTTTGCTGTCCCCTTGCAATTTCCCCTGACGCAGCAGATAAGCCGCTTGCAGAATGGCTTCGAGCGAGTTGCTGAGGTCGTGGGCTAGCATCCGCAGGTGGGCCACTTCGTCCGGCTGCTCGCGCTTTGCTCCGCTGTCTTTGGTCGCCATTCTGTAGTTCATTCTCCCAGAGCTTCGGATGCTGCATGCGGCGAATGAGCAACGTCACCGCATTTGATGATACAGGTTTGACACTCCGTTCCCTCCTTGTAAGAATAGATGCCGTAGCATCTTCCTTCAAGGCGGCCCAGCCGCCCCGCAAAGCAGTCACTTGCCGAAGTGGCGGAATTGGCAGACGCGCATGGTTCAGGTCCATGTACCCGCAAGGGTGTGGGGGTTCGAGTCCCTTCTTCGGCACCACCAATTCTGTTCGCGCTCTCTGCTTTTCACCTCTGATTTCGCATGCACTTGCTGACACTTCTGTACAGGATTGCCGCCAAAACGGAAATTGTCGGGCCACCTGGAGCAATGCTATGCAGTTGAAAGCCTGCCCAAGGGCGTATTTCCAATCACGGCGAATACGCTCCATCTATAATTCAGACTGCATTTATGCTTCTCCAGCCCTCCAATTTCCGGCTCTGGCTTGAGTCGAATGGACTATTGCCCAAGGGACGGCTGGCGCTCATAACCTGGTATCTGTTGGGACTCGATGTTCTGCTGTTCTCACTTCATAAGATCGCAGATCTATTTCACGGGGGCTTCGGCAAGAGTCTTGGCGGCTGGATTATCTTCCTGAGCGCGATCGTCATCGCTCTGTTCGGCGTGCTGGCAGCCCGCTGGGCTTCGTCACGCCTGTTGTGGCGATTACGAAATCGCCTGATTGTGACGTATGTATTTATCGGAGTCATCCCGCTGGTATTGCTGCTGAGTCTGGGAGGTCTGGCTTCGTATCTTTTTGCCGGTCAGTTCGCCACCTACATCGTCTCATCCCGATTGGAATCGGAAGTTAAGAGTCTCAAGGCCAGCAACGCAGTGGTTGCGCATACGCTGGCCGCTGATCTCGATGGGGGCCGCGAGCTACTCCAAGCTGTAGAACATGCAAACGCGGTATCAGATCGTCAACTCTGCGCCTGGATGAATGGCAAGCTGTTGTTTAGCCAATTGCCTGCTGGATCGGTGGCCATTTCGCCCTTGCTGCCCACGTACCTTCCGCCGGAATTCGCATTGGTGGTGCGCGACCAGGGAAGGCTTTTCTTGCGATCGGCGCTGGCGGTGCAGACGAAGAGCGGCAAGTTGATCGTACTTTCCAGCAAGCCGCTGGACCAGAGTATGTTGCTGGCGTTGGCGTCCGGTCTAGGCGAAGTTACTCTCTACGCATCCGGATTGAGCCTCCGCGAAGTTGATGGGAACGCCGCGCCGGGGGCCCTTGTCAGCGGGTCGCCGGAGCATTCATCGGAGAGCGTCCCAAAAAAAGGAACAGGATTCGTGCTTGACACTGGGAATGAACCGCTTCGGCCCACCTACACCGCCGGCAGCGTTCCCTCCCCCACTCGAACTCTGGACCGCCAGGTAAACTTCCCAACTTCGGTTTCTGTTGTGAACTGGATTGACGGGGACACTTCCCAGCCGGCTGCGATCAGCGTTCAGACCCGGCTCTCAGCTCTCTACGATCATCTGTTTTCCGCATTGGGAGATTTTGCCCCCACGATTGAGCTGCTATTGCTTGCCGCTGCAATTTTCTATGCCATCATCGAGTTGATAGCGCTCTGGATTGGCACCCACTTAACGCGATCAGTGACGGGGGCAGTGGGACAGCTCTATCGTGCAACAACTCACATCAATCGCGGAGATTTCAGTCACCGCATCCCCGTCGCTTCCGCGGACCAGCTGGCGGCGCTGGCCAGTTCGTTCAATTCGATGACGGCATCCCTGGAAAATCTGATTCTGGAGCAGAAAGAAAAGCATCGTCTCGAGAATGAGATCACCATCGCGCAGGAAGTGCAGGCGCAATTGTTTCCGCGTCACATTTCGCAACTGCCCAGTCTTGAAGTACACGGCTTTTGCCGTCCTGCCCGCAGCGTAAGCGGCGACTACTACGACTTCCTACCGCTGGGCTCCGGGCGGCTGGTGCTGGCCGTTGGTGACGTAAGCGGCAAGGGGATCTCCGCGGCTTTGCTAATGGCCACCATCCACTCCGCGGTTCGCGCCTACTCCATGGAAGGAATCCCCGCGCTTCGTCATGCACAAGCGGTCGGGGCAGGTCCGATCATCGCCGAAAACGGAGACTTCGCTGGAGCGGAAGCTTCTCCCAGCGTATTGCTGTCATTACTGAATCATCAGCTTTATCACAGCACTCCGATGGAGAAATACGCGACTTTGTTCCTTGGCATCTACGACGGCGCCGACCGCCGCCTCACTTTCAGCAATGCCGGACACCTGCCGCCACTACTTCTGATGGGAGAAAGACC
Source organism: Terriglobales bacterium (assembly GCA_038254805.1). Classification (GTDB taxonomy): domain Bacteria; phylum Acidobacteriota; class Terriglobia; order Terriglobales; family Acidobacteriaceae; genus Gp1-AA145. The sequence goes on from JBBSFW010000041.1 coordinate 28,388, forward strand.
GACGGTCCGCAGGCTGGAGCAGGGGGGCACGGTCGTCGGCCTTTTCGATGACATCCAGTACGAGGAAGGATCGGTGCAGCTTCGCCCCGGAGAAATCGTCCTCGCCTATAGTGACGGTGTCACTGAACCGGAAAATGATTTTGGAGAGTTTGGCGAAGAGCGCCTGATAGAACTCGTGCAGGAGAACCGCGACCTCCCGCTCGAACGAATTACGGAAATTGTCACTGCTGCCGTGGATGATTGGATTGGAGCTGCCGAACAACCCGACGACGTAACCCTGGTACTGGCCCGCGCGCGCTGACCTCTACTTCCCTTTCGGCAAAACGGCGACGTTCGCAATCACCTGCTGTCCCTTGGCCATTCCGCCCGCAATGATCAGGCCATCTGCCGTAACCACAAGTCCCCGGTGGTCCATGCCTGCCTGGAGAGCGTTCCCCTGGATGGTTTCCCAGGCACGGCTTTTCAAGCTGAAAGAAAAAACTACCGGGGAAGGCTCCGCAGGCTTGCCATCGAGTCCAATTCCATTGAAGTCATAAACCGCGTCCGTACCCCCGACGAAATAGACTCTCTGATCTTTTTCTGATCCGCCAGCCGCAATCCGGTACCTGGCCGGCCCGGGGTGCACAGGCAATTTGCTCCATTGAATCTTTTTCGGATCTTTGCGGTCAATTTTGCCGATCCAGCACTCGTCAGCGGTCCCGAACTTCGCGCCTTCGCTGCCGGTGTTCTTCTTTGCGCCATCAACATACACAATTGAATCGTTGACTACAGCGCCGGCATGTCCGAAAACGGGGGTGCCCGGAACCGGGGTACCCTCCACCCAGTGATCGGTTTCGGTGTCATAGACCTGAACCTGGCTTGTAGGACCGGTTTTCGCAAAACCCCCGATAACGTAAACAAAACGGTCGCGATACGTACCAGCCACGGCATCCCGAACCGGCGTGGGCAGGTCGGCCCCCCGGTACCAGCGCAGCGCGATGGGTTCATAGATCGAAACATCAGACACAATCACTTGTCCGCCATTGGGATCAGGGACGTATCCTCCCATCACGAAAACCTGCTCTTTGACGCCTGCGGCCACGGCACCCAGACGCCCCGAGCCCGGCACCGGCTTGACCGTCGTCCACTTGTCATACTTCAGGTTGAGCGCGTAAGCCGCATTCGTCACCGACTGCCACGTCTTTTGCGGCCCAATGCCCATGAATGAATACACTAGAACCTGGCCATTTACTCTGATTCCGGTGACGGCGTTGTTGGAAAGCGGCGCCGGCAGCGGCTGCAGCTCGTCGGCTCCCATAGCCAAGATGGCGGCAAGCAGTGCAAACAAAATCTTGAAAAGCTTTTTTCTCATTGGACGCTATTCAAAATACCACGTGCTCGGAGCCTGGATCAGTTGCAGCACGAGAACCGAGAAAAAATTCACCGCTTGAAGAACTTTTTAGGTTGGCGGGGTTACAGATCGTCATAGTCTTTCGAATGGAGGAAGTGCCATGATCAAGAATCGGGCAATTCTTGCCAGAATCGCTGGCCTCACATTGTTGGTAAGCGGCACTCTACTGCTCGTCGCCTGCCCGCCTCGCGAGAGCATTCAGTCAATTAATCGAGACCCTGGCCGTTTCCGTGGAAGAGAAATTACTGTCGCCGGCCGGGTCGTGAACTCCTTCGCTGTAATGGGCATTGGCGTATTTGAAATCGATGACGGCACCGGACGCATCTGGGTGTTCAGTGAAAAGTTTGGGGTCCCGGGACGTGATGCCGGCATCGCCGTTACGGGAAGAATTGAGCAAGGACTCACCTTGGGCGGTAGAACGTTTGCCACTGTTCTACGGGAGACGCGTCGGCGGACGTGATTCCGACACTGTCGCGAATGCGAAACAAAAGTTTTCAAACCGCCCGAAGAGGCTCGTGAATCGCTTTGCTATAATTCGAATTTGCCTCCCAGCGGCGCTATCGTCTAGGGGTTAGGACGGAAGATTCTCAATCTTCAAACCCGGGTTCGATTCCCGGTAGCGCTACCAGCTATTATCCGCTAACACCCGCTAAATCAGCGGGTTTCGTTTTTGTGCAAATGGGTGCAGATGCTCCTTAGCGGCGGTTGGCGGGAATTGTGGTACACAAAATGGTACACAGTCAGGGTGGAGGCCCATCCTCAGTCCAACAGTTTCCGTGATGTCTAATTTTTAGACACCCTCTTCGCCGATGCCCATTTCCTTCCCGAATCGACTCCCTGAGCTCGAAGAGCGGTAATCTTCGAGACATCCACAACAACTCTGGGCCGCCCGAGCCTCTTGCCTTTGAGAGATCTGCCAAAACGATCAGTCTTCCAGACAGGGATCATGTCGATTGAGCGCCGGACGCGACTCCTTCGCGCCTGAGGCATAGTCCATCTAGCTACTGCCGCAAAAGACTTAGTAATTGATGCCGCAGAAGCATATTGCGCGGGTCCGGAGTTTGAAGCTGGAGGAGCGTGCCAACCTGGAACTAAGGGGCCTGCGGAGCACAGGCAAGCCGCCGAAAAGTTGACCGCAGCCTTGCGCAACTACAAACAAACCGCGGCCGACCTGAAAGGGATACTCAAGTAAATGGATTACTTAAACCTAATCACTCTGGGACTCGCCTTTCTGTCCGCATTCCTAGATTCATCCAGGAATAAGCTGCCCGCAGAAATTATACGGGCGGTTGAGAATGTGATTGCACAACTTCAAGCCCACAAAGACGACGTAATAACCAAGACCGTGCTTGAAGCCCAGCGCGGCTAACTCTATGAAACGGAAAGAAAATGAGATTTGCCAGAGCGATATGCGGACCTTTCAAACTGTCCGCGTATCAGTCCGGCTAGTCAGGCAACCGTGATCTATGTGATTACGTGGCAACGACTTCCTAAAAAGATTTCGTGTCATGAGCTCAGAAAAACAAGCGCGGCACATTGCAACCGAGTACATGCAGGCAATGATGAAAGTGGAGCAGGTCGTTCAGTTCGATTCCGAAGACGCCGACCTGGTCCTTCCCATCGGCGTTTCCTAGTGCCCGGCAAACCACAGAAGCCTTGCAAAACTCCGGGCTGTAAGGGATTAACCCAGGCTCAATTCTGCGCTGATTGCTTGAGCGAAGGAAAAGGGAAAGAACATCGGCCGGCTTGGAAGTACACGCTTTACGGAAGGCAATGGAAAGGTTACGCGCATCGATTCCTCTCAGACGCTAAGTGGTGCGCAGACCCGAGGAAGGTTCATTGAATCCCAGCGCGCAACAGTCGTTGATCACATCAATCCGCACCGCGGCGCCGCAGGCAACGATATTCTTGAACCGTAGGCCAACCACAAAAATGGGATGGCCGAGGTCTTCCATCTGATAAATCTCCAGCGACATCGAGAATGCCGTGGACGCAATCTGGACAACCAGACTCACCGCGATTAGCGCAATGCCGAAGCCCCAGACTATCCTGCTCAATTCGGCGCGGTGCCTCAGCAGGATAGGCACAGAAACGAATGCCGCCATCTCGGCCGCTGTGGAAACATAGCGGTCGCCCCACGCGAAGTCTCCGCTCCAAACGGTGTAGCGGGCGTAGAAACAGATGCAGACAAGCAGCAAGAAAAAAACCGCAGTGATGTAGGCCTTCACTGGCGCGCTGAAGCGTTTCCAGCCGAAGAGCGCCACCAGGATCGTCAGCCCAATTAGCGGATCGAAGAGGAAAATCGACTTCTCCGGCGTGATCAGTGGCCCTAGAAAACCAATGTGGAAAGGCGTTTCCCAAGGATATTTTGTCGGGAGCGTTGGGTCTTGCAGCCGGTGCTCCAGCGTGAAGTAGTGGACGTAAGTGTCAGTCCAGGTTCCGAAGCGGTAGAACTGGTACATGCGGTCAACGAGAAGAAAGAACAGATATGCCGGCAGGGCCGTCTTTAGGTAAGCGCCTACTCGGCTCCAGAATTCCTTCCCACGCCGCTCAAACCAAAGTACCAGGAGGAGAAACACTCCGGCAGCAATCAAATCAAGACCAGTGGTAAGCCGGGTCAACAGATTCAGCCCCAGTGCCGCGGAGCCAATCAGGAGCGCGCGCCTGCTCCCCGTGCGCAGCCATTCATACTGATAAGCAAATCCGGTGAGGGTCAACAGCATCATGTAGTTGTTCTCCATCATGTTCTGCGTGTAGTGCAGCTGGGTAGTGCAGAACAGCAGCGCAAGAACTCCCACGACTGACTGTCTCAAATCAAACCCGAGCAGTCGGAGAAGCCGGAAGCAGACCAGCGCGGTAAGGACGTTGATCAGGATATTTGTCGCATAGCTGACAAAGATATTGCGGACGGTGGGGTCGTCACCGTTGTAATCACCAAAGATCGGCAACTTCTCAACATAAGTTCCGATAATGTCGGATGGCAGCATCAGCAGCGGCTGGCCAATGCCGTACCAGTCGTAGAGACGGTCTCCACGTCCGTGTACACCGAATTCAGGATATTCGTCGGGAAAAACCGCGGGCTGCGAGGTCCAGAAAGAATGCGCCGTCTGCAGCCGGTGCATGGTGTCGGCTGAACCCAATTCGCCGGCTTGAACGACGAACGCAAGAAGCGCAGCCGTGACACAGAGCAGACAGACCGGGTCCTGAAGCCAGCTTCTAAGACGAACCATGCACGGAAATCATAAATGGTCTGAATCAGATTCGAATCAATCGGCGGAACTGCGATCTTGACTTCCGAACTGGCCGCTAGTAGCTCAAGAGTGCGCTCCGTGATTCCGGAATTCCGGATAGGCCTCTTCGGAACTAAAACTCGGCAAGGGGTCGGACGGATCCGAAGGCCCACCCAGCGTTGACTTCCGAAACCCGTACGCCCTACCATTCCTCCAATGCCCTCCGAAACTATTTCCCACTATCGCATCCTGGAGAAGTTGGGCGGTGGCGGGATGGGTGTAGTTTACAAGGCTGAAGATATCAAGTTAGATCGCTTCGTTGCCCTGAAGTTCCTGCCTGAGGATGTCGCCAGAGATCCACAAGCGCTGAG
>JBBSFW010000042.1:0-32807 GCA_038254805.1 Terriglobales bacterium
TCTAACGCAGCTGTTGAATCGGCGTGCTCTCAACGAATTGGTTACGCATGCACTCGCGCGAGCCAATCGAACCGGAGAGCCGGTGACGTTCCTGATCATGGATCTGAATGACTTCCATACACTCAATGCGAAGTTGGGAAGCACGGAAGGGAATCGCGTCCTGTCGGAGTTTGCAAAACTGCTAAAGAACGTATTTCGTGGAGGCGATCTGGTGTTTCGCCAGGGCGGAGATGAGTTTCTCGTGGTCATGCCGGACACCAGCGAGGAGCGCGCCGAGTGTCCGTTACAGCGCCTTCTTAAGGGACTTGAGCAGTGGAACGCTGAAAATGGCAAAAGTTACCAGCTTTCGTTCACGTGGGGGATGGCCGGATACGAGAAGGGCACAAGCTTCGAAGATGTGATGCGAACCGTGGACAGGAAACTCTACCAGAGAGTCCACAACCTAGCCCCGGTGTTTTGACATCAGCCGCTCCCTCTCAAGGCCGGCACCTCACAGCTTCGCGGCTGCGGCTTGATCCAGAAACCAAACCAATTCACCGTCCGCTGGCCGCACTCTTTGGCAAGGCAAGTTAGCGGATGGATCTTTCAGAGCTCTTTTGATCATCTCGGACTTCTCGCCACCGGTTGCCAGGAATAGGATGTTGGCGGCATGATTCAAGACCGGGAATGTCAGCGTGATCCGGAAAGCGCTGAATTTTTCGACCCAGTTCGCAACTACCCAGTGCTGGTTTTCCTCCAGAGCGGTGGTGCCCGGGAACAGAGATGCGGTATGACCGTCGGGACCCATGCCGAGCAGCACCAGATCCAAACGCGGAAATCCAGCGGACAACGGCAGCGAACCGCGAAGAGTCTGCTCATACGCCCGCGCGGCTTCACCGGCATCGGCCAATTCTGCCGGAATCCGGAATACATTTTTCTGAGGAACGTCGAGCTTCGAAAGAAGAGTCTCATTCGCCATGCGGTAATTGCTCTCTGCGTCTGTAGAAGGTACATGGCGCTCATCGCCAAAGAAGAAAAACACTTTCTGCCAATCCAGTTGCGTGGAAAAACTCGCCGCCAGTTCTTGATACAGCCCGCGAGGGGTCGAACCGCCGGAGAGGGCCACCATGAACCTGCCATAGTCCCGGATGGCGCACGCCCCCAGATTACAAAAACTTTCGGCGGCGGCATGAAAGACATGCTCGGCCGAGGCGAAGACTCGAATCTGTGGTTCTGCGGACATTGCTACGTCGAGGCTTCCATCAGTGCGCAACGGGCTGCGCCTAGTAACGCCAATTTGTCATTGGTGATTACTTTGACCGGCATGACTTCCATCAGATGCCGCAAGCGGCCTTTGTCCAAGAATGCTTCCAAGAAGAGCGGAGTGGCCAGCTTGGGCAGAATCTTGGGCGCTATGCCGCCGGCAAGAAACACGCCACCCGTGGCTTTGAGCTTAAGGCCCAGATTGCCGGCTTCGGCGCCGTAGATTGAAACAAAGATATCCAGAGCCTGTCCGCTGAGCGAACATTTACCCTCGATTCCGGCTCTGGAAATGGCCGCCGCGGGATCAGTTCTCTGCATCTCTTCATGGAGCCACTCCGGAACCTTGCCTCTTCCCGTATCCCGCAGAAACTCGAAAACGTTTACCAATCCGGGGCCCGAAAGAACGCGTTCGTAGCTGACGTGACCATAGAGGGATTGCAAATATTTAAACAACTCGACTTGAAGATCGTCCAGCGGAGCAAAATCGCAATGGCCGCCCTCGGAGGCAAAAACATGGTGGCGAGAGCCGTCCCAGTAGAGGCCGCCTTCACCAAGTCCCGTACCTGCCGCGATGATCGCCTGATTTCCGACTATGGTTCCGTTCACCTGACCAAGAGGCACCAAGTCGCCGGGCGAAAGGGCCCCGATGCCCCATCCGGTTGCTTCGAGATCGTTAATCAAAGTTGTCTTAGCAAGGTTGAGTTCGCTGGCGAGCCGCGATGATTCGATGGTCCAGGGAAGATTCGAAGCTTCTACTTTTCCGTTTGTGACAGGACCGGCAACACCAAAACAGGCCTGAGCCGGATGAATGCCGGCGGTGTCGATGAACTCCGCAACGATCTGGTCGAGGCCGGAATAGCGCTGGCTGAGGAAGACGGTCGCCGCAACCAGGCTGAATTGGCCGTTACGAACGTCAAAGAGGGCCAGCCTTGCGTTGGTACCCCCGATATCGCCTGCCAAAATCATCGCTGAAAGTTCCTCCACTGGCGGCCATCGCGATCAAGCAAATCGTCTGATTCCTTCGGCCCCCAACTGCCAGACGCATAGTTGGGGAAATTGCGGGGCGGCAGCGCCTTCCAAACATCCAGAGCCGGGCTCACGACGCACCACCCCGCTTCTACCATGTCAGCGCGCTGGAAAAGGGTGGCGTCGCCGATCATGCAGTCGTGCAATAGCCGCTCATACCCGGTCGAGGGTTGAGTGCCAAAATAATCGGCGTACTTGAAGTTCATGTCCACCGCCCCCAAACTCATGACCGGGCCGGGAACCTTGGCGGCAAATTGCAGAGAAATTCCCTCCTCGGGTTGGATGTGCAGAACGAGTTGGTTGGGCATGAGATTCTCGACTGGAGTGTCGCGGAAGAGCACAAAAGGCGCGCGCCTGAACTGGATGACGATCACTGTGGTCTGCGCTCCCAAACGCTTACCAGTACGCAGATAAAAGGGTACATCGGCCCATCGCCAGTTATCGATGGCCAGCTTCATGGCTACGAAGGTTTCCGTGCGCGAATCGGGCGGTACGTCGGGCTCGGTACGATATCCGGGAACACGATGGTTGTCCTCAACTCCAGGCCCATACTGGCCGCGAACAGTCCGAGTGAGGACCTCTTCGGAACTAAGCGGCTGGATCGCATGCAGAATCTTGGCCTGCTCGTCGCGGACCGCGTCGGCATGGAATGAAACCGGAGGTTCCATGGAAGTCAGGCTGATGAGCTGCATGATGTGGTTGGGCACCATGTCACGCAGCGCGCCAGCGGTATCGTAATAGCTGCCGCGCGACTCGACTCCGACCGTCTCGGCGACCGTGATCTGGACATGATCGATGTAACGGCGGTTCCAGATCGGTTCGAAGATTCCATTGGCAAACCGGAACGCCAGAATGTTTTGGACAGTCTCTTTGCCGAGGTAATGATCGATCCGATAAATCTGCTTTTCGCCTGCCACCTTGAGAAGCTTTTGATTCAGGGTCTTGGCAGATTCGAGATCGCGGCCAAATGGCTTTTCTATGATTACTCGCCGCCAGTAGTGGTCTTTCTCCTCCATCAACCCTCCAGTCGCGAGTTGCTCTACTATGGGACCAAAGAAATCGGGAGCGGTAGCGAGATAAAAAAAATAATTGCCGTGGGTGGAATGCTCTTTATCCAGCTTGTCGAGGGTTGTTTTCAATTGCGAGTACAGATTCTTGTCGTCGAACTCAGCGGTCACATAGTATAGACGCCGAAGGAACCACTCCCAGATGTCGGAATCAATGTCGCGACCGGCGTATTGGCGCATGTCTTCTGAAAGTTTTTTTCGAAACTCGTCGGTGGACATGAGGCTATGAGCCACGCCGAGGATGGCGAATTCACGCGATAACAGTTGTGCCTTTGCCAGATTGTAAAGGGCTGGAATCAGCTTGCGGCGCGTCAAGTCCCCCGCAGCTCCGAAAATAACCATGATGCACGGATCGGCGGCCCGGCCCGGGCTGCGCTGCTGCGGTCGAGGAATGACTTCCGCTTCTGCCATTACGTTCTCTCCAAGTTAAGCGGGTTTTTTCCCGGCAACCGGTTCGAGATGGCCGCCAAATTTTTGCCGCATGGCGGATAGGATTCTTTCGGCAAAGGTGTGTTCCTGCCGCGAACGGAAGCGCACGAACAGCGCCGCAGAGAGGACGTCCGCCGGAACCGCTTCCGCAATGGCGGCTTCAATAGTCCAGCGGCCCTCGCCCGAATCCTGCACGAAACCGCTGTACTCGGAGAGCGTAGGATGCTCCGCTAAAGCCATGGCGGTGAGGTCCAGAAGCCATGAACTGACAACGCTTCCCCGGCGCCAGACTTCGGCGATATCCGCCAGGTTCAGGTCGTATTGCTCATCTTTGGGCAGGTCAGGCTTGTTGGCATTGCGAAAAATGTCGAAGCCTTCCGCATAAGCTTGCATGAGTCCGTACTCGATGCCGTTGTGCACCATCTTCACAAAGTGGCCTGCGCCGGATGGACCACAATAAATGTAGCCATCTTCCGCAGTACCGCTGGGCATCTTTTCGCGTCCCGGAGTGCGCGGAGTCGTGCCCCGGCCCGGCGCAAGAGTCTTGAAGATGGGATCGAGTTGTTGAACGATTTGCTGGGGGCCCCCCAGCATCATGCAGTAACCGCGTTCCAGTCCCCAGACTCCGCCGCTAGTGCCGACGTCAACATAGTGAATATCTTTTTCTCGCAGTATCTTGGAGCGGCGAATGTCGTCTTTGAAATAGGAATTGCCGCCGTCGATCAGGATGTCCCCTGCTCGCATGTTTTGAGCGAGGGCCTGGACTGTAGATTCGGTCGGGGCGCCGGCAGGAACCATCAGCCAGGCGACGCGTGGCGAGCCGAGCTTGGAGCAAAAATCATCGAGGGAAGACGAAGCGACCGCCCCTTCCGAGGATATGCCCTTTACTGCATCAGGACTCAAATCGGTGACCACGACCTCGTGGCCCCCCCGCATAAGGCGGCGAGCCATGTTGGCTCCCATGCGGCCCAGACCAACCATTCCCAAACGCATGTAGTCCTCCCGTCAGCGAAAAGCGGGTTCGTCGCACTTGAGGCGCGCGGAATGCCTCCTGGTAAAGTACTGGCTAGCTATCCAATGCTTCAGCCACGGCTTTAGACAGCTCTGAGAGTCCGGTCACCAAATCTTTGCCCAAATGAACTCGCAAGGTGCGCCGTCCGCGATCGGCGAGCACCTGGAAATCGCCACGGGCCTGCGCAGCTTTCACGACCCCAAAGGTGTACGTCTGTCCCGGGACCGGCAGGTCAGCGGCATCCTCACAGGTAATCTGCAAAAATACGCCTCTGTTAGGCCCGCCCTTGTAGGCCTGCCCCGTGGAATGCAAGAAACGCGGGCCGAATCCGAGGCAGGTTGCGACGTGCTTGGCGTCACGAACGGAGTGCCGGATTTGCTGCAGAGTGACCTCGTTCTGGTCATTCATCTGCACGTACCCCAGCAGGGCGAAATAGTCGCCCGCGCCAATCCTTCCCAGATGAGCGCGAAGGTAATCGGCGAGAGAATTCTGTTTCCCGAGTATGGTGGCGTTTTTGTGATCAGTGAACAGCTTAATGCCGCCCTGTTCGAAAATCGGCTTCTCAGCGGGGAGCGATCCGCTCTTCTCGTATTCACTGGTTAGCTTGCGGGTCTCGATCTTGCTAACTTCGACGTCGGGCTGATTGAAGGCATTGATGCTTAAAATCGAGCCTGCGACCGCAGTGGCAATTTCCCAGCGGAAAAATTCCTGGCCAAGGTCGTAAGTGTCGGCCACCGTGATGCGGATCACCGGCTGGCCCGCGTTTTCGAGCGCCGCGATCTGTGCGTCTTGCTCTGCATCCGGCGCGGGCTCAAAGCGGAGATAGGCGAAGATGCGGTCGCTGCCGTAGGTTTCCGGCGCTGCAAGGTTTTCCCGATCGACTGGAACGATGCCCTTTCCCTGCTTGCCGGTGGATTCCGCGATTAACTGCTCAAGCCATGCGCCCAGATCAAAAATTGCGGGCGATGTGACGATCATGAGTTTGTCGCGGCCGGCTTTTGCGGCGACGCCCAGCACAATTCCGAGCGCCACGCCGGGATTTTTTTCCACCGCCACCGAGGCAGCACAGGCTTGCACCATCTCTTCCGTCCGATCGAGAAATTTGGCTACGTCGAGTCCCATGGCTGCCGCCGGAACAATACCGAAATTCGACAGCGCAGAGTATCGGCCTCCAATGCTGGATACGCCCTGGAAGATAGAGCGGAATTTATCGCCTTCGGCTTCCTGCTGCAATTTGGATCCGGGGTCAGTGACGGCGATAAAGCGGCTACCGGCCTTTGCAGAGCCGACGGTCTGCTGTGCCCGCTCAAAGAAATACTTCTTGAGAATGTTTGGCTCAAGCGTGCTGCCGGATTTGCTGGAAACGATGAAAAGCGTTTTCGAAAGATCAATGCCTGATTCGGCAGCCTTCACCTGTGCGGGATCGGTCGAGTCGAGTACGTGTAACTGCGGGTATCCTTTGGTCCTGTCAAATGTTTTGGCAAGCACTTCTGGACAAAGGCTCGAGCCTCCCATGCCAAGGAGAAGAATGTCGGTGAGTCCCTCTTTGCGGATTTCCTCGGCGAGGCGCTGAAACTCGTCCTTCTTCGCCAACTGCTTTTCGTTGATGTCGAGCCAGCCCAGCCAATGCGCTTCGTCCGTCCCGCTCCATAGGGAAGCATCGCGCTGCCACATCCGCCGAACTTTGCCGCCAGCGCGCCAGTTACTCACTGTTTGCGCCACTTGTTTACCCAGTGCATCGGGGAGCTTGCAACTCTGCTGGCTGATCTTCGGTGCGGTTTCGCCCTGCGTGCTTTTTTCGACGGCTGCGAGCAGTTTGTCGAAGGCCTCTTCGAAAAGTCGTACGCCATCATCCGTCAGTTTGTCGGTCGCTTGATCGATCGAAATTCCTACTTCGGCCAGAGACTTCATCACCTGCTTCGCGCCATCCAGATCTTCGGTCAGAGTTTCGCGAGGCTGCCCATGGTCCCGGAAGGCATCAAATGTTGCAGGGGGAATGGTGTTCACCGTGTCGGGGCCGACAAGTTCGGAAATGTAAAGGATATCGGGGAAAGCTGGATTTTTGGTGCTAGTACTTGCCCAGAGCACGCGTTGACTCTGGCCGCCCTGGGCCCTAAGCTTCTCCCACTCCGCTCCAGAGAAAATATTTAGATAGCGCTGGTACGCAAGCTTGCCGTTGGCGATGGCAACCTTCCCCAGCAAACCCTTCAGCTTATTTTCTTGGTCCGGATTCCTGGCAGATTTCAACCGTCCGGAAATTTCCGCGTCCACCAGGTTATCGATGCGGCTGATGAAGAAGCTGGCGACGCTCGCCACCTTGCCGATTTCCCCTCCGCTGGTTGCAAATTTAGCCAGTCCGCGCACGTACGCCTCCGCCACCCGCTGATAAACCTCTTGCGAGAACAGCAGTGTCACATTGACATTGACGCCTTCGCTGATCAATTGCTCGAATGCCGGGACGCCCTCAGCGGTTCCGGGAACTTTGATCATGATGTTCGGCCGGTCTACCGCTTTCCACAGCCGGCGAGCTTCTTCAAGCGTGCCCTGCGTTTCGCGTGCGAGGTAAGGAGAGACTTCCAGGCTAATGTAGCCGTCGCGGCGCTTCGATTCCTCATACACCGGGCGAAGCAGGTCGGCTGCGTCCTGAATGTCGCGAATGGCGAGGACCTCGTAACGCGCCTTGGCATCCATATCCGCGCGCCCCTTGAGTGACGACAGGATGTCGGCGTAATCCGTGCTGCCGGCGATGGCCTTTTCAAAAATTGCCGGATTCGAGGTCATGCCGCGGAGGCCGTCTTCGGCGATCAGGCGCCTAAGTTCGCCGCCAGTGATCAAGTCGCGGCGGATGTAGTCAAGCCACACGGACTGGCCAAACTTCAGAAGATCTTTCAACGGATTGGTTGCTTTCGCGGTATCGAGCACACCGGTGGGTTGCATATTGGCCTCGTTATTTCGATCGCGCCAAGGAGTGTCTGGCGGCTTGGACTACGTGGTCGGTGGTGAATCCATATTTTTTCATGAGATCTTTGATGGGGGCGGAAGCGCCGAAGGTAGTCATGCCGATGATTGCACCGTTCGCACCTACGTATCGTTCCCACCCGAAGACCGATCCGGCCTCGACTGAAACCCGGGCCGTTACCTCCGGCGGAAGCACCGACTTTTTGTAGGCATCATCCTGCTTGTCGAAGATGTCGGTCGAAGGCATGCTGACGACGCGCACGCCTAGCCCCTCCGCACTGAGTTGCTCGTAGGCGCTCACGCATAGAGAAAGCTCGCTGCCGGTGCCGATCAGAATGACCTCCGGCTTACCCTCCTTGGCGTCAGCCAGAACGTACCCGCCCTTCTCGACTCCTGAAGCGGCCGCGTACTTCGAGCGATCGAGCGTGGGCATCGCTTGGCGGCTGAGGACCAGAGCAACCGGCTCGTGCTTAAGCTGCAAAATTACCTTCCAGGCCTGTGCCACTTCGTTGGCGTCGCCGGGGCGCATGATGATCATGCCGGGCATGGCCCGCAGTGACGCCAACTGCTCAACCGGTTGGTGCGTGGGGCCATCTTCGCCGAGACCGATGGAATCGTGGGTGAGCACGTAAATCGTCGGAATTTCCATGACTGAGGCAAGCCGCATGGAAGGCCGCATGTAGTCGGTGAAGTTGAAGAACGTGCCTCCGAACGCCCGCAGTTTGCACAGAGCCATCCCGTTTAGTGCGGCGCCCATGGCGTGCTCTCGCACCCCGAAATGAAAATTGCGCCCGGCATAGCTCCCTGCCTGGAAGTCCCCTGCGCCTTCAAACGTCAGCGCAGTCTTGTTTGAGGTTGCCAGGTCCGCGGAGCCGCCGACCAGCCACGGAATATTATTGGCTAGCGCATTTAGAACTTTGCCGGAGCTCTCGCGTGTAGCCATCCCTTTTGCATCGGCAGGAAAATTCGGCAGGTTTTTGTCCCAGCCATCGGGAAGTTGACGGCGCTGCATGCGGCGAATATTGTCCGCCTGCTCCGGAAACTGCTGGCTGTACTTGCCGAACAGGTCGCTCCATTTCGAACTGAACTCGCGTCCACGGCGGCCAATGCCTTCTTGAAAATGGTCGAGCACGCCGCCGGGGACCAGGAATTTCTCGTCTTCCGGCCAACCATACGACTTTTTGGCGAGTCGGGCTTCCTCTTCCCCCAAAGGCTCCCCGTGCGCGGCACTGGTGTCTTGCTTATGCGGGGCGCCATAGCCGATGTGGCTATTTACAATGATGAGCGTGGGGCAATCTTTGGTGGCCACAAACCCGGCGAATGATCTCGCGAGCGCATCAAGGTCGTTGGCATCTCCGACGTGGGCCACATTCCACCCGTAGGCGCGAAAGCGCATGGCCGCGTCCTCACTGAAGGACCAATTGGCAGGGCCGTCAAGGGTGACATGGTTGGCGTCGTAGATCCAGCAAAGGTTGGGAAGCTTGAGATGCCCAGCCAGAGAGGCGGCCTCGCTACCAACACCCTCCATCATATCGCCATCTCCGCAGATGGCGTAAACGTTGTAGTTGAAAAGTTCCAGGGCCGGGCGGTTGTAGCGCGCCTCCAGCCACTTGCCGGCGATAGCCATGCCCACGCTATTCCCGATTCCCTGACCGAGAGGACCGGTTGTGGTTTCGATGCCGGAGGTGATGCGGTACTCAGGATGCCCGGGAGTTTTGCTGTCCAGCTGGCGGAAGCTCCTGAGGTCATCGAGCGAGATGGCCGGTTGATGCTGGACTTTGTATTCCGAATCAACACCCTTCACGCCGGAAAGGTACAACATTGAATACAGCAGCATGGAAGCGTGCCCATTCGAAAGTATGAACCGATCGCGGTTGGGCCACACCGGGTTAGCAGGATCGTAGCGCATGAACTGTTGCCACAACACGTAAGCGACCGGGGCCAGGGCCATGGGCGCGCCAGGATGACCGGAGTTGGCTTTTTGCACACCGTCGATCGAAAGAGTCCGGATGGTGTTGATGCTCAGGCTATCGAGCTGCTTGCCGGTCAATACCGCCTGATCGCTTACGGCCATAGGAGTTTCTCCCTAAGGGATGGGACGAGTAGGTTAAATCAACAGCGATCCAGATGCACACCCTGGCCGCCGGATCAGCGTCTCCAGTTTATCAAGTTCGACGCTGCGAAAGTGGACCAACCCGCTTTCCATATCTATTAATGATTCGTGCGTCTTAATGATTCGTGCTTCCCCGCGATGATTCATTACGTCGCGAGAAACCCGCGTACGGCTCGGTCACGGCACTGCTGTCGCCCGAAGTAAAGGCCTCCAATAACAATTACAATCCTTGCTCCCAGTGGGGACAGGCTTGAAATTGCGAGTTCGCCGGATTCGCAGCGACGTCGTCGGCTAGGACATGAAGCTGTGGGCCACGGAAGTAACCTGTTTTTCGCGGTCTTCAGGGCTACACTTGCACGAAGATGCGCTTTTCTAGGACGCAGATCGCGATTGCCGCCGGCGGTGGAATCCTGGTAATACTGGGGTTTTTCGGGTATCTGATGTGGCTGAATAGCCAGCCTTCAGTGCTGACGCGTTCTGAAGAGGTGGATCCGCTAACCAAGGTTCCGGTCTTACTGAAGTTGAATCCGCTGCGCGATCGCGCCTCCGAACGCCAGGCCAACGAGTTTCTTCGTGGTATGCGGGATGGGCACTGCCACGATCAACTGGCCGATTGGGAGAAGGACTACCGCGCGCGCTATGCGGCTTTTATTTGTGAATCCGAGGCGAAACACCCGCTGGTGGCGTGGAAAATTGTCGATTGGGAGGAGAGGCCGCCTTTGCGTATTCTTCATTACAGCGGCAAGCGACGGAATGAGTTAGCGGGCTACGACGACCTGCTTTCGGTGACCCTTGACCACCGCAGCGGAGATTGGTTGGTCACCAAGTACGACTCCTTGTACTGATCAGCTACCGGCGCCTCCGGGGCGTTATCGTGGTTATTCCGCCGCGTAATTCGGCGCCTCACGCGTGATCATTACATCGTGGACGTGGCTTTCGCGCAAACCCGCGCCGCTGATGCGCACAAATCGCGTTTTCTGCTGTAATTCGGCGATGTCGATGCAGCCGCAATAGCCCATGCCCGACTTCAGCCCCCCGACCATCTGGTAGAGAATCATCGCTACGGAACCGCGATACGGCACGCGGCCTTCAATTCCTTCGGGGACCAGCTTTGCGAGGCGGTTGGGATCAACACCCATATTTGGAACTGCGGCAGAGGCCTCTCCAGATGCGCTCTGAAAATAGCGTTCGCTCGAACCGGCTGCCATTGCCCCGATCGATCCCATCCCCCGATACGACTTAAAAGTCCGGCCCTGGTAGAGGATGAGTTCGCCGGGGCTTTCGTCGGTCCCGGCAAACATCGAACCTATCATGACCGCGCCGGCGCCGGCGGCCAGGGCTTTGGTAATGTCGCCGGAATACTTGATACCGCCATCCGCGATCACCGGAACCCCGGCGTCTTTGGTCGCACGATAACACTCGGCAATCGCGGTGATTTGCGGCACTCCTGCGCCGGTAACCACGCGGGTCGTGCAGATTGAACCGGGACCAATGCCTACCTTAATCGCGTCCGCGCCGGCGCGGGCCAGTTCACAGGCGCCGTCGAAGGTCCCGACGTTTCCTGCAATTAAAGAAATCTCGGGAAACTTTGCTTTCACGGCTTTCACCGCTTCCAGAACCCGCGTCGAATGCCCATGCGCGCTATCGATTGCGAGCACATCCACACTCTCCTTGACCAATTCCGCTGCCCGCTCAAGATAGTCGCCCGTTGCTCCGATGGCGGCGCCGACCCGCAGGCGGCCATGAGAATCTTTGGCCGCGCTGGGATATTTCAATTTCTTCTGGATGTCCTTTACGGTGATCAGGCCCTTCAAGTTGTAAGCATCGTCCACGACCAGGAGTTTTTCGATCCGGTGCTTGTGCAGAATCTTTTCCGCTTCCTCCAGCGTGGTGCCTACTGGAACAGTAATCAGATTCTCCTGGGTCATGACCCGGTCGATGGGAACGTCGAAGCGGGTTTCGAAACGAAGGTCGCGATTGGTTAGGATGCCCACCAGTTTCTTATTCTTGGTGATCGGGACGCCGGAAATCTTGTACTTACGCATGACTTCGAGCGCATCGGAAACTTTTTCGTCGGGAGACATGGTGACCGGATCCACTATCATTCCACTTTCCGAGCGCTTTACTTTATCCACCTCTTCCGCCTGCTGCTCGACGGTCAAGTTGCGGTGGATGATCCCTAGCCCACCCTGCTGAGCAAGCGCAATCCCCATGTGGGATTCGGTCACTGTGTCCATGGCGGCGCTGATGACCGGGATATTCAAGCGAATGTCACGAGTCAGTTGAGTCTGCGTGCTGGCATTTGCCGGGACAACGTCCGAGCGGGCGGGCAGCAGCAATACGTCGTCGAAAGTGAGGGCCTCGGGAACGGGAAAGTGAATCATGACTAGGGATGTGAATGGGTATTGTAGAGAGCGGGGAGGAGGTAGGCAAATGTAAAGCGGACGGCATTCTATAATGCCCGCATCCATGGGAAATGAGCGGAAGTTCTACACGCCGGAGTTTTATCGCGAACTAGCTTCGGTGCGACAGTCCGCGGACGAGATTTTGCCTCTGGTTTTAGATCTGTTACACCCCACCAGCATTGTGGACATCGGATGCGGCGCGGGGCATTGGCTGGCCTCAGCCGTTCAGTTCGGAGTGAAAGACGTTTTGGGGGTGGATGGCAGTTGGGCGCTAAACGCGGAATTAGCAATCCCTGCGGAGAAATTTATTGCTCGCGATCTCAGAGTACCCCTGTCATTGGGACGCAAGTTCGATCTAGCCCTTTCGCTGGAGGTGGCGGAGCATTTGCCGGCCTCCCATGCGCGCAAATTGGTAAGATCTCTGTGCCAAGCTGCCGACGTAGTTCTGTTTTCGGCGGCCATTCCCGGACAGGGGGGGCGGCATCACGTCAATGAGCAATGGCCATCATACTGGGCCCTCATTTTCCAGGAATTCGAGTACGAGTGTTATGACCTGATGCGGCCACGCATCTGGGACAGTCCAAAAATAGCCTGGTACTACGCGCAAAATATACTAATTTTTGCGCGGGAGGGATTTCTACAACGTTTGGGTCCACCCGCGCGGCCTCTTCCGCTGGTTCATCCTGCGCTTTGGTTGGCACAGATAACGCGAATGAATTCCGTCGGTAAGCTGCTGGAACGGCTCCCCAAGGCCTTTTTTGCCTTGCTCAGGAAAGGTTGAATTGTCAGGATGGCAAACCGCCCGGAAACATCGGTTGTTGGTTACCAAAGTTCCTCAAAACCCTCCCTGGTCACTTAGAAGTTTCCGCCTCAAATGCTATTGTTTTACTGCGCTTAGCTCTGCGATGTTTTGCAGGGCGAGGTCGCGCCTTAAGGCCGGAATTGAAGAACTTGTCTTGTTTTTTCTGGCCATGAGCGCTGGCTTTGCCGAATTGAATCGGGAAGCGCACCGGCGTCAGATGGCCCCTATGACTATCAGGAAGAAGATTCTGCTGTTCTCGGCTCTCTCGTTAGGGCTGTTTCTGGCCGCCGTATATCTGGTTTCCCGCTTTGCCCTCATGAGCGGGTTCTCGCGGCTGGAAAGCAACTTCGCTCGCGATGGCATTCATCATTTACAAAATGAACTCGGAAACGAGCAGTCGCGTCTGGAGGTCATTGCTCACGACTACGCACAGTGGGATCGCACTTATAATTTCATGCAAAGCCGCGACCCAGAATACGTACGCACTGAGCTGACCGAAGATACTTTCAAGATCGTTCGCATCAATCAATTTCTCCTGTTGAATAGCGCGGGAGAGGTAGTGGTCAACCAGAGCATCGCTGGCGACCCGCTCAGCGAAGACGACGTGCGCGCCATTGTGGCTGCCTACGACTACGCTAAGGCGGTGCCGGGACACGATGCGGCCCTGAGCGGGATCCTGGAATTGCGAAAGCACCTGTTGTTGCTTGCTTATCAGCCGGTGCTAACCAGCCGGGGAGACGGCGCTGCTCGGGGAACCCTGGTGATTGGGCGTGAGCTCGATGGCGCCCTGATCTCCGGTCTGTCTCATTCCGCGGGACTGCCGCTGTGGGTAGAGGCGGCACAAACCCCAAATGATGGGTCCGAGGCAATTGCGTGGGGGGATGGCTCTAAAGTCCGCTTTGAGGGCGAGGCCTCAATGCTGCAATACGTTCCAATCAAAGATTTCTTCGGCAGCACCCGCCGGATGTTAGTGGCGCGGGCGCCGCGCGAGCTGAACTCAGAAGGCAAGCGGGTAATGAGCTACCTCCTGCTACTGCTGACCACGGCGGGAGCCATTTACTGCGGGGCGCTGTTCTTTTTTTTGGAGGAAATTCTGCTGGCACGCGTGGCATCCCTCAGCACCAAGGTCGGGCAAGTGACGTTGAGTGGCGACTTGTCACTGCGCCTCGATCCCGGCGGGAGCGACGAACTGAGTTCGCTGGCTTGCGCGGTGAATGCCATGTTGGCGGCAATCCAAAAAGCCAAGTCGGAATTGTTGCAGGCGCAGGACTCTCTGCGATTTCATGCCGAGCACGACTCTTTGACCGGAGTGCTGAACCGGCGCGCCATTCGTGACGTCGTCCGCCGCGAACTGGCTCGCTGCCGGCGCGAGAAGCACACGTTTGGAATTATCCTGGCCGATGTAGACCATTTCAAAAAAATCAATGATCACTACGGCCACGCCGCTGGGGACGCGGTGCTGGTAAGTGTGGTGCAGCGTATCGCCGCGACTTTACGGACCTATGACATTGTGGGCCGCTATGGGGGAGAAGAATTCTTGATCATCGCTCCGGGCTGCGATCTGGATCTCGCCGAAAAACTTGCCGAACGCATTCGTGTGGCGGTCGGCGAAGCACCAGTCGATCTGGGCACCTCCAATGCCACCGTCACTCTGAGCTTGGGTGTAACCCTCGGAAGCACCAGCAGCGATCCTGAGTTCCTCGTCACAATGGCCGATGCCGCCATGTATCAGGCAAAACGGAATGGTCGCAACCGCGTCGAAACCAGTCTCGAGCTGCCCGCAGAAGACCCTGTAGAAGTTCCCGTCAAGAGCCGTTAGTTCCTTACGCTCCGCCCTGTCACCCGTCGCGAAATCACTTCGTTCCGAGTTTGTGTTTTGCTGGGGCCGGGCGTATATTATCGAAAGGAACTGTTGTGTAGTACCAGGATTTGGCGGAACACACCAGTGGGCGCAAGCCCATTTTTTCTTGGGCGCGATTCTCAAAGTGGGATTGGCCCTAAGTTTCTGGATTTATGGCAGTTGATCTGGATCAGATACGAGCCATTGCTCATCGCGTGGCGACGTCAAAAGGTTTGGAGGTCGTCGAAATCGAGCTGCGCGGTGGGGGTAAGTCGCGCATGCTGCGAATATTTATCGACAAAACGGGCGGAGTTACTCATCAAGATTGTGCGGATCTCAGCCGTGAGGTGAGCACTATTCTGGATGTCGAAGATGCAATCCCGGGAGCGTATGTTCTGGAAGTTTCGTCCCCTGGATTGGATCGCAAACTGGTGCGGCCGTCCGATTTCGAGCGATTTCAAGGCAGCCGCGTCAAGCTCACTACGAGAGATGCGGTGAATGGGAAGCGCCACTTCGAAGGGCGGCTGGAGCATTTCGACGGGGGTCGGCTTACGCTCGATATGACTGCAGTGCGGAAAAAGCCGCCGGGGCAACGGGAACAACACGACGCGGCCCAGAAACTTGAGATCGAACTGGGGAACATAGAGAAGGCGAACCTTGTACCGGATTTTAATCGGGGATCAGGGACTGGGAATCCGTAGCCAGTGACCGGTTTCAGGCGGCCGGCAGCGGCCTCCGCAAAAAGGTGTGGAAACTGAACTTATATGGCAAGCGAACTGTATAACACCATCGACGCTCTGAGCAGGGAAAAGGGAATCGATCCGCAGATCGTTGTGAGCGCGGTGGAAGACGCCATCGTCGTAGCGACGCGGAAATATTACAAAAGCCAGGAAAATCTGCGCGCTCAGCTTGATAAGGATACAGGGAAAATTCGCGCCTTCGCGGTGAAAACGATTGTCGAAGCTCCAGAGCAAGTGGAGGATCCCACGCTGCAGGTAACCCTCGACGACGCACGAAAGTCCGATCCTGAGGCCCAGGTTGGCGGGGAATTACAGATCCCGAAGGAGACAGAAGGTATTCTCGGGCGCATTGCCGCGCAACTGGCAAAGCAGGTGATCTTTCAAAAGGTCCGCGAAGCTGAACGCGACACCATTTACAACGAATATATCAATCGGGTGGGCGAGATCGTGAATTCCACGGTGAAGCGCATTGAAGGCCCGGATGTAATCTTCGATCTGGGCAAGGCTGAGGCGCGAGCGCCGCGCAAGGAGCAGTCGCGGCTGGAATCTTTCGCCATTGGTGAGCGCGTGCGCGTGATCATCGCACGCGTGGAGAGGGCGTCCAAAGGACCCGGAGTGGTCGTCTCGCGGGCCGCGCCCGAACTCGTACAGCATCTCTTTCAGACCGAGGTGCCGGAGATTTACGACGGCACGGTCGTAATCCGCGCCATTGCCCGGGAAGCCGGTGAGCGCACCAAGATTGCAGTAATGTCCAAAGATAAAGAAGTGGACGCAGTGGGCGCCTGCGTGGGCATGAAGGTGATGATGGTTCAGTCCATCATCCGCTAGCTGCGCGTCGAAAAAATCTACATCATTGAGTACCACGAGGACCCCGTGACCTTCGCGGAAAAGGCGCTGCAGCCGGCAAAGGTGAGCCGCGTCACGGTGGTTGACGCGGGCGACAAGCACCTGGAGGTGGTAGTTGATGACAGCCAGCTCTCGCTGGCAATCGGGAAAAAGGGCCAGAATGTCCGGCTGGCAGCGAAGCTGCTAGGCTGGAAAATCGACATCAAGAGTGAAGAGGAGAAGCGCCAGGAGGTTGAGGAGCAGATGGCGCAGCTCACGGGGTCGGTGGCCACTCCCTTGGAGAGCGTCGAAGGCCTGGGCGAAGGCCTGGTGGAAAAGTTAAAGGGCGCGGGAATATCTACCGTAGAGGCGCTCGCAGATATGACCCCAGAGCAATTGGAGGCCATCGAGGGGATCGGCCCCAAGACGGTGGAAAAAATCAGCGTGGCGGTAAATAATTATTTCGCCACTCTGGAAGGCGGAGAGACGATTGCCCTCCCTGAGAACGAGGGAGAAGAAGTCGTGGAGACGGCGGCGTCGGAAGAGCTTGAAGCGGGATCTCCGGTTGAGTCGCCGTCCGAACCGCAGGCCGGTCCGGGAGAATCTGTGGGGGCGGGCACGGGCGAGTCCGACCCAGAGCCAAAGACGGTCGCTCCAGGACAGCAGGAATAGTGGTAGGCGATGGCAGATTTACGACTGATACCGTGAGGTTGATAATGAAGACTTAGCGGAAAAGTCGGGAGGGACAAAGAGGCGGATGAGCAAGATTCGAATTAACGATCTGGCGAGAGAGCTGGAAGTCAAGAGCAAAGCCATTCTCGATGCGCTTACAGAAGTCGGGATTACCGAGAAGAAGACGCACTCCAGCTCGCTCGAAGAGCATGAGGCGGAGAAAGTTCGCGGACACCTGCGCGGAGCGAACGAAAGCCATGGGATGGCCAAGGCAGCTCGCAGCACCCGGACCGATACAGACGACATCAAGACCAAGATTGATTTGTCCCATATCTCGAAACCAGGAGATGTGCTGAAAGCAATCATCGGCAAACAGCAGGGTACGACAATGCCGCCGCCGGTTGTCCCTCCGGCGCGTCCTGTACCGCCTCCCCCGGTAGCGGAAGTTAAACCTGCTACGCCAGTAGCGAAGCTGCCCGTGGCGGCAACGCCGGTCAGCGTTGCGCCGCCCGGAATTACGGCTCCACCGGCGTCCCCAAGGCCCCTTGCTCCTCCCCCTGCTGTTTTGCCTACAACAGTGACCGCGGCAGCGACTTCGGCGCCGTCCGCCAACCCGGCGGCCCACAGCCCCTCAACTCCATCGACGTCTGTACACGTAATTTCGGCGAGGCAGACGGGGGTTACTCCGGCTCCGCGTCCACCTGCTCCGGGGCCGCGGATGATTGTGCCGCAGACCGGCCCGCGTCCAGTTTATAAAGCGCCCCCACCCCGCGTAATGCCGCCGGCACCGGGACGTCCCATTGCCTCTCGGCCCGCGCCGGGCCGTCCGGTCCCTGGGCAGCCCATTTTCCAGCGTCCGCGTCCATCCGCGCCTGGCGTAAGACCCGCTTTGCGCCCTGGCGAACGTCGTCCCATGCATCCCACCAGACAAGGCTCAATTGGGCCTCGGCCCATGGGAGTGGGACCGGGACTTCCGCCGCCGGGTACGACCCGCCCCGGCAGCCGTCCGGGTGGACCGTCACGCAGGCCTGGCCAGCGCTATGTCCCGCGTGGCGTAAAGGAAGGCCCGATGAAGGGCTTTGTTCCTCCGCCACGGCTTACGCTCTCAAATGAGCCGCTTCCAATTACCCGAAGCATCACGATCGCGGAAGGAATCAGTGTCAAAGATCTGGCTGAAAAGCTGGAGATTCGCGCAAAAGATATGATTGCGCGCCTTTTAGGCAAAGGAGTTTTTGCCACCATCAACCAAACCCTGGACGCCGCGTTGGCCAGCGAGATGGCGCGGTTCTTTGGAGCCGAAACCACCGTCATCAGTTTTGAAGAGCAGGCTGCCAAGGAAGTTACGGAAACCGCAGGTGCAGAAGAGTCTGGAGCCGAGGGAGGGCCGCGTCCGCCAGTGGTCACGATTATGGGGCACGTAGATCATGGCAAGACCACCCTGCTCGATTCCATACGCTCAACCAGCGTGGCGGAGGGCGAAGCTGGCGGAATTACCCAGCACATTGGCGCCTACAAGGTTTCGATGCAAGACCAAGATTCGCCCGCATTTGGCCGCGAAATTGTGTTTCTGGATACGCCTGGTCATGAAGCCTTCACGCGAATGCGTTCGCGCGGCGCTAAGGCGACGGATATTGTTGTCCTGGTGGTCGCCGCCGATGATGGCGTGATGCCGCAGACGGTGGAGGCGATTGACCACGCCCATGCGGCCGAAGTCCCGATCATTGTGGCGGTCAATAAAATCGACAAACCGGGCGCCATGCCCGATCGCGTGAAGAAGCAGTTGGCGGACCGTGGGCTGATGCCGGAGGACTGGGGCGGCAAGACGGTTTTTGTCGATGTTTCTGCCAAGCAGAAGACCAATCTGAATCTGCTCCTCGAAATGATTTGCCTGACCGCCGATCTACAAGAACTGAAAGCGAATCCGGATCGTCCTGCAACCGGGGTGGTGCTCGAAGCCAAGCTGGACCGCGGACGAGGTCCAGTGGCGACAGTGCTGGTACAGAATGGGACCCTCCGCGCCAGCGACAATTTTGTAGTGGGCAATGTGTACGGGAAAGTCCGTGCCATGTTTGACGATCGCGGTCACCAGATCGAACAGGGGCCTCCGTCCACCCCAGTGGAGATTCTCGGCATGGAAGGTCTGCCGCAGGCCGGGGACCAGTTCCTGGTGGTCGCTGACCGCGACAAAGCTCGCGGAATTTCCGATTACCGGGAGCAGAAGTCGCGCGAGGCCACTCTGGCCAAGAGTTCCCGCGTTTCGCTCGAGGGGCTGGCGGAGCAAATGAAGAACGCCGGCACGAAAGAGCTCAACATCATCCTGAAAGGTGACGTTCAGGGTTCAATCGAAGTGTTAAGCGATCTGCTCTCGAAGATGTCGAACGAGCAAGTGCGATTGAAGGTCCTGCGCTCCGGCGTGGGCGCAATTACCGAGAGCGACGTTCTGCTGGCATCGGCTTCGAATGCGATCATCATCGGATTTAATGTTCGTCCCGAGCGGAAAGCGCATGACTTGGCCGACCAGGAGAAGGTTGACATTCGTCTGCACTCGATCATTTACGAACTGCAGGACGAGATCAAGCGCGCGATGACCGGACTGTTGGAGCCCACCATCAAAGAAACCTACCAGGGGCGGGCGCAAGTGCTCGACACCTTCCGAATCCCCAGGGTGGGAACGGTGGCCGGTTCGCGGGTCTTAGACGGGCTGATTAAACGCGATTCCGAGGTGCGGCTGCTGCGCGATAACGTGGTAGTGTTCACGGGAAAAGTTGGTTCCTTGCGCCGCTTCAAAGACGATGCCAGCCAGGTAACCAACGGCATGGAGTGTGGTATCTCAATCGCGAATTATGGCGACATCAAAGTCGGCGACGTAATCGAAGCCTTTGTCACTGAGCGCGTCGCGGCGGAAGTCATGGCATAGACAGCCGTCAGCCAGCAGTTGTCAGCCGTCAGGTAAAACCGGAATTCGTGCATCGTGCAGCATTACGGTCAGTGCGCGAAGTCGGCTTTTCCTGATGGCTGACAGCTAAAAATGATCGCCTTCCTCACCCTCGAACTCCGCATCGAGCACGCGCAATCCCTCAAGGACAAACGCCAGGTCGTCCGCAGCCTGAAAGACCGGCTGCGCGCGCATTTCAACGTCGCCACCGCCGAATTGGACGTGTCCGGCTTGTGGAACCGCGCTACTATCGGTGTGGTGAGCATTTCCGATTCGCACGATTACCTGGATGGGCTGATGAAGAACGTGGAGCGCCAGGCGATGCGGGTTGCCAACAATGCGGGGGCGGAGGTTACGGATTCGTTTGTGGAGTTTATATAGCCACTCGGTCGCGTCAAACCTGATTTGGATGGCTCTATCGTAGGATGTACGATTTCGCTATGCAATTTCTGATAGTCTCATTCGTTTTACCCAAGAGGTGCGCGTGGAAAAGCGAGGCGCCAAATATCATCGCGAACGGCTGGGAGAAGCCTTGCGGGAAGAGATTGAAACTATTGTGGAAGGCGAGTTGGGCGATCCGCGCATAGGCCTCGCGAACGTGACTGCGGTGGACATTGCCGAGGACTCGCGATCAGCGAGGATTTACGTCTCAGTGGAAGGCAGCGAGGCGGACGTCGAGCGCTCGCTGGAGGGCCTGACGGCTGCGGTGGGATTTATCCGTCGCGAGGTGGCTGAAAATCTGCGCCTCCGCCGCCCCCCGGAACTTCATTTTCAGCTCGACCGCTCGCACAAATACGGAACCAGAATTGATGATCTGCTGAAGCGCACCCAGAAAAAGAAGACGGGGAAGGGGTAGCGCCCCGAGACTTCGCACCATGCTGCACGAGATACTGGCCCAGATCGAACTGCGCGACCGCTTCGTGCTCACGTCGCATGCACGCCCGGACGGTGATGCGGTGGGATCCACGTTGGCATGCTCGGAAATCCTGCGACGTATGGGGAAGCAGACGGAGGTCGTATTGCACGACGGAGTCCCGCGCGTATATCAAACGCTGCCGTTTGCTTCCAGGGTGGTCCGGTCAGATCGCGTGAATGGCAGCTACGACGCTGCCGTGATTCTGGAATGTGACAGCGTTCAGCGTACGCGGCTGGCAGGGTTGGAGGGCCAGTTCTTAATTAGTATCGACCACCACAAAAGCGGCCGGCCATTTGCTCACGTGAACTGGATTGATCCCAAAGCCGTAGCCACTGCCGAACTGGTTTACAAGCTGGCGCGGGAGGCGGGCGTAGGGATGACTCCCGAGATTGCGACGTGCCTCTATACGGCCGTTCTTACCGACACCGGAGCATTCATGTTCGAGGGGACGAACCAGCACACTTTTGAATTGGCCCGGGAATTGGTGCTGGCCGGAGCGGACCCGGCGCGTTGCGCCCGTCATATATATTTTGGACACTCGACGGCCAAGATGAGGTTGCTCGGTTCCGCGCTCTCAGTCTTGCAGCGCCAGGGACCGCTGGCCTGGATATGGGTCACGCAGGCGCAGATGGAACGCGCCGGGGCGATCGAGGAAGACTGTGAAGGGTTGGTCAATTACGCGCTCGCGATCGGAGACGTGGAAGTGGCAGTTTTCTTTCGCGAACTGCCGGACGGCCGCTTTCGGGTCAGCATGAGGAGCAAGGGCGGACTCGATGTGGCGGTAATAGCGCAGGAATTTGGCGGCGGCGGTCACGCCTGTGCCGGCGGATGCTCCGTGGATGGCCCGCTCCACGCAGCGGTCGAAAGCGTTCTGGGGAAGATCAGAGATAAAGGCTCGCTGCAATAGTTCTTAACTCAGTGACCAACCGCTTCCGAATGACGGATTGGCTGATGATGCTGGCCGTTTCCGGATTTTTCTTCTTTTGGAAACTTTCGTCCTTCGGATTGCTCGGGGCTGACGAGCCTCGTTATGCGCAGGTTGCCAGAGAAATGCTGGCGCGGCACGACTGGATCACGCCCACTCTCAGCGGCAGCCCCTGGCTGGAAAAACCTCCGCTGTATTACTGGCAGGCGATACTTTCGTACAAGATATTTGGCGTGAGCGACTGGGCGGCGCGTATTCCCCCCGCGCTTGATGCCCTCGCCATGGTCCTGGCCGTTTACTGGTTCCTGCGCCGATTTCGTCCGGGATTTGAACTCAATGGCGCATTGATGGTGGCTACCACGGCCGGCGTCGTAGGCTATGCGCGGGCTGGTTCCATGGATATGCCGCTGGCGGCGACTTTTACCATCGCGATGCTGGCCTGGTACGCCTGGTTTGAAAGCGGGAATGGTTTCTTCCGCGCCGCTTTTTATGCGTTTCTGGCTCTCGGAATGCTGGCCAAAGGCCCGGTGGCGCCATTGCTAGGCGGGTTGGTGGTCCTGGTTTTTTCCGCCTGCCAGCGAAACTTTGACATCGTACGCAAGACGCTTTCATTGACCGGAACCACAGTTTTCTGCGTGATCGCACTCCCTTGGTACGCGCTGGTTCAAATCCGTAATCCTGACTTCTTTCACGCTTTTGTTGTGGAGCATAATTTGGCGCGTTTTGGGACAAACCTTTATCACCATCCCGAACCTTTCTGGTACTACATTCCTGTGACCCTTCTTGGCTGGGTGCCGTGGACCGTTTTCGCAGCGGTGGCGATGGTCTGGGCGTTCCGGAGATCCCAAAATGTCGAGATCGGCGCGCTGAGCACATTTCTGGCAATCTGGATCGCAGTTACGATTTTCTTCTTCTCTATTTCGCAGTCGAAGCTTCCAGGATATGTTCTGCCAGCCCTACCGCCCGGTATCGTTCTGATTGCTGAGTACGCGCGAACACGGCTTACGGAAAGACCGCATACAATTTTCGCGGCGTTCCATGCTTTGATAACAGCTTTGCTGATGTTCTTTGCTTTGAATATCCAATACGTCATGCTGGAACATCGGATTTTATGGGCGCGCGCGGCGGTGCCGGCGGGCGTGGCGATTGTGGTTGCCGCAATTGTGTTCGCAGCGATTTTCAACTCAGGGTACATAATTTTTCGCCTGGTCACGCTGGTTCCACTAGTCATGGCTATGGCTTTAACTCTCCGGTTGGGGTCTCCGTTGCTGGACAACAAACTGTCCGCTCGCCCGGTGTGGACCACGCTTTCGGCTTTTAACTCTGATCATCTCCCGATTGCTATTTTTCTGGTTCCGCGCGAAACGGAATTCGGATTGCAGTTCTATTGCGGTCAAAGAGTTGCGCGGTACGAGGCTGGCGAGGTTCCCGCCGGCGAGCATCTGGTGATTGCTGCAGCGGGGTACCCGAAGGGGGTGGCTAAACTTGCGGGGCGCCAGGCGGTTTATCTGGGCAAGTTCCCGCCTCAGAAACTCGAATATTTTTACGTTCCCCGACACTGAGACCGGTGCCGTCCCGCGACAGTTATGTTCCATGTTCCGCGAGTTTGCCTGCCGTCAGCGGCTGCCACTACACTCAGTTCTGCCGCTGCTTAGGCGCGCCTTTCTCAGGAGCCCGGGTGGAAATTCTTGATCTCAGGCATTTTTCTTCGGCAGACCTGCGTCCCCTGCTTGAGGATGAGATACGCGTGTGGGCGAAATCGCTGTCCTGGGACTACAGCGGCTCGGCGGAAATGATCCTCCGCTACATCGACGCGAAGTTCCTTCCGGGGTACGCGGCAGTATCGCGGGGACGGGTTTTCGGATACTCATTTTTCGTTTACGAGCACAATAAAGGAGTGATTGGAGATCTGTTTGTAAGCGATGGCGAAAATGGCGCCAGTCGCGATGAGGTCCAGCGGCGACTGCTCACGCATGCTATCGAAACCTTGCAGCAGTCGCCCGGCGTTCATCGAATTGAGGCGCAGTTACTTGCGCACGAGGCGGGAAGTGCCGCAACTCCCTTTCGCGACCAGGGATTCAGCCGCCATGCGCGATTGTTCATGAATCTGGCGCTAGCTGACGCGGAATGCCAGAAAAGCGTTCCGGCGGAGATTGAAATCCGGCGGTGGATGGAAGTGGATTATCAATCGGCAGCCGCGGTCATCACGGCCGCGTATCGCGACCACGTGGATTCAGAGATCAATGACCAATACCGGACTTTGAGCGGCTCGTTGAGGTTTCTAAACAATATTGTGCGGTTTCCCGGATGCGGGAGCTTCGATCCGGAATCGTCGTTTGTTGCCGTGGAAAGAAAATCCTCTGCTCTCGCCGGCGTCATTCTGTGCTCGCGCGTGCGCCATGATGTGGGGCATATTACACAGGTATGCGTCTTGCCAGAGTATCGTTCTCATGGACTGGGGCGGGCGCTGCTCGCGGCTGCGGCGTCCAACCTGGCGCAACGCAAATTCTCATCCTTATCGCTCACCGTAACCGAGGCGAATTCGCCGGCGGTGGAATTGTACGGGCATCTGGGATTCGAGACGACGAGAATATTTGACGCATTCGTATGGGAAGGATGAATGAAGAGCGCGACCAGCGAAGTTCAGTGCCGCAAGCCCCACATGAACCAACCGGCCACAATCAACCCGCCCATAAACATCGCGAAACAATACATCCCATAGCGGACCTGGTCGCGGGGAGTATCCCGGACTGTGATGCCGAACACTACGGAAGCGAAAATCGAAAAAAGCAAAGCGGCATTGAAGTGGGAAAGTGTGATCATTAAGGTTTTTTGCCGATGGCGATGTGGTAGGCATCGGCCACGCTGATGAAATTCAGCAAGCCGGCGACGATGATGTATTTCGTACCGTAATCCGCGGTGGCGTGCGCAACAGCTGCGTGACCGAGGTCCAGCGCCCGGCTGGCTATATACAAACCGCCGGCGCCCAGGTCCCCAACGAATCCCAGGATGTCCAGAATATCACCGCCGTTGGGACCGTAAACCCGGCCCTGACCCAGCAGGCCGAGCACGAACATGATCCCGATGGAGCCCATAATCAGCAGCCCACGTATCCAGCGCTTCTGGATCAAATGTCCCGCGCCTGGAATTAGCCACGCAACGGCAGGCACGATCACCGACATCGTGCTTGCGGCCCTACGGCCCGGTTTCCTGATTACAGCGTTTCCTTTTGTTGCCGGGGAGCTTGCCATTCAGATGATTACGATTTCACTTTGTATCTTACCAGTTACTTCGGCCTTGTCCCTGCCGACCAGCATATTGATTTCGCTGCGCACTCCAAATTCGGGCAGATAGATTCCCGGCTCGATGGAAAAGCAGCTGTTGGGAAGAATACGGCGTTCGTCGTGGGTTTCGAGGTCGTCCATATTGGCCCCATTGGCGTGGATTTCTGTAGCGATGGAATGACCGGTGCGATGAACGAAATGATCTCCGTAACCAGCCTGATTAATGTGATCTCGCACCGCCCTGTCGACTTGCCAGCCGGCGATAGGCGTTGAGGCGGCAATGCATTGCTGTACGAACTTTACGCCAGCGTCCCGGCCATCCCGCACGACGTGAAAAACCTCTTGCATTCGATCTGATGGAGTTTTTCCAACGAACCCCGTCCACGTAATGTCGTAAAAGATCGAATCGGGGGCAGCCTTCTTGGCCCAGATATCGAGCAACAGGAAGTCGCCTTCGCGAATGGGCGCGGCCCCGGCGCTCGAAGGTTCGTAGTGAGGGTTTCCGCTGTGGGCATTGGCGGCGACAATGGGGGCATCCACGGTGACCAGATCTTCGCGGCGCAAGGCTTCGAGGATCCATTGCTGAATTTCGAACTCATTGGTACCGCCGTTGCGGACGCGGCGGCCGATTTCTTGGAATGCCGCCGCCGTGACTGCGTCAACGGCATCCCGCGCGGCAAAATGGCTCTTGATTTGCTCGCCGGTTAAGGTGGCGTCGAAGGTGGCCACCAGGTCCCCAGAGCTCACGACATTTTTCCCCAGCCCGCGTATCACGTCGAGAGTCCCCCCGTCCACCAAGGACACGTAAAAGACGAGATTGTTGGGTGAGTACTGCATGGCAATATCCCGATAGGGCGCCAGCATCTGCTTGAGTGACTCGAACAGTTCCTGCCACGCTGCGTAAGTGTGCGTCTTGCCTGGCACGGGATCGAGATGTCCCGATTCGATCTTATGGACCAGCTTTTGGGGCTCGCCTTTCGCCGGAATGAGATAAAACCAGCGGCGCGTAACCATCAACTTGTCAGAGAGGCCAAGCACCCGGTAAGCAATGGGATCGCGGTGATGGTGGTCGTAGAACAGCCAGGCGTCGAGATTGCGTTCCCGGAGCGCGGACTGAATCGCTGCCAAATCCATAGTGAACGGCTATTGTAAACGCTGCTGGAAAATGCTGCGCACAGCCGGCGAGCCAAGTCCGGGTTTCAGTTTTTCGCAAAACGGCCTTTTGCGTCGTCGCGATTACGCAAACCACTTTATTACGGCTGCTCTGGCCCGAGGGTATGATCACCGATGAGCGAGGATATTCAGGAATCCGCGAACAATTCTATGGCAGGCTTAGTTGGCGCGGCCCTCCACCGGTGGCGCGGTAAGCGCGATTTCAGACTCACCCCAGTTCTCCCACGATAATGGCGAACGGGTTTCGTACAGCGCGATTACGTCTTATATGATATTCGCAGTGAAAAGTGGGCCCTTAGCTCAGCGGTTAGAGCAGCGGACTCATAATCCGTTGGTCCTAGGTTCAAATCCTAGAGGGCCCACCAGTAAATTCGTTCTTCAGGCTACGGGAACATCCTGTCAACAGTGCTGACAAATTCCTGGCGGATGTGCGGCGCGTGTCCAACGACCAAAACGATGGTTCCCAACTATTTGGAGCCAATCGTTTTGCCTTCGCGCTGACGAAAAGAACGAACGGGAGTAGGTTCATCCCCATCGTCGTTTGGCGCTCGGGGTATAACTGTCGTTAAATCGCCATATTACTCATTGATGATTCAGCAAAGATCTTTCACCAGCTCCGGCCCGGTTTGCCTTTACCCCCAGTACTTAGTGTCAGCCAGTATCCAAATTGGAGCTGTTCAGAACGCCTGTGAGCGCATCTAATAATGAGAGCATGGGACTGAAGAACAGCCAGAGCACCTGGAGGAAATGGGGCGCGCTTGTCTGCCTGGTGGTCTTTTTCTCCGTCAGTGTCAGTCATCCCGCGCACATCTGTCCGCTGTATTCGGCGCCTGTCCAGCACGGCCCTGTCGCTTCGGTTTCGTTGGACTGCGGCTCCATCTGCATAACCTGTCTGGCGCTACATTCGAGCGCGGCCGAGCCGTTGTTTTCGCCATCGGTTCCGCAGGGAGTGGCTCCGGACTGGCCTCCTGCTCTGTACGAGAGCCCCCTCAAGCCTTCAAGATTCTTCCAGTTCTTTGTCCGTCCTCCTCCGGCTGTCTAATCCTTGCTACTCGCAGCGACCCGGGCAACCAGGGCCGGGCATATCAGCCGGAGAATCAGGTAAGCCACATCAGAGGAGTTCAGAATGAAAAAGGCCATCTTTGCAGCCATTTCCGTCATGCTGGCTTGCGGCATAACACTAGGTGAGACGAACGCCCCGGAGACCAACGCGCAGGGCACGGCAGCCATGGAGCAGCGGATTCGCGAGCTCGAAGACCGGGTAATCGCGCTCGAAGGCAAGCTCAGGACCATGCAAAGCAATGCTGCCCCGCAACCCCCTCAGCCGGCACAGCCCGCCGCAACCACCGAGGCTGGCGCACAAGCCGCTCAAACCAGCGTCCCGGCGATAACGACAACCTCCAATGAAACTCAGGCGGGAATCGCCGGCGGCGGCCAGGTCCCGGTCTATGGAGGCGGATCCGCTGCAGCTTCCAAAGCCTTGAACCCTGACATCGCCATAATCGGGGACTTCGTCGGCGCCGCTGGCGGCAACACGCCGCCAGCATTGGCCACATTGCAGCCTTTCCCGTCGCTCGAGATGCATGAGTCTGAAATCGGCCTGCAGGCAATTATTGATCCCTATGCGCGAGGCGATTTCTTCATCTCGTTCGGCGAGGAGGGGGTAAACCTTGAGGAAGGCTACATCACATTCACCGCGCTTCCCGCCGGATTTGTCGCCAAGGTTGGAAAGATGCGCTCCGCGTTCGGGAAGGTCAACACCCTGCACAACCATGTGCTGCCGTGGATCGATCGTCCGCTGGTCACAACTAACCTGGTTGGCGGGGAAGACGGCATCGACGACGCCGGAGTTTCGATCGAGCGCATCTTGCCGGCGCCCAAAGGATTTTTCCTGGATGTGACAGGGCAAATCTTCCGCGGCGATTCCGGGGACGTTTTCCAGCAGCAGCAACGCAGCGACGTCAGCACGGTCGAGCACCTGCGCGCTTATCGCGACATCACCGAATCCACCAATCTCGATCTCGGCGTCTCCTACGCTCGCGGTCACAACAATGGCACACTGGCTGCGTCCGGCGATTTCGTGACTCAGCTCTACGGCGCCGACGCCACCCTGCGCTGGAGGCCGCTGCGCCGTTCTATCTACCATTCATTTGTTGGCCGCGGTGAGTTCATTTGGAGCCAGCGCCAGCAGTTTCCGGTGGACCAGCGGGCGTTTGGCTATTACGTTTCCGCCGACTATCAACTGGGACGCCGCTGGTTTGCCGGTGGCCGCTATGACCACTCCGATCGCAGCCAGTTTGCAAATCTGGCGGACAAGGGCGGCGCTGCCACGTTAACCTACTGGCCGAGCGAATTTAGCCAGGTTCGGGGAGAGTACCGCTTCACCCGATATGCTGAAAACCAGAGCAGTAACGAAGTGCTGATGCAACTTATCTTCTCGCTCGGCGCGCATGGCGCGCATCCATTCTAGGAGGACCGTCATGCATTGGAAATTGTTAAGCCATCGCATCATCGCGGTATTGGCCGTAGCAGTGGCTTTCTCCGCAATCGCGAATGCGAAGAAACTCAATGTGGTGACATCTACCACCGACATGGCCGCGTTAGCGCAGGAAGTTGGCGGCGACCACGTTACCGTGGAATCGATTGCCAAGGGATATCAGGATCCGCACTTTGTCGAGGCCAAGCCGAGCTTTCTGCTCAAGTTACGGCAGGCAGACCTTCTGATCACCGTGGGGCTGCAACTGGAAATTGGGTGGCTGCCGCCGCTGATCACCCAAAGCGGGAACCCCCGCGTGCAGGTCGGAGGCGCGGGATATTTGGACGCATCGCAGTTTGCAGAAATTCTCGAAATTCCAACCGGGCCTGTAACCCGCGCCATGGGAGACGTGCACCCGCTCGGGAATCCGCACTACTGGCTTGATCCCGATAATGGCCGGCGGGTCGCGCGCGGTATTACAGGCAAGCTTGGCGAGCTGGATCCGGCCGATTCAGCGTACTTTCAACAGCGCTTTCAAGATTTCGACAAGCGGCTGACCGCGGCGGAGCAGAAGTGGGACGGCGAGATGGCGCCCTATCGGGGTCGCAAAATTGTTACATACCATAATTCAGCCACCAATTTCTCCAAGCACTTCCACCTGGAGGTGATCGGCTATGTGGAGCCGCGGCCCGGAATTCCCCCGACCCCCAGTCACACCATCGAACTCGTCGGATTGATGAAACGGGAGAACTGCAAGCTGGTGCTGGTGGAACCGTACTTTGATCTGAAAACGCCGAACAGCGTTGGCGCTTCCACCGGCGCGAAAGTTGTGGTCTATCTGCCTTCGGTGGGTGGAGAGAAGCAGGTGACAAATTATTTCCAGCTGTTCGATTACGATATCGGGTTACTCAAGAAAGCTTTCCAGTAAGACGCTAAGGAGCGAAATGGAGATATTGCCATTTTTACTCTGGCCGTTCATGGCCAGCCTGATCCTGACCGGAATACATGCTTACCTGGGCGTGCATGTCGTTGAGCGAGGCGTAATTTTTGTGGATCTCGCTCTGGCGCAGATCGCCGCGTTGGGGGCCACGGTCGCGATTCTGGCCGGAATGGATCCGCACGGTCAGGGGGCTTACTGGCTCAGCCTGACGTTCACCTTTGTGGGGGCCGCCATCTTCGCTTTCGCGCGTACGCGCCGCGGGCATATTCCTCAGGAGGCGTTCATAGGAATCGCATACGCTGTGGCCTCTGCCGCCGCCATTCTCGCCATGAGCAAAGCTACGGGGGAGACCGAGCACCTTAAAGACATGCTGGTAGGCAACATCCTCGCGGTCTCACGCCATGAAGTGCTCAAGACCGCGATTCTGTATGGAGCGATTGGGCTTTTCCATTACATTTTCCGCCGCCGCTTTCTGCTGATCTCAACTGACCCGGTGCAGGCTGAAGCGACGGGAATGAGCATCAGGTTTTGGGACTTCCTTTTCTACGCTTCATTCGGTTTTGTGGTGACTTCGTCGGTTGCCATTGCCGGCGTGCTGCTGGTCTTCTGCTACCTGATTGTGCCCTCGGTAGGCGCGATGTTGTTCGCTGATCGGGTAGGCCGCAGGCTGGCCATCGGATGGACCATGGGTACTCTGGTTTCGGCGCTGGGGGTGTATTTTTCAGTGCTGCTGGATCTGCCCACCGGCGCCACCATCGTGTGTACTTTCGGAGCCGTGCTGGTGGCTATGTTCCTGATTCACCTCACCTTTTTTCAAAAAAGAGATCTTCATGGCAAGGACCGACGATCCGTCGAAGGAACAGTGACGAGGGAAAAGTCTAACCCTCGGGTTCTGCCTAGCCAGAGCCGGTTCTGACGCGCAGAGGGCATTTTTTTCCTTCATCGCGCAAATTCGCCGTACGGGAACGCTCGCCCAGTACTAGAGAATCCACTGGATTCCCCCAGCCAAAAATTGCGCCTACAGTCTGAGTTGTAGGTGAATCACAATGGAGGCATCAGACTGATATGAAAGCCAAAGCAACACTATTTTCGCTGTTGCTGCTTTCGGCGACCTGGGTAATGGCCCAGAGCACCATGCCGAGCAGCGCTCCGCCCTCGGGTTCGACCCCTGATCAAACAATGCAGAACGGCCAAACCGGCGCCAATCCTCAGACCTCGACCCCCAGCGCAACTCAACCCGCGCAAGCCCCAGTGAATCAGGGTACGCCTCAAGACTCGGCAAACCCGAATCCAACCTCTCCCTCTACGGATCCAGCAGCCATGCCAGCGGGAACGACGCCCAATGCCAGTGCTCCGGCTGCCGGTGGAGGCGCACTTACGGGGTGCCTTTCGGGTTCACCGATTAGCGGTAACTTCGCTCTGAGAGATCATTCCGGCCAGACCTACAAGCTGACTGGAAATCTGGATAGCATCCGCGCCTTGATTGGTAACGAAGTACAGGTCACAGGCGACCAGGGAGCTGCCGCCAGTGGTATGACGTCCAGTACTGGTGGCGCTAGTTCTACTGCCGGGGATCAGGCCGGCGCCTCCGCCAGCGTTTCCACCAGCGCGAGTTCAGGGATGAATTCCAGTTCGGCGACCGCCGGAGCTGCCAGGGAATTTAAGGTGAGTAGCGCAACCAAGGTTGCCGACCACTGCAGCAACAGCGCTTCGCCGTCCAGCCCCGGCCCCTCTGCCCGTCGCCAGGATCGAGTGATGGTTGCAGCCCTGCAAACCGCGGGAACCACGGGATCAGCCGCAGGGCCAGCTTCCGGGTCACCCTCCGCTCAGGGCCAGACACCGGCAACGACCACGACGCCGGGATCAACAGCAACTCCAGGTACTGCCCAGCCGGGAACCGCAAACCCGAATAGCACGGCGCCGGGTACCGCTGCTCCAACTCCTGCAACCGCGACCCCGGATGCTGCTCCGAGCACGCCCACTCCAGAAACTGCTCCCACCGGCCCGACCCCGGAGACAATGCCCACCACTCCGAGCCCGGAAAGCGCCCCGGGTGGTACTACGGGTCCTGGATCGACCACGCCGGGCAGCACAAATCCCCCGGCCATCACGCCTCCAACGACGCCCCAGAACACAACGCCCGGGACGACAACGCCTCCCCCTACCGCCTAGTTGTACAGAGTTTAAGAAACAGAAAGGGCCCGCAGTCCCTTGCGGGCCATTCTTTTCGAGACACTCGGCTTTTTCAGGGTAGTGGCCGCTCTGTGAGATAATTTTTCAGGAGTTACCAAGCCCCGTCATGGCAGAGCACAAAGTATTCTGCGTTAAGCTGCACCAGGAGCTTCCCGGCCTCGAGGAGCCGCCGTTTGATACGGACCTGGGAAAGAAAATTTACGACAATGTATCGCAGCAGGCGTGGAACCAATGGACTGAGTTCTGCAAGATGCTGCTCAACGAATATCGACTGAATCCGGCCCGGCGGGAAGATCAGGAAGTCATCGTCAAGCAGATGGAGCAATATTTTTTCGGGGCCGGTGCGGCGCCACCCCCCGACTATGTTGCCCCGCAATCAGCATAGATTAAGCAAACTACCAGGTTGTCTTTCAAAATCGGAACACAATTCCGGTCGAAAGCCGAAGGTCATTCTCGCCTTGGCCGAAGAAATTCGTGTGGATCGAGTCGCCCTGGACACGCAAGGCGATGCCCTTAATGAGCTTGTAATCCAGACCGGCCCCGAGCGCCCTCGAGAACGATGTGTCTGAGTTCGAAATTCCTCCGCCACTATCGGTCTGGTGCGAAATCCCTATTAGAAATTCCGCAAACGGCGTGTATCTGCCCAATGAGACAGAAGCTCGAGGGCCAAACAAAACCGCATGACGGCTTGCGTTCAGGCGAAAAACTTTTGCGGTGCAGGGCACCACCACGCCGCAGGTCTGGGTGAACTTGCGTCCACCGTAATGCCAGTCAAAATCTGCCACCAACCCGATCCAAGGCAAAAACTTTCCCTCCAGCGATCCCTCCCAACCA
>JBBSFW010000043.1:0-32647 GCA_038254805.1 Terriglobales bacterium
CGCGTCTCCGGCGACAAATAACTGAACATCTGACTCTGCTGATGATCTACGCCTCTCATGCCTCCACTCTTAACACGACTGGTTGGTGGATGAGGAGTGGTTTTTCAGCAGCCTGCTAGGGCATCGCCTGAACGGTACTTGTCTGCGAGTTGTTGCAGCTCCCTAGGACGTCGGTCGACGGAGAGACTATATGCTCAACGATTCCCCCAGCTTTATTCGCTCCCTGGTCGTGTTGACCCTGTTTTTCCCGGCATTCGCGCAGGAGAGCACCGAAGACCAGACTCGGAAAGTCATCGAGCAGTTCGAGAGAGCTCGCAATGAAAGAGATCTAAAGAGCATAGAGGCGATTGTTGCGCCAGATATTGTGGTGCTCGAAAACGGTCACCGCAATCAGGGTTGGGCCGACTTTCGCGATAACCATTTAATTCCCGAAATGAAAGAGCCGGGAACGCCTGGTAAATCCGAATTGATTCGGGTAAAGTCCGGCTCGGAGATGGGATGGGCCTACACAAAGACTGAGACGACGATCACTCGCAGGACGGGAGAGAAAATTATGATACTTCTCTGGTCCACCTATTTCGTCGAGAAACGTGACCGTGCATGGAAGATTGCATTTCTCGACTGGAGCAGTCGTCCGCTGAAATCGAGTCAAAAAGAAGCGCCGTTGGGATCTCAGGCGAGCGAATCGAGAGGTAAATCCTCTTGGAAGGTCGAAGAGCTAGAGAAGCGCTTCCGCGATGCAGGGCTCAAGGTCCGGCGGGACGTGGTGGTTCGGCAGCCGTTTCTGAGCCCAACCGGACGGGTGTTAGTAATTGGCGACGGCGAAGCGGAGGTCCAGACGTATATCTACACAAATGAGGAATCCCGCGCGCGTGACACAGCAAAGCTCGGCTCAGAAAAAGTGGCGCCGCCCACCATGCAAGTGGGCTGGCT
The DNA here is from genome assembly GCA_038254805.1 of Terriglobales bacterium. GTDB lineage: Bacteria > Acidobacteriota > Terriglobia > Terriglobales > Acidobacteriaceae > Gp1-AA145. The sequence continues at coordinate 934 of JBBSFW010000043.1, forward strand.
GATGCCAGCCACGTTGATAACAGACCGGAACTTGGCCGTTATCCTCCTCACCCGAAATGCTGCCCTGAGAGCAAAAATCAAGTATCTTGTTGAGTTTAAAAGGTAAAGGGGACGGGTGTTTTCAAAGAAGATCTATTCCCATTTTTTACTCGAATTAAAGGGGCGGACTCAGGTAAAATTGCTTGCCTGAGTAAAGGCTGTTTTTTAACTTCGAAGTTACCAGTGGTTGCAAGCAATTCCCATCACGGAGCCTCCATACATATGAAACTTTCACATGCTCACAAGGTGCTTATAGTGCTTGTTGCAGTAATGATCGTCGCCATGCCGCTTTTAGCCACCCACTCATGGGGCGGCTATCATTGGGCGCGCACCTCTAACCCATTCACTCTAAAGATAGCTAATAATATGAACAATGGCTGGCCTACCTACTTCAATATAGCTGTGTCGGACTGGAACAGCTCTACGGTGATGAACCTTGCGCCGTATATCAGCACCGCAACACGGCGCTGCCCGATGGTGGCCGGAACAGTGCAGGTTTGTAACAACACTTATGGTAATAACGGCTGGCTGGGGCTGGCTTCGATCTACTTAGCCAACGGCACAAAACACATCACGCAAGGCTCAGCCAAGATGAACGACACGTACTTCAACACCTCCACATATAACAACCCTAACGAGAAGCAGCATGTGGTGTGTCAGGAAATCGGCCACACCTTCGGACTAGACCATCAGTCCACCGACGGTAGCTCGCTGAATACCTGCATGGATTACTTCTCAAATACAGGGGCGAATGCGGGAAGTACGCTTAGCACACATCCCAACAAACACGACTACGACGAGTTGTCGATCATCTACTCGCACCTTGACAGTTCGACCACGATCGCCGCAGGCGCCCCCAGGGGTGCCGGCACTTCCGAGGTCACTAACGACCCGAACACCTGGGGTCAAATGACGGCGCAGTCTGAGAACGGGCGTAGCACGACATATGAGCGGTCCAACTCCGATGGATCAAAGAATGTGACTCATGTGTACTGGACCATTGAAGCAGCTGCAAATTGTCCGGCCTGCGACCATCGTTTTGATAGTCGCTAGTAGATTCGACAGCGTTTTACATCAACGCCTGGCTTCGGCCGGGCGTTTCTGTTGCGAGTGACATGACGGCGATCGGCCTGGCTGCTTTATTGCGCAGCCACCACCGGCAAAATCAGCGCGGATGGATGTTCCCGGTCGTGCAGAATGGTGTTCGTCGCCGGCGCCAGGACTTGGCCCGGCTTGGCGTTTTCCTCCATGTTCAAATGCCGGTCGTAGCCGGTATTCAGGTTGCGATCGAAGCGGGGGAAATTGCTGCTCGAAACTTCCAGGCGCAGCACATGCCCCTTGCGGAAGACGTTGCTGGTGGCCCATAGATCAATCGTGAATTTATACGGCTGGCCTGGGGTCATCAGCGCCGGCGTCTCCTGGGAATCGCGATAGCTGGCGCGAATGATGCCTTCGGTGAGGTTTTGGGCGAACCCATCCGGGGCAACGTCCACTAGCTTGGCGGTAAAATCCGTGTCTACGGCCGAGGACTTCGCGTACAGCTCGACGCTGATGGGACCTGTAACTTCCATATCCTCTCCCAGCGGAGACGTCGAGTACACCAGCACATCATCGCGACCTTCGACCGCGCGCTGATCTTTGGGACCCGGCGCCCAGTGCTCAGAATCACAGCAGAGTGGGCCGCCCACGGTAGGAACCGGCGTGCCCGGATTATAAACATATTGATCGGCCGGCTCAGTGGCGGGCGATGCATTCGAAAGGCTGCCATTGCCTCGCAGAGAATTTGCTTTCCCGCCGGAATGAAAAAAATACTTCGCGTTGTGTGCGTGCGCCACCGGCCAGTCGTTTTCCTGCCGCCACTGGTTTCGGCCCATCACGAAAATCTTTACCGGTTTGCCGCTCGCGAATTCATTCTGAACGCCTTTGAAAAGATAGTCATACCAGGTAAGGGTGACGTCGTTTTCGTCGTATTCCGCGGCGGCGGGACCGAAGTCAATGTCGCCAATCTTGCGGCCGCCTCCGGCATGGCCACCGATTACGATCAGCAGCTGCTGGCCGGCGCGCGCGGCGTCGCTTCCGCCATGCGCCTTGATCCCTTCATAGTTGCGCAGCGAGCCTCCGAGAAAAATGTCGTACCACGCTGCGACATGCAGGGCCGGAACTGTGATGTCGCCAAAATGTTCTTCGATGGAAATACGCTTCCAGTAATCGTCATAGCTGGGATGGCGAAGCCAATCGAGGAAATATGGGGCCAGGGCGGCGCTCGCCGTCGCATCAGCGGGCAATTGCGAAAAATTAAACAAAGGATAGGTGGCAAGAGGAAGCTTCCACATCCCGGTCAGAGGGTTGGTATTGTTGCGGATGGCGCGATTGAATGTGTCCTGCGCCAGGCCAGAGGTCCATGACTCATTGAACCACTGTTCGAATGCGCCGCCCTGGTACGTCCAGCCATCGTGATAATTGCTGGCTGTGACCACGGGGCAGATTCCGGCAAGGTGGGGCGGGCGATGGCGGCCAGCATCTGGGTGGCGCCGACGTAAGATCCGCCAAACATTCCTACCCTGCCATTGGAATAGGGTAGCGATGCCGCCCATTCCACGGTGTCAAATCCATCGTTCGACTCATTTTTGAACGTGTACCAATCGCCTTCGGAAGCGTAACGCCCACGGACGTCCTCAAAGATCACCACGTATCCGCGAGCCGCGGCTTTCAGTCCAAAATTTACGCCGCTGTTTTTGTCGTAAGGCGTGCGCTGCAAAAGCACCGGGAACTTGCCCTCGCTCTGGGGCCGGTAGATATCAGCGCGGAGAGTAATTCCATCGCGCATCTTCACGGCCGCATTGCGCTCGAAGGTGACGGCATATGAATCGGCGGCACGGGCGACAGCGCCGGAGAGAAGCAGGCAGATTATGAGAGCAAGCAGGAAACACTTTCGCGGCATGAGCGCGCCCTCCGAAGATCGACGGCTAGAAAGATTACCAGAGTCCCCAAAAGAGAGAGACAAGCAGGGACCCTTCAGGAAGTTCGAATGGCTAACCGCGCCTGCGGTAATACACCGCAAAGTCAAAGCCGGGATTCGGCGGAAACAGTTCGGCGATTTTGCGGAGGCGCTCGGCCATGGCGGCGGGCGCGAGCAGCGGGTAATCGCGCTCGCGCAGGTCGTGATAATCCACATCCAGAAACAGGGACAAAAGATAAATCGAAATAGCGTCGGAGAAGGCAGCGGTCAAGTATTCATTCTTGTGCTTTTCCGCGTCGGGGCCGTGGGTCGTACCCAGCTTGCGCGACTCCCAGGCGTCGAGCGAGGTTTCGCCCCGGACCCGCGATTCCGCCTGCTTCCAGACCAGGGCCGCGAATTCGCCAGAGACTCCGGCGCACTCCACGAAGGCGTGTCCCACGTTGATATAAAACTCGAAAGCAATGGAAAATTTATCGTCCATCAAGCGGGTGGAGATGAAGACACACTGGGAACCGCCCAGCTCCAGATTGCGATGGCATACGGCGCTGTCGCTCAGCGCCACGTCGTAGCGATCGGCAATTACGGTTTGGTCGCCGTGGTTCACGGTGAGGGGAACAAAGTAGTAGGCCTTGCGGTTCAGGGCGGCCGCAATTGCTTTGGGAACCGCCGCCACCAGGCGATCAAGGTCGGCGCCAGGGATGTTCATCTCGCCGGAGAGCGCATAGCAAATGCCGTTCGGAGCCTGGGAAACGGGGGTCTCCCGGACAATCTCCGCCGGCGGACGCGTAATTGCCTGAGCAGCTTGCGACACTGTGGGTATTCTAGCGCACCCGGAGTGATGCACCGAAGCCGCACGCTGGTGTAGGTTATTAGTGATGCCCTCAGTAGACAGCCAACCCATGCCTCGCTGGTATCTGATCCCGGTAAGGGTGTTGCTGGTGACTTTTGTAGTGACGCTGCTTTCGTTTGCCGTGAGCCTGCTTTTGGGAATAGGCGGCACCGTCGTCGGGGCCCGATTGCGGGGCATACATCCCAATATGACTTTTGCTTACCGGCATATTGCCATTCCCGCGGCGGCGATGGTCGCAGCCATCGTTATGGTTTCGGCCAGCTTTATGGAAATCAGGCACTTTCAGCGGGCCAAGTCGCTTAACCAAATTGAGCGCGCGAGCTGAGTTCGCATGAGGCCGCATATCGCAATTCCGCTTCCTCACAGCGGCGATCCTGAATACGCGGAGCGGGCCTTTTCACAATATGAGCGCGCGGTGGAGCTTTCCGGCGGCGAGCCAGTGCGAATCCCACTCGACCGGGCTCCGGCCGAGATCATGAAGCTGATCGAACGCTGCGACGCGGTGCTGCTGCCAGGCAGCAAGGCCGATGTGGATCCGGCAAAATTTGGCGCCCAGCGGCATGAGAAAACCGAGGCCGCCGATCCCCGCCGTGACACGGTGGATGAATTGTTGCTGCAGGACGCTTTCAACATGCGCAAGCCAGTACTGGGGATTTGCTACGGCTTGCAGATTTTGAATGTCTATCTCTCAGGGACGCTAGTGCAGCACATTGAGTCTCCGGTGAATCACGAGGCCGGACGGCAGGTGGCGGTGGCGCACGAAGTTGAGATCGAGCGAACCTCAAGGCTCGCGACAATTCTTGAAGGTCGAGGCATGGCCGTGGACGGAACGCTCGTCATCCCGGCGAACTCCAGCCATCATCAGTCGGCCGGCTTGATCGGCGACGGCCTCAAGGTTGCGGCGCGATGCCCGGAGGACGGGATTATTGAGGCGGTGGAAGGAAATGCGCCCGATCATTTTGTTTTGGCTGTCCAGTGGCATCCGGAGCGGTCGTTTGAGGAGGACGAGCGCTCGCGGAAAGTTTTTCAGGCGCTGGTGGAAGCGGCAAAACAAAAGCACAAGGAGCTGGCCGGCGAATTCGAGGGGAGATGAACGCGGGCGAGGGCGCCGGCACCACACGCCCCGCGCCACACAACGACCGGTCACATCTTTAGGACAACTTTCCCGAAGTTTTTCCGTTCGAGCAGCAGCCGATACGCGTCCGATGCTTTCTCTGCCGGTAACACATCTCCGATCACGGGATGCAAATGGCCCTGCGATGCTCAGGCGTAAAGCTGCTTCCACGCCTGCTGCATCAGTTCGGGCTTGGCGGAGAGATATGTCAGCCAGAGGCCGTGCACGCTGGCGCCCTTGGTGTAGAGCGCGCCGGCATCGAGTTGCGCTCGTTGCCCGGTGGCAGTGCCATAGACGATGATTCGTCCGAAGTCGCGCAGGCAGCGAATGCTCTTGGCCGTGTGTTCGCCGCCAAGCATTTCGAAAACCACATCCACGCCTTCCCCGCAGGTCAACTCCTTGACGGCGTCTTCGTAGTCCTGCTTCTTGTAGTTGATCCCATGCTGTAGTCCCAACTTTCTCACCCGCTGCAGCTTGTCTTCCGAGGACGACGTGCCGTACATCTCCAGGCCTAGAATCCTCCCAATCGCGACCGCTGCGGTGCCGACACCGCCGGCGACTGCATGAATGAGGACACGCGTTCCCTGAGGATGATCCAGCAATCCGGCTTTCCAATAGGCCAGGTACGCAGTGAAGAAATTAACCGGGAAGGCCGCGCCTGCTTCTGCAGTCCAGGCGGCTGGGACCGGCCACAACAGCGCCGATCGGGCCGCAACCAGCTCGGCGAATGCTCCCCATTGGGTGTACCCCATTACGCGCTCGCCGTTGCTGGCGCGCATTCCGCAGAACTCGCGTCCCGCGACCAGAGGAGGCTTAGGGGTGCCAGGATATCCGCCCGCTGCGGCCATGCTGTCGGCAAAATTGACTCCAGCGGCCTCTACCCGAACTAACTCTTCCCCCGGCCCAGGAACGGGCTCGGGAACATCGCGTAGTTCCAGAACATCAGGGCCGCCCAGACGGGTGATGACGACTGCCTTCATAAAAAGAAAGTGTACCAACCGTACTGGCCGAATCGGGCAGATTCAATCTTTGGCGAGCAGGTATATACTTTTCGCGTTCATTGTTGATCCTCGGAGGATCGAGGGACGGAGCCTTTTTCATCCATCATTCGGCTCCGAATAGAAGACCGCCAGCTGCTTTGCCTAGTTGTTTTTGGCTGGCGCGAGACAACGTGTAAGGAAACGTGTCTCGAGGGGGACCGTGTTGTGGACCTAGTTCTTATTCGTCTAATCTTCATTCTTTTTGTTGCCATCACCTGCTACCTGATTCGGCCCTTCGGTCCAAATCAGCGACTGGATGCTGCGATAGGGACGCTACTGGGTTTGGCGGTCGTGGTTTTCGAATGGCGGCTGCGCCTGATGAGCCTGAAGCGGCTGATCGGGGCAGTGATTGGCAGCATCCTGGGGATTTTCGGGGCCTACTTGTTTGCCCTGGTCATTCGCAACAGCCTTGCCGACAGTCCGCTGCGAAGTTTTCTGCAGATCATGGTCATGCTGCTGATGGCTTACGTGGGCCTGATCGTGGGAGCGAACAAAGGAGACCTGCTGAACCTCTCTGCTCTGGGCGGGATCTTTGGCGGCGAGAAGCAGCTTAAGAAGAGTTTTAAGATCCTGGATACCAGCGTCATTATTGATGGCCGTATTGCTGACATCGCCGAGACGGGGTTCCTGGATGGCACCGTTGTCACCCCGCAATTCGTTCTGCGCGAACTGCAATTAGTGGCGGACTCCGCGGATTCAATGAAGCGCAACCGCGGCCGGCGAGGGTTGGACATCTTGCAGCGGCTGCAAAAGGTTCCTTCCTTACAGGTGCAGATTGTTGAGGACGACTTTCCCGGCGTCCGGGAAGTTGACTTGAAGCTTATTGAACTGGCCAAGCTTTATGAGGGCAAGATCATCACCAACGATTTCAATCTCAATAAAGTGGCGCAGCTGCAGGGCGTGGAGGTCCTTAACATCAATGAACTGGCAAATGCCTTGAAGCCCATTGTTCTGCCTGGCGAGACCATGCGGGTATTCATCCTGAAAGAGGGGAAGGAATACAACCAGGGAGTTGCGTATCTCGACGACGGCACCATGGTAGTAGTGGACAACGCGCGCAAGATGATCGGAAAAACAATTGATGTTTCGGTGACTTCAGTCTTGCAGACCACCGCCGGAAAAATGATTTTTGGCAAATGGGACGAGCGGGCGGGAATGCGTAGCGAGTCGCGGCAGGCGATGATCGCCGCCAATCAGGTGACCCATTCTGCAGAGCCCCAGAAGAAGGCGGCCGCTGCCGACCAGACGACCGAATAGAATCAGAAAAGCGGCGCTGCCGAGCTGACCACAATGCTATCGCCCTGGCGAGTGCCGGTCACGTTTACGCGGGTCGCTGCCAAGGGGTCCAGCATGTCGCTTGCACCGGTGAGCGTGTAGCGCTGCTCGCCATCCACCAGCACATAGCTGGCGCCTTTGCGTACGCATGCCCGGGCGCACTGAGCCGGGCTCAAGTGAGAGTTGCGGAGATGCCGTGCTCCGCAACGGGAGTCCGTGACCATTCCGCCGAAGACCAGTGCGGCAGGCGCGTCGCCAGCGCGCGGGGAGGCGAGTTGGTCTGAGCTCTCGTGCCGCGCCAAAGCTACCGAGGCGCCGGCCAGTAACACGGCAAACGCCAGGGCTGCGGCCACGACCATGAGCGTCGAGCTGACAATCAGGGAGATCCAGGGCCGGCGTTTCACGATCCCTCCGCCTTACTCGCTATCGAGAGTGCGTACATTGGTTGCGAAAGCTGGAATGCCGGTTGCACGATTGAGCTTGGCCTACGGCCACCTCGTATATACTGATCGCCCGCATGAAGGTAGTAGTTCTCATTCCCGCCGCCGGGCTGGGTACGCGCATGGCTTCACCGTTTGCGATAAAGGGCCTGAAAGCCGCTGCCAGCAAGCAATTTGTGGAATTAGGCGGAACTCCGGTGCTGGTACGCACGCTGCGCGCAGTCGCCAGCAGCGCTGAGGTGGCGGAAATATTTGTGGCCCTCCGGAAGATGGCAATCGCGCCTTTTCAGGCACAGCTGGAGCGGGAAGCGCCTGAAATTCTCAAAAAGAAAACTGTATTACTAGAGGGCGGTGAGAACCGCCAGCAATCCGTCCGCAATGCGCTGGATGCAGTGGCGGCCGCTGCCGGCGACATCATTCTGGTGCATGACGCGGTGCGGCCTTTTGTCACGGAAGAAACTATCCGCGCTGTGGTCGCGGCGGCAACAAAGTACGGCGCGGCGATTACCGGCGTTCCTGCCGTGGACACCGTAAAGCAGGTCGAGCGCACCGCTGAAGGCGCCCTGATCAAGGCGACGCTCCCGCGTGAAAAGATCGTTCTCGCCCAGACTCCGCAAGGCTTCCGGTATGACGTGATTAAGAAGGCTTTTGACGAAGCAACTGCAGACGGCTTCGTAGCAACGGATGAAGCCTCTTTGGTGGAGCGATCGGGCCAAAAGGTCGCTGTGGTCATGGGCTCGCCGCGAAATATCAAGATTACGACCCCGGCGGACATGGAACTGGCGGAGTTTTATCTCGGGCATTAGGCAGATTAGACCAGGTACGGACCCGGGTTTGGAGAAGGCGGTTTCTTTGTGAACTGATTTTCAGGTTTAGATTGGTCCGGCCCCGTACCCACGCGTGTACTTCTCATTATTTCTTTTTGCACGCATGATGAGCACAGCCCTCCTTTAGCCAGCCAGTTGCATGTCAATTCGGCCTGGGAGCGTCAGGATGGCCCGCAGTGAACGATGATGTGGCCCCCGAGAGGCGTCAATCGCTCCGCCAGAAGGTCAATACGCCCGCGTTCGCCAGCTTTGACGGTGTGACTGGCGGAATGATCCTTGACCTGAGCGAAGAAGGCATGGCCATGCAGACGCAGGCGCCACTCGAGGCGCACACCTGCATCCCATTGCACCTGTCGCTGGGAGAACCGGCGGTTTATCTCCAGACAACCGGCTACGTGGCTTGGGCGGACGCGCTGGGACGCGCTGGCGTGCGCTTTTCTGACCTGCCCGACGAAGCCCGCGCCCGGCTGCGCGAATGGTTGACGGTGAATGCCGGAGTTCGAAGCTGGAAGGCGCCGCGGTGGGTAGTGGACGACTCGACTGTGGCAGGGGTGCGGAGTTCAACCAATTCCGGTGCTGGTTCCAGCATCGCCTTGAGCCTGGAAACAGAGCCGGAACATCCCGGCAATGGCATGCTTTCTACCACCGTCCAATACGAATTCAAATCGTTAGGCGCTGATCTGAATGCGGCCTTGACTCTAATCGCCGGCCGCGCCTGGTCAATCACCCGGGGAACGGGAGCAGCGGTCGCACTGGCCGACGACAACGGAATGAGCTGCCGCGCGGTGGCGGGGACGGCGGTACCGGACGTAGGCACTCAGGTTGACATCGCGGCGGGATTCACCGGGGAGTGCCTTCGCTGCTTGCGCCCTTTGCGATGCGATGACTCGCAGTCCGACAGTCGGGTCGATTCCGATACCTGCCTCCGGCTTGGGATCCGCTCCATTCTTGCGGCCCCGGTGCTTTATGAGCGCGATCTAGTCGGACTGTTGGAAGTTTTTTCCACCCAGCCGTTTGCTTTCGATAACGGCGATCTGGCGGTGGTGGAGCGTCTGGCGCAGACCGTGGTTCTGACCCTCAGCCGGGCAGATGTGTTCCGGCAGGGATAAAGGGGTTTTGCGGAAGGTCTCTATCGCCCCTGCGGGGCCGGGGGATTTTTATCATCTATCCCAAGGCTTACGCTCTGGGCTGCATTCTTCCGCCGCGATGCGGCTGTTAAAGGCACACGCCCTCTACAGGCGGCGGCCGGCTCGACCGAGAGCAGGCACTCGGCCCGGGGCATCCGCTGGACTAGGATACGACACCCGACTTTGCAGAATTGGGCTGATAAGTTTACCGGAAGCTCGCGCTGCGATGGGTCTGGCGGAAGTCTGCGCCTTCCATTTTTATTATTCTGCACATTTCGTGCAGCCGGGACCGCATGCGCTCTCCGATGCGGTCGCCGAGAGTTTCGCCGCGGGCGGCCCGCTGGGCACGGGCAAAGTCAGAATTCCCGTTTGAATCTCGTGCGGGATCATCCGGATAGTTCGTGGTAATAATCGTCGTCCGATTGTCGTTGTAACGGGTGTTCAGGATCAGGCTGACCGTGTCCCATACCCACTCGGTCGGCTTCACGGCGCCGAGTTCATCGAGGACCAGCACTTCCGTCTCAAAAACCGGCCTCAAGACCTCGAGTTCGGTGGCCTTGACCGAGTCGTTGTACGAGTTCTGGATTTGCTTCAGCAGCTCGCGGTAGTCGTAAAACAAGCAGGGAATGCCCTTGCTGACGACCAACTCCTTGATGATTCCCGTCGCCAGGTGGGTTTTCCCCACACCTATGCTGCCGATGAGCAGCAAACCGGTATTATCGAGCGGATATTCTTCAACAAACTTGCAGGCAGCCATGCGTGCGGACACCAGGTTGGCATGAGAGCCTTCGAATTCGAAGTTTGAAAGCTCGCAATGCTCATAACGTTTGGGAACGCGGGCGCCGGCAAGCAGCGCTCCGGAACGCAGCTTCAACCGGCAATCGCAGCGCACCACCCGGCGATCATTGCCGATAAACTTCCATCCACTTCCGCCACAAAGCGGGCAAACTTCGGCAGCAATCTTCATCACCGATTCTCTATTTCAATGTGCACTGTGTTGCGCCTTCGCGCAAGTGGCGAAGGTGGAAGCGCTGTGCACATCCTGTGGAGTTATGGGAGGGATTGTGGAGAACTCAGGAAATGCAGACCTCCAGCCTTGTACTTCCCCAGCTTTCAACTTCCCCGGCTCTCTACTTCCCAGCCTTCTACTTCTGACGCCGCGAGCGGGATTTTTGATTTGCTTAGGAACGCTCGCGCACCACTTCCCGCACTACCTGCAAAAATGAACGCGCCTCGGCTCGCAGCGGGCGATGGCGGGGGTGAATCAGATCCAGACTGCGGCGCAGCGGTTCGGCATTCAGCAACTTGATGGTGGCCAGTTCGCCCCGGCGGACCTCAGCGCCGACGGCGATCAGGGGAAGGAAAGCCAGACCGAGTCCGCGCTCGACCATTCGCTTGGCCGTCTCGATGGTATCCACTTCGAGCGCAACGTTGGGGACCAGGCCCGCGTTGCGGAACAGACCTCGCGTCAGAGTCCAATCACTCGAACCGCGCTCGTAAAAAATCAAAGGCCACGCGGCAACTTGCTCCAGCCGCGCACGGCGGGATTTCGACGGACCTTGTGTAGGATGGGTCACTAAAAGCAGCGGGTCCTCGCGCAAGCTGATGGTCTCGACCTCGGGATGTTGCAGTGAGCGTGCCAGGCCGATCTCCGCCTCTTCTCCGAGAACCATCTCCAGCACTTCTTTGGAATGGCCGGGGCGAATGCTGATGATCACCTTGGGAAATGCCCGCTGGAATTTCTTGAGGACATCGGGCAGAAAATAGACCGACACGGAAAGCGCGGCCGCGATTTGCAAAGGCGCCTGGCTGCCGGGCTGAAGCTGATGCACGGCCTGGCGAGCAATGGACGCAGTCTTGAGCAACTGCTCCGCATAGGGCCGAAGGATGCGGCCAGCCTCGGACAATGTAAGTCCGTGGCGCGAGCGCACGAACAGCATTACTCCCAACGATTCTTCCAGCGCCTTAATGCGCGCGCTGACGGCTGGCTGCGAAACCCGCAGCGCTTCGGCGGCGCGGTGAAATCCGCCGAAGGTAGCGACCGCCAGGAAAGTCTCAATTTGGGGGATTTCCATCCCTGATCAACCCAACTTGCTCACGGTGACAATATATCTTTATCGATCAATGGTTTCCAGATCAATTTTAGTTATCACCGTGATAGAAACGTTCCGTTTGACCAACGCTCCAAACCGGCCAAGAATGAGCACTGGACGCCTGCTCCCGCACTTCGCCGGGCGCTTCTCGGATAGGAGTGAGCATGACCATGGCAACGGTTTCGGAGGACGTAAGCACGGGATTCCGGATGAACATCGCCCCGGCGGGGTTCAGGGAATCGCTGCCGGAAGGTTTTCTGGAGTTCCTGGCGACATTTCACCCCAAGTTTTCGGCCTGGCAAGCCGAGCTCCTCGAAGATCGCAGGCGGGCACTGAATGAGTCGCTGGCAGGCGCCAAGCCGGCTCACCATTTTCCTGGGCCGGCGGTGCGCAACGGCTGGCGGATCGAACTCCCCCAGTGGTGCCAGGACCAGCGCAATCAAATGACCGGGCCGGCGGACGATGCCGAGCTGGTTGTGAAGATGCTGAATTCCGGGGCCCCCGGAGTGATGCTCGATCTGGAAGATTCCACGGTCAACGAATGGGAGCGCCAGCGGCTGGGCGTAGAAAATATTCTGGCGGCGCTGCGGGGCTCGCTGACGTATGCGGACAAGAAGCGCGACCGGGTAGTGGGGATTCAGCCCAGCCCGGTGGTGATCTGGATACGCCCGCGTGGATTGCACATTCACCAGGCAGGAATCTTTGAGCAGCCTACCTCGGCCTCGCTGTTCGACGTCGCCAGCATCGTTTACCGGGTTGAACCCGGGGACCTGAAACACCCTCTTTGTTTTTACATTCCGAAGTCGGAGTCTGCGGACGACGGCGTGTGGTGGCAAGAGCTGTTCCAGGCAATGGCTGAGGCGCGCGGCTGGCCGCGGCACTCCATCAAGTGCATGGCGCTGGTGGAATCGCATCCCCTCGCCTTTCAAATGGAGGAGTTCCTTTATAACCTGTGCGATCACATTCTCGGGTTAAACCTGGGCCGCTGGGATTACATGGCCAGCCTGATTCACTTCAACTTGAATGATCCCGAGTGGGTGCTGCCCGACCGTAACACCATTCCGCACGATGTCCCGTTTTTCCAAAACCTGCGCGAGCTGATGCCGGAGGTTTGCCACAAGCGCGGCGTGCTGGCGATCGGTGGCATGACGGCGCTTTATCCCAGCCGCACCGATGCCGAACTGAACTCACGTGCTCTCGATGTTCTTAGAAAAGACAAGAAAAATGAAGCCGGGTCCCGCATGGACGGCGCATGGACCGGCCATCCCGATCAGAACGCGATTGCGATTGAGCAGTTTCCTTATCCCAACCAGTTGCAGGCGCGGGTCCCGCATGGCGAGCGCTTTCCCAATCTGCGGCCGGCTCCTGAAGGCGTCGGAAAGAAGACTGTGGAAGGGACGCGGGCGGCGGTGAAGACCGTAATTCGATATCGCAATGGCGTGCTGAACGGAAAAGGCGCAAGCCTGCTCGACGGCTACATGGAAGACCTGGCCACGGACCGCATTTACCGCCTGATGATTGCGCAGCGCATGCGGCATGGCGGGGTGGTGGATGACTCCGGAAACCTGGCGCCCCATACCCCGGAATTTGTAGCTCGGCTTTTTGATGAGGAGCTGGAAAAACTGCTTTCAAATCCCGATCGGGCCGACGCCGGCGCCGGAGAGACCCTTCGGGAGGCGCGGCGGATTGCAGAGGCAATGGTGTTCAACGGGGAATTCGATCCCGTCTAATACGTGCATGCAGAAGCAGCATAAGAGGGAGACAACATGACCAGCAACGGACAGCCAACAAGACCAAAAGGAATGATCGATTGGAATACCGGTCCCCGATGGAAAGGAATCACGCGCCCGTACAGCTGGGATGATGTGGAACGCCTGCGCGGAAGCATGCAGATCGAGTGCACGTTAGCCCGTCACGGCGCGGAAACGCTGTGGGAGATGCTGCAGACGGAATCGTTTGTCCCAGCTCTGGGCGCATTGACCGGCAATCAGGCAGTCCAGCAAGTCAAAGCCGGACTGAAGGCGATCTACGTAAGCGGGTGGCAGGTGGCGGCCGACGCTAACAATGCCGGGGAAATGTATCCGGATCAAAGTTTGTATCCCGCCGACAGCGTTCCTGCGCTGGTGCGAAAAATCAATCGGGCGCTGACCCGGGCTGACCAGATTCATCACTCGGAGGGAAAGAATGGCGTGAGCTGGTTTGCGCCATTGGTGGCCGATGCGGAGGCGGGGTTCGGCGGCAACTTAAACGCCTTTGAGCTGATGAAAGCCATGATTGAAGCCGGGGCGGCTTGTGTCCACTTGGAGGACCAACTGTCTTCCGCCAAAAAGTGCGGTCACCTGGGCGGGAAGGTGCTGGTGCCCACGGTTGAGGCGATTCAAAAGCTGATAGCGGCGCGACTGGCCGCTGATGTAATGGGAGTTCCCACCCTTGTGCTGGCTCGCACCGACGCCAACAGCGCGCATCTTCTCACCAGCGACATCGATCCGCGCGATCAGGCGTTCCTGACCGGAGAAAAAACCAGTGAAGGCTTCTACTGCATTCGCGGAGGTCTCGATTCCGCCATCGCACGGGCGATTGCCTACGCGCCCTATGCGGACTTGATCTGGTGCGAGACCTCGGAGCCCAACCTGGAAGAGGCGCGTCGTTTTGCCGATGCTGTGCACGAAAAGTATCCCGGCAAGTTGCTCGCGTACAACTGTTCTCCGTCGTTTAACTGGAAGAAGAAGCTGGACGATGCGGCCATCGCGCGCTTCCAGAGCGAGCTGGCGGGGATGGGTTACAAGTTCCAATTCGTGACCCTCGCAGGCTTTCACGCGCTGAACCTGAGCATGTTCGAGCTTGCGCGAGCTTACAAACAGAACGGCATGACGGCCTACTCTGCACTGCAGGAGAGGGAATTCTCGAGTGAGCCGGACGGGTACGAAGGCGTGAAGCACCAGCGTTTCGTGGGTACGGGGTACTTTGACCAGGTGACGCAGGTAGTCGCCGGAGGTCTGGCTTCCACAACCGCGCTCGCGAATTCCACCGAAGAGGAGCAGTTTGCCGCGATACCTCCACTGCCGGAGATGGCGCCGGAGGAAATGCTCATGCCCGCTGGCGACTGAGCCGTACAGCTCGTTCACATTTGGAGGGATTGCGGGCTTCGCCTGGACGGGGGAGCACATAGTCGGCATCTGGCGCGGATTTCCACAGTTGACAATCAGAAAAGCGGAGAGCTAAATAGCTGGCGGCGAGGTTCCCCGCTTGACGAATTGCAGGCGATTCGCCTGATCGCTGAGAACAAGGAACCATCCCCCAGGAGCCATTGATGAACAAAGCAGATCTCATTGATCGGATTGCTACCGGCGCCGGCATCAGCAAGACGCAGGCTGCAACCGCCATCGACACGAGCGTAGAAAGCATTACCAGCGCGCTGAAAAAGGGAGACCGAGTCGCCCTGATCGGCTTCGGAACGTTTTCCATCTCGCAACGCAAGGCGCGTAATGGAAGGAACCCGCAAACCGGGGCCACAATCAAGATTGCCGCCCGCCGCGTGGCCAAATTCAGTCCGGGTGCGGACCTGAAGAAGGCTGTGAACCGCGGGAAGTAACCCACTTTCAGAAGAAACGGCAGGGGGTCGGCCCTGCCGTTTTTTCCTTTGAGGGCAATGTTAATTTCTTCGCCCAGCTTCTGAACCTCGCTCGCCTGCGTTTGCTGAATCCCGAGCGCATCCCTTAGAATCAAATGGTTCAGAACAGAATCTGGAGATCCTATGAAGGCAGCGATACATCCCTCATATAACGAAATTCGCGTGCAGTGCGCGTGCGGAAGTGTTTTCAGCACGCGATCCACGCATAAAGGCGATATTCACGTGGAAATCTGCTCCAGCTGCCATCCGTTTTTTACCGGCAAGCAGAAGCTGATGGATACGGCTGGACGCGTGGAGCGTTTCCGCCGCAAATATGCCAAGGCTGGCGAAGCCGCTGAAAAGAAGTAAGCCCTTCCCAGGATGTGCAGGCCCTCGCAACGCGGGGGCCTTTGCTTTTAGGAGGCACTATTGATCGATATTGGCAAGATACTGATTGGATTAGGCGTGGTGATCATCATCGCGGGGGTGGCCTTGACGCTCCTCGGGCGAACCGGTGTTCCCCTGGGCCGTCTTCCGGGAGACATTCTGTATCGCGGCAAGCACACTACATTCTATTTTCCGCTGGCCACTTCGATTGTGTTGAGTATTGTGCTGTCGCTGATCCTTTACTTAGCTGGCCGGTTCAGGCACTGAGCGAAATCACGAACGCCTACCGGCGGCGTCCCAACCCGGACTGGGGCGCAGATTTGTAATCCTTCGGATACAGCACTACCGACCTGCGCAATCCCTCGCCATCGCTTTCGGTGCGGAGGTCTTGCTGCTCGCGCAACGCGAGGTGCACGATGCGCCGCTCGCGGGAGGACATGGGCGCGAAGTGATATGGGGTCCCGCTCTGGCGCACTTTGTCGGCAGCTACGCTGGCTGAGAGGCGCAGTTCATCGAGGCGCGCCTTGCGGTGATTCATGCAGTCGAAGCTGATCTTCTCGTGCTCATTGCCGGCCAGCCGCAACATTTCCATTGCCAGCAGTTCCAGCGACCGCAGCAGCTCGCCGCCACGCTCGAGCAAAAGAGAAGAATCCGGGCCGGCGAATTCCACCAATATCTCTGGCCGCTCCCAGTCCCGGTCATCCGAGACCGGGGGATCGACGGTAATGCGGTACTTAAGCTTGAGACCGGCGTGTTTTACGATGCCGGCTAGGAACGTGTTGAGCTGATTTGCCGATTCGATTTTGTTCATAAAGAAGCCGTCAGCTTTCAGCCGTCAGCCATCACGGAAAAATCCACTGACCTTAGACTGAGCTACATACCTAAACGTGAAAACCATCTCAAACCAAGCCGCCGGAGGTCTCGCCGCCGCAGGGCTTAACCGATGCGAACGGGTTATTTATCTTTCTTTCTCGCCCGCTTTGCGGCAATCTCTCTCATCTCGCGTCCCAGTTCAGTCCGGCTCATCACGGCTTGCTGCGCAATCATGATCAAGTTGCTCTCGGCGTAGTACAGATTCAAACCGGCGGCGAGATTATAGAAGATAAAGCCCATCATCAGCGGCATCATCACCGTCATCATTCTCTGCTGCGCGGGATCCATGCCTGCCTGCGGCGTCATCTTCTGCATGGCAAACATGCTGAGCACCATGATCGCCGGCAGCACCAGATAGGGATCGCGCGCAGAGAGATCGTGGATCCAGAGCCAATGTGCCTGGCGCAGGTCGATGGCCGCACCCAGCATTTTGTAATAGGCGATGAGGAACGGCATCTGCACCAGCAGCGGCAGGCACCCGCCCACCGGATTTACCCCGTGGGTCTTGTATAACGCCCCGATTTCTTTCTGCATGTCCTGCTTGCGCGGGTCACGCATGCTGTACTTCTTGTATTTTTCCTGGATCGCCTTCATCTGCGGCTGCACCCTCTGCATCTTGAGCGCAGACTTCATCTGCGTTATTCGCAAGGGCAGCAGGGCAATGGTGATGA
Source organism: Terriglobales bacterium (assembly GCA_038254805.1). Classification (GTDB taxonomy): domain Bacteria; phylum Acidobacteriota; class Terriglobia; order Terriglobales; family Acidobacteriaceae; genus Gp1-AA145. The sequence goes on from JBBSFW010000043.1 coordinate 18,239, forward strand.
TGAGGGTCTGGAGCACGATAGACCAGCCCCAGTTATGGACGTATTTATTCGTCCACCGCAGCCAGATAAACAAAGGGCGCGAGATTACGCCGAACCAGCCAAAGTTCACCATGCTGCGAAGATCTTTTTCGGCGCCGCTGATCGCGGGAACGTGGACTGCTTCGAGCACCTCGAGCGACTTCGGCCCCACGAATAAGCGTTGGCTCGACTCTCCTGGATGACCGGACGCAACTCCGACAATGTCTGCGGGTTTGGTCTCGTTCGGCTTACCTGGGTCTGGCGGAACCTCAATGGCATTATGCAAAGTTACGACAGTCGCATTGTCCGGGTTATCCGGAATGAAAATTGCCCCAAAGTACGCGTCGCCTACTCCGGCCCAATCGAAGGTCCCGTGCAACGTGCTGCCCCCGGAAACCTTTTTTACTGCCACGTGTTCGGTGTCATTATTGACCTGGTACTCGAATTGGCTTGAACCGAATGCCGGGAACGTGGTCTGGTCGCCGAATCCAGCAGGCCATGAGGGAAAGGCGTAGAGCGGAGTGCCGTTGGAGAAGGCGGACGTCTCCACACGGACAACGTAGCTGTGGTCGAACTGAAAAGATTTGCGAACGGTGAGGCCGGATTCGGAATACTCGAACCTTAGATTCGCAGGAGCGTTGAGGCTGCCCTCGGCGGAGGCCACGTAGAGCGCGGTACTCAACTTATTCTTGATCGCGTCGTCATAGGTCCACAACGATAGGGGATACCCGTAACGCGCCGATGCCGCTTGATTCACCAGGTCAAGCTGGCGTCCCTGGTCGTCATTGAATTTCTTCAATACCCATGACTTGACCTGGGCGCCGCGGTTGGTGAAAGTGATGCGATAGAGATCATTCTCGATGACGGTTTCGGATTCCGAACTCGCGACCACGGCCGCTGTTTTCGAGGCACCCGCACCGCTGCGGGCTGTGGAAGCGGCCGAATGGGACTCCCCACCGCCTGGCGCCACGGCCTGCGTCGAATTCTGGTTTTGCTCAGCCGGCGCTTGAATGGGCTGTTGTGCCGGCCGGGCGTTGCTCGCCGGCTGCTGCGGCATGTACTTCTTCATTAGCAGCTGGGAGGCAAAAATGACCACCGCCATCAATAGGAAGACCAGCAGGAAGCGGCGCTCCATGCCGGGTTCGGATTGGGGGCTTTTATACTCTGGCATTCGAACTCAGTGGCTGCAAATGTGGCTGCGGTCGATCAGAGGCGCGCTTACCGGCACCGGATCAAAGCCGCCGTGCACGAAGGGATGGCAACGCAGCAGGCGCCAGATCGCGAACGCCGATCCCCGCATGACCCCATGGCACTCGATCGCCTCGGCGGCATATTCGGAACAGGTCGGCACGTAGCGGCAGGCCGTAGGAAGCAGGGGTGACAGAGCCCATTTGTATCCGCGAAGCAACGCCAAAAGCCCGGACTTGGGAATATGGGTCAAATTCAAATGTCCTGCTCGTCTTTAGATTTCACCAGCTTAGGATTCTCCAACGATTTCCCGATTACCGCAAAGGCTCTGATGATTTCTTTTTGCAGCTCGCCAAAACCGGTGGACAACAGTGACCGCTTGGGATTGATTACCACATCCACCGGCGTCCGATCCCCCGGGAAATTCAGCCGCACCGCTTCACGCAGCATGCGCTTCATGCGATTGCGCTGGACAGATCCCCCCAACACTTTGCCCACCGTGAAGCCTACTCGCAATCCTGAAGCGGCGTCCCCGCGACGCAGATAGAACACCGTCATGTGTGCCGCAAAATGGCGCTTCCCCTGCTTGTATACTTTCTCGAAATCCGAATGCCTCAACAATCGCTGGCTTTTAAAAAACCGTTTCTTCGACTTTTGGGGAGCGGATTCGCCCACGTCTCAGTCCACGGTCGAAATAGGGGCCCGGCGCCTACTCACGGAAACCCGGTTTCACGGCAACTCGCTTGCGCCCCTTGGCCCGGCGCCGGGAGATGACCGCGCGTCCGCTCTTAGTCTTCATTCGGGTGCGAAAGCCATGCGTCTTGGAGCGGTGGCGACGGTTAGGCTGGAATGTACGTTTCGGCATGAAGAATCCTGGGCTCCTGTCTTGAGCAAGTGGGAATGCTAGGAATTAGTGAATAGAAAGTATAAATGACGAATCGGCAGGAGGTAAACCGAGAGGGGCGCTGGTAGTGTCCTAATTATGGTGCCGGCGGGGGCGTGTTCCGAATTCGTAACAAACCAGCCCGCCAGCAAGCTTAGCTCGGGGAAATCTAAAAGGGAATTGTGCACCAGTCTTGCGGCATTTACGACTTTGCTACTTGACAGAAATTTTTCTTCGCGCTTGGTTGCCAAATTTGCATGCATTCTTTATCTGGAAAGATTTCCACGCGGAGAAATTTTTGTGCTAGTATGCCGCTCTGTCACTTCCATTTGTTTGGTCTGAAGCCGGCTCATAAAAGTATTTGCTCTCTGCTGGCCTTGAAGCGATACTGTACTCAAGCACGTATTCCAGGCGCTGCTCCAGCCGCGGCCCCGCACTGAATTCTTTATGTCCGTACCAAGCCCTACCTTAACTCCGAATCCGTGGCTGCGCATCCTGGATGCGCTCGAAAAAAAAATCAACCGCCATTCGTACGACACTTGGCTCAAACCCACACGCTACAGCCATTCCAGCGAAGGGATCATGTACGTCCGCGTTCCTACGGCTGAGTTTCGTCACGTGGGAGACAAATATGCCGACCTGATCCAGGAGGCGCTCGACAACCTCAACATGGATTATCAGGATGTGCATTTCGTCACTCCTGAGGACGATCCGGCAGCGACTCCGGTACGGCACGATGGCGGTCTTTCCGCGCCGCCTGCGGTTGCCGCCGGATCCCAGGCGCGATTTGATTGGGATGGCGCGGCGCAACTGAATGCGCGATACACCTTCGACGCATTCGTGATCGGCAGCGGAAACCAGTTCGCGCACGCGGCCTGCCAGGCGGTTTCGCAGCGGCCTTCGAAAGCCTATAACCCGCTGTTCCTCTATGGGGGCGTGGGCATGGGCAAGACGCACCTGATGCAGGCGATCGGGCATGAAGTCAAACGCACATTGCCGCAGTCAACCATCTGTTATGTGTCGAGCGAGAAGTTCACGAATGAAATGATCAACTCGCTGCGTTATGACAAGATGAGCAGTTTTCGCGACAAGTTCCGTAATATGGACGTGCTGCTCATCGATGATATCCAGTTCCTGGCGCAGAAAGAGCGCACCCAGGAAGAATTTTTTCACACCTTCAACGCCCTGCATGAGTCCATGAAGCAGATCGTAATCGCCAGCGATCGCCCTCCCAAGGAACTGCCGGAGATCGAAGACCGCCTGCGCAGCCGCTTCGAGTGGGGACTCATCGCCGATATCCAGCCGCCCGACCTTGAGACCAAGGTGGCCATCCTGCAGAAAAAAGCCGAGCAGGAGCAGGTCATGCTTCCCACCGACGTAGCGCTGTTCATCGCCTCAAACATCCGGTCGAACGTACGGGAGCTCGAGGGCGCGCTGATCCGCCTGGTGGCGCACTCTTCGCTGATCGGCACGGAGATCAGCCTTCCCTATGCCCAGCAGGTGCTGAAAAATTTTATCGATTCGCAGGCGAGAAAAGTCACCATCGAATCCATTCAGAAGGCGGTGGCAGAACAATTTGGGCTGCGGCTGGTGGAGATCAAAGCAAAAAACAACTCCCGCGCCATTGTTTATCCGCGACAAATTGCAATGTACCTGGCCAAACACCTGACCGAAGCTTCTTTGCCTGAGATTGGGCGGCAGTTCGGGGGGAAGCATCACACCACGGTGCTGCACTCCGTCGAGAAGATCGAGCAGACGCGAAAAGCTGATAAGGATTTAAACAGGCTGCTGAACAAATTGACGGAGCAGTTGAGCGCATGACCGGCGGCGACGGCCGCGATTTGCAGTATGGGACGGGATTTGCGGCACCAAGGTTGTGGATAGGTTGTGGAAGCTGTGTAGAGAGCGGGCGAAACTTCTCATCCAGTCAGTTTTGCTAGTCTGAGCGCAAGCAACCGGCCTGATCTTGGACACGAAGGTAGCGCAGGGAATGAAAGCAGGCACTGGACTTGAGCCGAATTTCCACTTTTCCGGCGTACCTACGGTTACTACTGGTTTTACTGGTTTTTGATTTGATATAACCGAGTATTCAAAGTAGCAGCGCAAGAGGGGATTCACGTTTATGCCGGCAGAAGCCATTGCGTCCGCACTGGGAACGACCACCATGGAAATCACGGTCAGCAAATTCGAACTGCTCCGGGAACTCTCGGCGACTCAGGGAGTGGTCGAGCGCAAGACGACGATTCCCATTCTTTCGAATTATTTATTCGAAGCCGGCGGCGACCGGCTCGCGTTGACGGCGACGGACCTCGATCTCAGCCTGCGAACTTCCTGCAATGCCAAAGTGAAGAAAGAAGGCTCGTGCACAATACCGGCGCGCAAGCTGCACGATTATGTGAAGCTGTTGCCGGATGCGGACATCACCATCAAGCTGCTGGAAAATCACTGGGTAAGTATCCGGTGCGGGCGGTCTAATACCAAGATGGTTGGCATGGCACGCTCGAACTTCCCCAGCCTGCCAGCCTTTCCCACGGCAGGAGTGGTGAAAATACCGGCGCAAGTGCTACGGGGAATGATTGCCCGGACCGGCTTTGCGATTGCCAATGAAGAGTCCCGCTACACCCTGAATGGCGCCTTAATGGTGCTGAAGCCAGAATCCATCACCATGGTTGCCACCGACGGGCATCGTCTTGCGCACGTCGAGCGCGGCGGCGAGAAGTTTGAAGGCGTCTCCGGCGAACTGAAGACGCTGGTGCCGAAGAAAGCCATGGATGAGCTGAAGTCACTGGTGGATGCGACCGATGTCGAGACCATTGAATTTGCGAAGGACGAATCCACGCTTTTCTTCCGCATCGGGCCGCGGCTTCTGACCTCGCGCCAGCTTACTGGGCAATTCCCCAATTTCGAGGCCGTCCTGCCCAAGGACAACAACAAGAGCATTGCTCTACATGGCGAAGAGCTGGGGGCCGCGATTTCGCGCGTGGCGCAGTTTGCCGATGAGCGCTCGCGCGCTGTGCGGCTGAAGCTGGAAGAGGGCGAATTGAAACTTTCCGCGTCATCCACGGAGACCGGTGAATCCGAAGACTCGATCGAAATCGACTACAACGGAGAGCCGCTAACCATCGGCTTTAACGCCCAGTACATCACCGAGTTTCTCAAGGCCGTAGGCGCCGGCGACGTCCGCCTGGAGCTGAAAGACCAACAGTCCGCCGGCCAGCTCCGCCCCGCCGAAGGCGAAGACTACAAATATCGCTACATTGTCATGCCCATGCGGATTTGATATAAAGAGCCGTGCCTCGGCCGCGATGTTCTGGAAAACAAGAAGATCACTCATGACGGTGGCACGAGCCAAGCCGTCATCCATAATAATGGTGTAAAGGGCGTCACCGACCGGCTATTCCTCAATTTGCACCAACCAGAGCAGGGACGGTTTTTGACACAGGACCAACAGACGACGCTACTCTGTATGGCGCGTTGTATGGCTAGGCAAAAGAAGCGAAAAATAGCCTAGGCATTCCAGGTTCTCCCGAGATAAAGAGGCAGTACGGCTTGACCTCTCGGGAACGCCTGTCATACATTGGCGACCGGCATTCAGGAGACCTTCCATGCTCAGCGGATTCAAGCAGTTCATTCTTCGCGGCAATGTTGTAGATATGGCGGTCGGCATTGTCATTGGCGCGGCTTTTGCCAGCGTGGTCTCGGCCTTCACTCGAGACCTGCTGACCCCGCTCATCGCAGCCATCGCCGGCAAGCCGGATTTTTCGGCGATCACCTTCACCGTCCGCGGAAGCATCTTCGCCTTGGGTGACTTCATCAACGCGGCGATTACTTTTATTCTGGTTGCGGCGGCGGTGTACTTTTTTGTGGTGACGCCGGTGAACCTGCTGGTGGCCCGCACCCGCAAGGCCCCGTTCCCAGCCGACCCGACTACTAAGAAGTGTCCCGAATGCCTGAGCGAGATTCCGCTCAATGCGCGGCGCTGCGCCCAATGTTCGCAGCCGGTACTGGCGCAAGCTGCTTAAGGCCGGCCCAAGGGCATCGAACAAATAAGCGAACATGATTTTATTGAGAGGATGCGGTTTTCCGTCGCGCCGTGGTTTTGTCGGGCTAGTGCTGCGGGGGGGAAATCTTTGCCTGTTGGCATTAGTGCTGTGGTTTGTGCCGTATGCTCCCGCCCAGCAATCACAAACATCAAAATCTGCGATGAAGACGCATGTGCAGTCCTGCGGCCCGATGGGCGGCGGCCTGCTCACGTGCTCGCATTTCGGCTTTACCTACAGAGTTCCCTTCGGATGGGTTGATCGCACCGGCGATATGCAGAGATCCGACGCTGACGCCAGTGCAGGCGAGTTGAAAGACGACGCTGGCAGCGCCAGCGCCAACGGGGCTGAGGCCCTACTAGCTGCTTTCGAGCGGCCTCCCGGAGCTCCCGGCGAGACCATCAACTCCGCCGTTGTGATCGCCGCCGAGGGCCAGGTGAATTATCACGGAGTCAAAACCGCCGCCGACTACTTTGGGCCCATCGCGGAACTAGCCGAGCGGCGCGGGTTCAAAGTTGTGAACGAGCCGCACAAATTCTCAAGCGGCGAAAAGCAGCTTGTTCGCGGAGACTTCAGCAAGCAACGAGGCAAGCTGACCATGTGGCAAAGCTGGTTGGTAATGATTGAGAAGGGATACATCGTGTCGTTCACGTTCGTGGGTGGTAGCGAGGATGAGGTGGACGGGTTGATTAGGAAACTGACCTTCACAGCGCGCAATCGGTGAGATCCGTACCGGAGGCCATGTATAGGAAGCAACACGCGGGCGGGGCGCCCGCGCCACACGGGACTGGCTACTCCAGCGCTTCCGGATGCAGCGCGATATTCTTCTCGCCGGCAGCTTTCTTTTGGTTGTACTTCTTCATCCAGGCTTCCCAGCTTTTGCCGGCGGCGGTGTCGCGGCCGCTGAAGGCCAGAGCGGCGATGTCGGCATAGGAAATAAGAATTTTTTGATCGCCGGATTTGGGGTAGAGGCGGACGAAGGAGTCGGAAAGCGATGTTCCGGTGCGGCGATCAAAGATGTAGCCTTCGATCTTTTCTCCGCTCTTGAGCGTGATGGTGATGTCACCGCGATAGTCGAAGGCTTTTTCCAGGGCAGCGCTAATTTCTTCGGCGCGGGCAAGTTCGGGGATCCAGCCTTCGAGGTTTTCACGCTCTCGCCCGGCAACTACTTCAAGAGCATCTGCTTCTTGTGAGGTGACAGAACGTTGGGGAACGCTCACGCCCGTGTTTCCTCTAACGACTGCGTCTCGATCTGCACCAGCGGTCCGGCGGGCTCGGGGGATGACAACTGATCCAACAAACGCGCGGCTCCGGCGTCCGTATAGCTGCTGAATAACGTCGCCTTCACCGTATCCATGAAACCACGCAGCGATCCGAATGTATCGTTGACCGCCGAGGCCTCGTAACCGCTATGCACCATGCAATTGGCACAGCGCGGATTGCCGGACTCGGTCCCGTAATTCTGCCAGTCGGTTGATTCCATCAGCTCCCTAAAAGTATCGGCGTAGCCGTCCTGCAGCAGATAGCAAGGCTTCTGCCAGCCGAAAATGTTGTACGTCGGCATTCCCCATGGAGTGCAGGTGTAATGGCGCTTGCCCATGAGGAACTCGAGGAAGAGAACTGACTGGTTGAAGCGCCAGGTCTTCTTGCGATTCGAAAGCATGGCGCGGAACAGCTTGCGAGTTCGGGCCCGTCCCAGAAAATGTTGCTGGTCGGGAGCTTTGTCGTAGGAGTATCCCGGCGAAATCATCATGCCCTCGACGCCGAGTTCCATCATCTCGTCAAAGAAAGCCCGCACGCTCTGGGGATCAGTGCCGTCAAACAATGTGGTGTTGGTGGTCACGCGGAAGCCGCGGCTCAATGCCTCGCGGATGCCCTCGACGGCAATCTCGTACCCGCCTTCGCGACAGACGGAAAGATCGTGATGCTCTCGTTCGCCGTCCAGATGAATGCTTAAGGTCAGGTACTTCGACGGTTTGAAAAGACGGATTTTTTCCTTGAGCAGCAGCGCGTTGCTGCATAGGTAAATGTATTTCTTGCGAGCGGCCAGGCCCTCGACGATCTTGTCAATCTCGGGATGCATAAGTGGTTCGCCGCCAGGAATAGAGACCATAGGGGCGCCGCACTCGTCGACCGCATTGAAGCACTCCTCCGCCGAGAGCTGCCGCTTCAAAATGTGAGCTGGGTACTGAATTTTGCCGCATCCGGCGCAGGCAAGGTTGCAGCGGAACAAAGGCTCGAGCATCAGCACGAGCGGATACTGCTTGCGCCTGGCGATCTTCTGCCTGAGCACATAGCTGGCCACGGTCCACATCTGCGAAACAGGAACACTCATAGGGAACTTTTATTTTATCAGGTGGCCACCGCTCACCCGAGTGTCGGGAGGTATCGGGAATGGCACGGGAGCCGTAACCCGTAAGCGCCTGATATCCCCAAAAAGGGTGCGCACAGGTGGTCCTCGCACGCAATCGTTGGACGCCTTTCATGGGCATTATCCAAGGATTCGTCACCAAAAATGGGAAGCGGAGTCCTTGCGTTCCCACTCGCCTAAAAGTGTTTGGAAACGCGGGGGTTACTGGCCCTGTTCGTCGTCCGAAAAAACCCGATTGCGTGCTATAATTGTAGGTAATCGCTGATGCCCGTAAGTATTTATAATTTCAGTCATTTGACTCCGTTTTCAGGCGTCAAAAGTACACGGGTAAACCCCGCCTTTTACGGTCTTAAAGGGTAGGAGAAAAGAGCTGGCTTTCACACCCGAATGGCGACGAAAGAGATCGACTCAGCCGCACTCGCGGATCGAACTAAAGAAGACAAGGTCAAGAACGTCAAAGCTGAAGTGAACGGCTCGAACGGCGACTACACTGCCGATTCGATCAAAGTTCTAGGCGGCATGGAAGCCGTCCGCAAACGCCCGGCAATGTACATCGGTTCGACCGGCGATCTGGGCCTGCATCATCTGGTCTATGAAGTCGTCGACAACTCAGTGGACGAAGCGCTGGCCGGATTCGCCGACAAAATCGAAGTCACGATTCACATCGACAACTCCATCACCGTGGTGGACAACGGGCGCGGCATTCCCACGGAAACGATGGACATTGATGGAGAAAAAATTCCCGCCGCGCAAGTGGTGATGACCACGCTGCACGCCGGCGGAAAATTTGATTCATCCACCTATAAAGTCTCCGGCGGACTGCACGGCGTTGGGGTCTCCTGCGTGAACGCTCTCAGCGAAGAACTGGAGCTTGAAATCTGGCGCGATGGATTTACCTGGGAGCAGACGTATTCGAAGGGCGAGCCCACCAGCAAGTTGAAGAAATCAGGCGCCAGCAAGAAGCGCGGCACCAAGGTCCGCTTCCTGCCCGACAAAAGCATTTTCACCGGGTCTACCGAATACAACTATGACACGCTGGCGCAGCGCCTGCGCGAACTTGCCTTTCTGAACAAGGGCCTGCTGATCACGCTGACCGATGAGCGCACCACCGACGCCAAAACCGGCGAGGCCAAGTCGGCCGAGTTCAAATACAACGGCGGCATTGCGGAGTTTATCAAGCATCTGAACCGCGGCAAGCAAGTCCTTCACGACAAGCCGATCTACATGGAAGCTGATCGCGACGGCGTGGCCATGGAGATTGGTCTGCAATATAACGACGGCTACTCCGAGAGCGTTTTCAGCTTTGCCAATAACATCAACACCGTGGACGGCGGGTCGCATCTTTCCGGCTTCCGCACCTCGCTCACCCGCACTATCAACTACGCCGGCCAGCAGATGGGCCTGTTCAAAGACGTGAAAGAAAATTTGACCGGCGACGACGTGCGGGAAGGCCTGGTCGCAGTTATCAGCGTGAAGCTGCCGCAGCCGCAGTTCGAAGGCCAGACCAAGGGCAAGCTGAACTCCGATATCGCCGGAATCGTGCAGGCATTCGTAAACGAGCGGCTGGGCGCGTACCTGGAACAGAATCAAACCGTGGCGCGAAAGATTATCAACAAAGCGGTGGACGCGGCCCGCGCCCGCGAAGCCGCCCGCAAAGCCCGCGATCTGACTCGCAGAAAGGGCGCGCTCGACGGCGGTGGCCTGCCCGGCAAACTAGCGGATTGCAGCGAACGGCAGCCCGACCGCTGCGAACTGTTCCTGGTGGAGGGCGAGTCCGCGGGCGGCACCGCCAAGCAGGGCCGCGATCGGCGCTTTCAGGCCATCCTTCCACTGAAAGGAAAAATTCTCAACGTCGAAAAAGCGCGTTACGACAAGATGCTTGGCCACGAAGAAATTCGCGCCATGATCACCGCGCTAGGCACCGGCATCTCGAAAGAGGATTTCGATCCCGCCAAGCTGCGTTACGGGAAAATCATTCTGATGACCGACGCCGACGTGGACGGAAGCCACATCCGCACCCTGCTGCTGACGTTTTTCTTCCGCCACATGCAAGACCTGATCAAGCGTGGCAATGTGTTCATTGCGCAGCCGCCGCTGTACTCGATCAAGAAGGGCAAGTCCCAGCAGTACATCAAAGACGACCGCGAGTACGTGAAGGTCATGGTGAAGCGCGCCGCCGAGGGCATGATCGTCCGCTACGGCGAGGGAGCGGCCAAGCTGGAAGGCTCAGCGCTGGCGAAGTTCATTACCGTACTCAATGAGTATCTCGGCTTCTCCGACAAAGTGGACAAGCGCCTGCGCAGCCAGCGCGTGACCGACGTTTTGCCGAAGCTAGATCTCGCCAAGCGCGCTGATTTTGAAGGCGACAAGAAAACTCAGCCCAGGAAAATCGAGAAGCTGGAAAAAGAATTGAAGAAGCTGCAGAAAGAACTGCAGTTCAAAGAAGTCGAACCGCGTTTCGACGAAGAGCACAACCTGTGGGAAGTACGCTATGTGAACTCGCAGGGCGCCGAGCACCGCATTAACTGGGAGTTGGCGTCGACCCCCGAGTACCGCCAGATGCTCTCAAAGTTCAAACAGATTGAACCATTCATGGAACCTCCGTTCGTGGTCGAGAGCATCGCCAAGGGCGCCGCGGGCGGCAATGGCGCCAACGGCGACGAGCCAACGCTTGACGCTGAGAGCGAGGCTGCAGACGGGGGCGCGGAGAAAGTGCAAAAGAAAACCTTAAAACCTGCGCCAAGAAAATCCGCCAAGCCGGAAGAAGTGGAAAAAGCCAACGCCCGCGAACTCTTTGACCATGTCCTCGCCGAAGGCAAGAAAGACTTCACCGTTCAGCGCTACAAGGGCCTGGGAGAAATGACCGCTCCGCAACTCTGGGAGACCACCATGGACCCGGAGCGCCGCACCCTTCTTTCAGTGAAACTCGAAGATCTCGCGGAGTGCGAAACCATCTTCACCACCCTCATGGGCGAAGACGTCGAAGCTCGCCGCAAGTTCATCGAAGAAAACGCGCTGGATGTGAAGAATTTGGATATTTGATTTCTTCGACCATGTGGGGCGGGCGCCCTCGCCCGCGTCGAGTGGCTCCGGTCGTGCAGTTACCGCCAGAAATAGGAGAATTCACCCCAGTACAAATCGTGCAACTTTCCTTCCCACGTACGTTCTCTGAATAGGATCGGAAAGTTCTCCCCCCCCCTTCCAGGTCCACATATTCCGGAGGATTTCATGAAGAAGCTTGTGGGGCTGCTGCTGGGTGCGGTTCTGTCGGGAATGCTCAGTACGAAAGTGGGTAGCGCCGCGCCCGCGTTGGCGCAAAATCCGCCGGGAGAAGGAAAGTTGGCTGATGATAGCGGCGGCACGGCGCTCACCATCTACAACCAGAATTTCTTTGTGGCGCGCGAGCACGTGCCGCTGGATTTGAAGCCGGGGGTGAACCATGCCGAGTTTGCCGGAATTGCGGCGCATCTGGAACCGGACTCCGTCATCCTGCGCGATCCGGGCGGGCGGGCGCTGCAAATTTTGGAGCAGAATTATCGCAACGATCCAGTTTCGCAGGAGCTGCTGCTGTCTTTTTATGAGGGCAAGACCATTGATTTTGTCGTGGGCCGCACCCCTGACGGCAAAGATCTGCTGCAAAAGGGGAAGATCGTCCGCAGCGGATTTGTTCATCCCGCCTATGTCAGCGGGTATCCGCAGCAGGCGTCCACGCAGCCGCTGGTCGAGATCGACGGCGTGCTGCGCTTCGGACTGCCCGGCCAGCCGATTTTTCCAGCGCTGAGCGCCGATTCCGTCCTGAAACCCACGCTAAATTGGCAGCTGCGGACTGATGCGCCCGGACAATTCAATGCCGAGATTTCCTACGTCAGCGGAGGCATGAGCTGGCAGTCCGACTACAACGTGGTAGTACAAGACCAGCCGGGCAGCAAGTCCGACCTGCTCGACATGATTGGCTGGATCACCATGCGCAATCAGAGTGGCAAGACGTTTGAGGATGCGCGCATCAAGCTGATGGCGGGGGACGTCAGCAAGATCCAGGAACCGGGAACCACCGGCCGCGCCTACGCCGCCGAGGCCAAGGCAATGAATGATGCTATGTCGCCGCCGGTGCGGGAAAAATCCTTCGACGAATTTCACCTTTACACGCTCGAGCGTCCCACAACCCTGCGCGATGAGGAAACCAAGCAGGTGGAATTCGTACGCTCGACCGGCGTACGTGCGCAGCGGCTTTTCATCTACGACGGCGCGCGCCTCGCGGAATACGGTTACTACAATCCGGAGCAGATTCGCCAGGACGCAAATTACGGCACTGCTTCCAACCCTAAAGTGTGGGTGATGGAAGAGTTCAAGAATTCCGAAAACAACCATCTGGGAATTCCGCTGCCCAAAGGCAAGCTGCGTTTTTACCGCCGCGATACCGACGGCCACCTGGAGTTTGTCGGCGAAAACGTGATTGACCACACACCGAAAGACGAAACCATCCGTGTATTCACCGGAAATTCTTTCGATGTAACCGGCGAGCGGAAGCGCACGAATTACCACGTGGATTCGAACCAGCGCTGGATGGATGAGTCATTCGAAATCCGGCTGCGCAATCATAAAAAAGAGGCCGTCGAGGTGCGTGCGGTCGAGCACTTGTATCGCTGGACGAACTGGAAAGTGACGGAGCAGTCGTCACAATTCCGGAAAAAAGACGCGCAGACGATCGAGTTTCCGGTGACGATTGCGCCCAATGGGGAGCAGGTGGTGACCTATACAGTGCACTATTCCTGGTAGTGATGGCCAGGAGCCGGGGCCCGTTCCTCGCTCGGGCTTGGCCGTCCGGCTTCATCGTCCCAGGCGAGGCCGTCGCGGCTGCGCGCCTTTCCTGGATGCAGGCGATCGAACAGTACCCACATCCCGGCGATTAGGACGAATAGCAGGACGCTGCCTTCGGGACCGACGCTGCCTCCGGTAATCCATCCGGGGCCGTGCAATGAAGCTTGCAGCAGGTGGCCGGGCTCAAGTTCGCCGCTATCGGGGACGCCGTAGAGGAAGCTCTGCGCCCAGTCCCAGGAGGCGTGCATGCCCACCGCAAACCAAAGGCTGCCGGTGCGTCGCAGCGTGAAACAAAAGAACAGGCCAATGGCCCCGGCGCCAAGCGCTCCCAGCCAGTTTTCTCCCCTGTTGGTGTGATGCGTGTATCCGAAGATGACCGAGAGCAGGAGGGCGGAGGGCCAGAATCCCGCAGCCTCGGAGAAGGCAAATAGCGGATATCCGCGAAAGGCAAACTCCTCGAATACTGCCACGAGAAGAAAGAACAGCGCCCAAAACGCGGCGAACTTCCAGATGCGCGCGCCGTGCAGGGCGAGGCCTCCCAAGGAAAAAACCCCGCAAAGCCGCATTGTCAGCAGCAAAACCGAAAGCGCGATCAAACCCCAGAGCGCCCCCCACCAGAACAGCTTGCCGAACGCATGGCGTGGCGGCAGTCCATAACGCTCAAACGGGCGGTCCTCGATGGCCGAGATTGCGAATGCCGGAACAACCGCCGAGACTGCAAAAACCGCTTCGACCAGCAGCTGGCCCCAAAGTTTGAACGCGCCTGGGGGAAGCAGGTAACCGGCAACCGTCCAGAGCAGAACGAAGAGCGCCAAGCCACCGGCAATGTAGATCGGAATAAATTGCAGGGCCGACAGGCCGCCGTGGTTCCTGAACGGTGGCCGTAACCATGATCGAAACCGGGATGACTTAAGCTGCGGTTGAGGTTGTTCGTCCGGAGTGGACAGCGATTCAGTCATTTCGATGCGGCCACAGGTTTCCCAATGACGCCCCGACATGGTAAAACACTCGCTTCGCAATGGGCAGATTTTTCAGCCGCGAGCGCTTTGGAAGGCCGCAGATGCTCGCGGGTCTTCTGCTTCTCGTATTCA
>JBBSFW010000044.1:0-32482 GCA_038254805.1 Terriglobales bacterium
CGGCGCTGCGTGCGCTGGTACACGCTGACCCCGGTGATTCCGTGCACACGAGGATCGGCCCCTGTCGAGAGTGTCGAGTGCCCAACCGCTGTGTTGGTCGGAAGAAAGTTAACCTGCGCCTGAGTGAACCAGGCACTACGCTGGCGCAAGGCGGTGAGCGTTGGCATGGATGCGGCGTAGCGATCGAAGTAATCCCGGCGCATGCCATCCAGGACGAGCAGCATGACAACTCGCGGCCGAGCGAAACCCGTGCGTAGAACCGGTAATACACGGCCTGTCGTCGTGGGAGGCATTTGCACGCCAAGCGCAGCCGCAAGGGTTGGCGCAATGTCCTGCTGCACGGCCGGAGTCGAGTACGTTCCCGTTCTCACGGCGCGGCCCGCAAACATCAGCGGAATCGCTACGTCATACGCCCACGGCGAACCGTGCATGTACGCTACGTCAGCCCGCGTGATGAAATCGCCTTCGCGCGGCACGATCAGGAGTTGGCCGGTTCGTCCCGGGAAGTATGCCCGAGCAAACATCTCTAAGAAACGCTGTCGCGTCGCAAGGGTGGTTGCATCGGCTGGTGCTGCACGCTGGATTCGAGGTGCGTCGCTTCCAAGAGATCGCTTGACCTGCTGGCTCGATACTGTCCAAGTCATCGCGACCAGGGTCAGGGTGATAGCGACCCGCGATCCTACTTTGCGCATGCGAACACTCTTGGCTGATTACAGATTGTTCAGCTGCGCGCCGATCTTAGTTCCGTCAACAAGGATCTTGCAAGCGACGTGTAACGGGCTTGTACTAGAGACGCTGGCCATCCCCCGCCGCCGCATTCCGGTCGGGTGGTCGGCGACCCGGAAATTATCTCCGCTAGAGTTCGCCGTCGTTTGTGAGATTTAGGCTGCGCAATGGATCAATTCGCTGCGAAACGGTATGCTCACGAATTGCGTATTCGGTACGTATCGGGCCCCCGCAACCAACGGCCGCTGGTCCAACCCGGAGACATGGGTTACAGAATGTACCGGCTACATAGGTGACAACCTGGGGCCGAACGGGTTGTCGAGTGGTTCCAGCACCCGGGTATCAAGATCGAAGTAGCCTAGATCATAATCCATAAAGCTAATCATTGACCTTGAAGTCTGGCGGAGGACCCTCGTCGGGCATTCCGAACATACCGTAGAACTCACGGAGCAGGTCACCGACGCTGTCGTTCGATTCGCTCATAGGATGTCGCGTAACCACTCTATCCCGTTCGAGCGCTAAAATTCCATAGCGCGCCGGCCCTCAGCCCAACGTTCGTTAGTCAAGAAAACCAACGGTCGTTTCAGCGGGAAAAATTCCTAGATCGTTGGGTAATGTGCCCAAGGATTTTTCAGTAACAAAACGAGGAACAAGTTTGGAACAGACCCCAAAACAGGGTCGAACACCGTGGAACAAGGTCGAGGTAAATCATTGAGGAGGAAAGGCGGGAGATCATGATCCGCCCCTGCAGCCTAATCCGCACGTGGACTCACACTTACGCGAAAAAAGGTGGAAAAGGGTAGGACTAACGCCGACGCCCAGAGGGTCGGAAAGAGCATTTTTTGCGGCTCATAACCCAGAGGCCGGCGGTCCAAATCCACTTGGTGTACTTTGCGATACGGTGAGGACTTCCCCGTCGAAGGCCGACGACTTTCCACTATAATTCTCGGTTTCCTGACAGCCCCATGGGAGGAATCCATGAAACGCACTGCCATCGTTCTTGTACTCTGCTGCGCGCACGCGATCCCAATCCTCTTCGCACAGACCACCCCGCCGGCTCAGTATCCCAACTATCCCAGTGAATCGCCGGCGAATTTTCATCCGGTCATGGATAGCTGGGATTACACCCGCCGCGAAGTCATGATCCCGATGCGGGATGGGGTCAGGCTGCACACGGTTATTCTCGTCCCTAAGGGCGCGAAAAATGCGCCCATCCTGCTTACGCGCACACCGTACAATGCCTCCGCGCTCAGCAATCACGTGCACAGCGGTCATCTCGGGCCGAGTTTGTACGGTTATGACAACGCCACCGACGTAATCGTTGAAGGTGGGTACATCCGCGTGATTCAGGACGTGCGAGGGAAATATGGCTCCGAGGGCGACTACGTGATGAACCGCCCGCTGCATGGCCCGCTAAACCCGACTCCCGTCGACCACTCGACCGATACTTACGACAGCATCGACTGGCTGGTCAAAAATATTCCTGAGAGCAATGGCAAGGCCGGCATTCTAGGTATTTCTTACGACGGATTCCTACCTTTGATGGCGCTGGTCAATCCTCACCCTGCGTTAAAAGTTTCCGTTCCAATGAACCCGATGGTTGACGGATGGATGGGCGACGATTGGTTCCACAATGGCGCCTTTCGCCAGGCCAACATGTCGTACATCTACGACCAGTCCGCCACGCGAAGGAATGATGAAAAGTGGTGGACCAATCACTTCGACGAGTACGACACGTTTATGGAAGCAGGGTCGGCGGGGGAATTGGGACGCCGCCATGGATTAGACCAGATCGGCTTTTGGAACAAATTGGTTGCGCATCCCAGCTACGACTCCTTTTGGCAGGAGCAGGCGTTGGATAAAATCCTCGCCGCACAGCCGCTGAAAGTGCCGGTGATGCTGGTGCACAGCCTGTGGGACCAGGAAGATATCTACGGCGCGCTGGCGGTGTACAGAGCCATCAAGCCGAAGGACACGGGCAATGACAAAGTATTCTTAGTCCTAGGGCCGTGGCATCACGGTCAGGAAATTGGCGATGGCAGCACCCTGGGCGCGTTGAAATTCAACAGCGACACGGGAGTTTATTTCCGGCAACAAATTCTGCGGCCGTTCCTGGACCACTACCTGAAGGATGATGCGCCGAAATCTGGTGTCGCTCCGGTCACCGCATACGAAACGGGAACGAATCAATGGGAGCGCCTCGCCGCGTGGCCTGCAGGCTGTGCAAGCAACTGCGCAATCACCCCAAGCCGCCTTTACCTGAATGCGGGGTTACAGCTGGGATTCACGCCATCCGGAGCTGGAGGAGGGGGGTCTGAAGAATATATTTCGGATCCGGCCAAGCCGGTGCCGTATCGCGCGCGCCCCAGTCAGCCCATGGGCTACGGCGATGGCCTAACCTGGTCGGAATGGCTGGTTGACGATCAGCGTGAGGCTTCTGGCCGGCCTGACGTGCTGGTATTTTCTACGGGAGTATTGGAGGATCCTTTGAAGATCAGTGGGCAGCCGATCGCTAATCTGATCGCCTCGACCAGCGGGACGGATTCTGATTGGGTGGTCAAACTGATTGACGTCTATCCCGACGAAGTGGCGGGGGATGCGCACATGGGCGGATATCAACTGATGATCGCAGCAGACATTTTCCGCGGCCGTTATCGGGAAAGCCTGGAGAAGCCCAAGGCGATTACGCCCGATAAGCCGCTGCTGTACCGCTTCGCCTTGCCCGCTGCCAACCACGTCTTTCTGCCCGGCCACCGCATCATGGTGCAAATTCAATCCAGCTGGTTTCCGCTTTACGACCGCAATCCGCAGACCTTCGTTCCTTCGATCTTCTGGGCGAAGCCCGCAGACTACAAGAAGGCCGTGCAGCGCGTATATCACGCTCCCGGCGAAGAGAGCTTTATCGAGTTGCCGCTGGTTAAGGCTGGTTCCGGGACAGGGACACCGCAATAACAATTGCTGCGGTGCACATGACCAAAGTGACCTGCTGCGATGCCCAGGTTCCGCCTATAATTTGGGAAAAAGCCGGTCTGCCGCTGATTTCCGGACTCAATATGCCTGAAAATACCAAGGTTGAAGAGATCGTCCGTAATGCCGTCGCCCAGACGCTCGAACGCCAGCTTCCAGCTCTGCGAGAAACAATTATTCAGGAAGTGCTGCGCGAGATCGGGCCCGCACTGGCGGGCAAAGCCGAACCAACGGGAAGCGGCTTGTCTGAAGTGCAAAGGGCAGTTTCAACCATTCAGGCAGGAACCACTCAGAAAGAAATCCTGCGCGCGTTGCTGGAAAATACTGTCTTCTATAGCGCCCGGGCGGCGTTGTTCGTGATCAAAGGCGGATCGGCAACCGGCTGGCAGGGTACCGGATTTTCGAACAACAACGCGATCAAGGATTTCCGGCTCGATACCGGCTCCGGGCTGGCGGCACGGGTCATGCAGTCGCGAAACGCGGAAACCGCCGCGGCGGCGGAAATGGATGCTCACTTCACCTCGAAATTCGGAGCTCCTGCCGGGGGCAAGGTTGTGTTGCTGCCGCTTCTGCTCAAAGAAAAGATATCTGCTCTGGTTTATGCGGACGCCGGAACTGAAGGAGGGCCGCTCGACTCAGCCGCCCTCGATGTGCTGGTACGCGCTACAAGCGCCTGGCTGGAAGTGATTTCGCAGCGCAAGCAGTCGCACAAGGAGACCACGCCAGAATCGCCCGCGATGGCGGCCCCGGCGTCCGCGACGAACGATCCGTTTAGCGCCCACACTCCCGTCCACTCCGCCGTGTCGCAGCACGCCGCTGAAGCAGCGCCCGAAGCGGCAATGTCGGCTGCGGCCCCTGCCCCGGCGACGAACGATCCTTTTAGCGCCCACACTCCCGTCCACTCCGCCGTGTCGCAGCACGCCGCTGAAGCAGCACCCGAAGCGGCAATGTCGGCCGCGGCCCCGGCAGGAGCCCCGGCAGGAGCCCCGGTTCATCTTCCGGCAGGCGAAGAAGGCGAACTCCATCGTAAGGCGCAGCGTTTTTCGCGCCTCCTCATGGATGAGATCAAACTCTACAATCAAGCGAAGGTGTTTGAAGGCCGCAAGCACAAAGACCTCTATGACCGGCTGAAGGAAGACATTGAAAAAAGCCGGGCGACGTACCAAAAGCGCTATGGCAACACCGCCGCCGGCGCGGGAGACTATTTCAATCAGGAATTGATTCGCAGTCTCGCGGAAGACGATGTTTCTCTTCTGGGCAGCAATTTTCGGCGATAATCAGGAAAAGTGTCGGGGCATTTTCGCAAGTTCTTTCCTTTCGCTCAGCTATTGATCGCATGGGTGTGCTTCGCCGGAGTGTCTGCGGCGCAGACATCTGCTGCGAAGCCGCCGTCTGCTGAAAAGAAGCCGAGTTCAAAAAATAAACCGCATTCTGCTCCCTCCCTGGGAAGCCGGAAGAATGCCACGCGCAGCACGCGAAAATCGAAGCGCAGCTCTCGGCGGTTCCGCAGAATTCATCAGGCTTTTGTCGCATCAGCCACCCTGAAGCCGATGGCACGCCAACTGCTGCAGGACCGGACACCTGCGGCGTATGCGGGCGTGGAGACCTTCGCGCGCCGGCATAATTCAGAAGACGCAGGTTCGCTAGCCTGGCTTGCGGCCGGCTATGCGCGATTTCTGGACCGCGATTACGCAAAGGCCATCGATCCCCTAAGCCGCGCCAAGCCGCAAGCCGGGGACATCGGGGACTACGTCGCCTACTATCTGGCAGCCTCATACTTGCAGAGTGGACGAATTCCGGAAGCTGTTGCCGCGCTCAGCGCGTTTGAGGAGAATTATCCGCAGTCTTTACTGCTTCGCGATGTCCATGTGCTCTATGCCAATGCGCTGCTGAGCGAAAATCGCTCGAAAGATGCAATCGCGCTGCTGGAAAAAGACCGCGAGCCAATCCGAGCCGATCTGGAGTTGGCGCTGGGGCGGGCTTATGCCGCTGCGGGGGATCCCGCCAAAGCCCTCACCGTACTACGGCACTTGTATTTCGGTCTGCCGCTCAGCTTTGAAGCGTCAGCCGCGCAAGCAGAGTTACAAAAACTTGTCGCCCCTCCCGGCTTCCCTCCGCCGAGTTTCACCGAACGTAAGACCCGCGCCGGCCTGCTGGCGCGAGCGAAGAAATATGTTGAAGCCGCGGACGCGTACCGCGAGTTGCTGCCGGATGCTGCTCCTGCTGACAAGCCAGGGGTTCAATTGGCCCTGGCCGAGGCACTGCAGCATTCAGGGCAAAGCCGTGAAGCCAAGCAACTGCTCGAATCGGTCCCAGTCACTTCGCCTGAGATCGTGGCGGAGCGGCTCTATGATCTCGGCGAGATGCAACGCAGCGCCAACGATGACGATGGATTCCTGCGAACGGTGGAGCAGTTGCGGCAGGCCGCTCCTACCAGCGTGTGGTTGCAGCAGGCGCTGCTCTACGTGGGAAATATCTATCTTCTGCGCCGTGATTACGACAAGGCCATCGACGCATATCGCGAACTGCAGCAGCGTTTTCCCGGCGGCCCGCGCGCCCCTTATGCGCATTGGAAAGTGGCGTGGCTGAGCTTGCGTCAGGGCCGCAACGCCGAAGCCAAGAAGGAATTTGAGCAGCAGATCGCGCTCTATCCCGATGGCAACGAAGTTCCGGCGGCGCTTTACTGGCGCGGGCGTCTGGCAGAGGAAGATGGCGACGCGGCGATGGCCAAGGCCTACTACGAGAAGATTTCTGACCGCTTCCGCAACTACTATTATGGGGCGCTGGCGCGGGAGCGAATGAGCAAGCTGAACCTTCCCGCCGATTCGCCGAAGGCCGCCGCGCCGCCTTACGCCATTCTCGATCACGTTCCTCCGCTGAGCGGACTGATTGCTATCGGCCGCGATGCACCTCCGGAAGACAATCTGCGGGTGGAGAAGGCGCGGCTGCTCGAAAACGGCGGACTGCTGGATTTTGCCGTGCGCGAGCTGAAAGCAGCGGCCGAGGAAGACAAGGGAACCTGGCTGCCCGCCGAAATTGCGCGCATGTATCAGGATGTAGGCCGCTTCGACATCGCGGTGGAAACTCTAAAGCGGGCCGTGCCCAGCTACTTCGCGATCGATCTGCCAGCCATGCCTCGCTCTTACTGGGAGGCGCTGTTTCCCAAACCTTATTGGCCGGAGCTGAAGAAATTTTCTCTTGCCAATGGTCTCGATCCGTATCTGGTGGCTTCTCTGATCCGGCAGGAGTCGGAATTCAATCCCAATGCCGTATCCAACAAGAATGCATTGGGGCTGATGCAATTGCTCCCGCGGGTTGGCAAAGGCGTGGCAAAGCAGGAAAAGCTAAAACATTTTTCCGCGCCCCAGTTGTTCACTCCGGCAATCAACCTGCAACTGGGAACTCGATACTTTCGCGCCATGGTCGATCAATTCGGCGGATTCGAGTATGCACTCGCGGCCTACAACGCCGGCGACGACCGGGTGAAAGACTGGCAGGCCGCCGGGAAATATCGCGATGTACAGGAATTTGTCGAGTCCATCCCATTCACTGAGACCCGCGAGTACGTGCAGGCGATAATGCGCAACGCCAATGTGTACCGCCAGCTGTACGGAAGCCCATAAACTACCCAAAATTGTCGTTCTGAGCAGCGCATAAGAACTCGCTTTGCAAGTTCTTATGCGGTGTGGAAGGCCTGCTTTGCCCGGCAGCGCGGGTGCTGCCGGCAACAGCAGGCTCCTCATCCGTCAAAGCGGGGCCGGATGACAGATTGTTTAGTCAGGCTGACTTTGCCGCGGGCGACTTGGCAAACAGGATTTCGAACACGAGCAAGCTCGCTCCCACAACGATTGCACTATCGGCAACGTTGAAAGCCGGCCACTGATAGGAACCAATATAGACCAGAAGAAAATCTACGACGCGGCCATTGAGCAAGCGATCCCAAAGATTTCCCAGGGCGCCACCAAGAATGAGCGATAGTCCTACCGCGGTTGCAGTCATGGCGTGACCGCTACGCCACAGCAAAGCAGAAACGATCACGAGAGCCACAATCGAGAACAGCACCAGCAGCGCGATCTTCCACTCTGAAGGCGAGTCGTTGAACAGCCCGAAGGCTGCGCCCCGGTTCTCCACGTGAGTGATGTAGAACACCCGCGGAATGACAGGAATGCTCTCATGCAGTGAAATGTCTCTTGCCACCAGCCGCTTGGTGAAGCGGTCGAGAAGCAGCACCGCAAACGAGATCAATAGATGGAATCTGCGCATTATTCTTTGGTGAATCATTCGATCAGGCTTCAAAAATTTACAAGTTAGGCGATGGTTCGGTTCCGTCAGTATCGAACCGCTTTACAACGGGAACGCACCGCTCGCACAAAGTGGGATACCGTGGATCTTCGCCAACGTGAATGGAGTAATTCCAGCAGCGCTCGCACTTCTCGCCATCAGCCTTGCTGACCTCAATTGCGAGATCTCCGGCGCCATTTCCTGAGATTCCGCGCTTCAAGGCGGCCGCCGAAACAATGAATAAGTATCGAAGGCCGTCTTTGTACCGTTCCAGCACGGAGTAGAGAGGGCCGGAAGCAGTTAGCCTGAGTTGAGCTTCGAGAGCCT
Source organism: Terriglobales bacterium (assembly GCA_038254805.1). Classification (GTDB taxonomy): domain Bacteria; phylum Acidobacteriota; class Terriglobia; order Terriglobales; family Acidobacteriaceae; genus Gp1-AA145. The sequence continues at coordinate 8,302 of JBBSFW010000044.1, forward strand.
TTCCAATCTGCTTTTGGTTCCGCGCTTCCTCCAGGGCCTTCAGCACCTGGTCGCGCACGGCTCGCAGCGTGGTCCAGTCCGTGGCCTGCTGCGGGTCCGCAATCGAGACATCTTCGCTACCCAAAACCTCCGCAGCTTGCGGAAATCTTGCCAAATGGACACTTTCCGGCCGGGATTCCAGCTTGGGCAGATAACCCCAGACTTCCTCGCAGGTGAAGCTCATAATTGGCGCAAGCAGGCGGACCATGGCTTCGCCGATGCGCCACAAAGCGGTTTGCGTCGCGCGACGGCTCTGCGAATCCGGGGCGAACGTATACAGCCGGTCTTTCACGATGTCTACGTAGAAGGCACTCAGGTCCACTACACAAAAGTGATTCACGCGCTGGTAAATTTTGTGAAAAGCAAACTCCTGATACCAGCGGGTCACGTCCATAGCCAGCGCGGCTGCCTGGCGCAGGATGTATTGGTCCACGGCTTCCATCCGATCGAAGGCAACCGCGTTCTTTTCAGGATCGAAGTCATACAAGTTGCTCAGCACGTACCGGAAGAGATTGTTGCGAATGGTGCGGTAGTTTTCCGCAATCCGCAGCATCAGGTTCTCGGAGCCTACAACATCTTCGCGGAAGTCAACCGAGGCGACCCACAAGCGCACGATTTCCGCACCCATGCGATTGGCGATATCCGCGGGATCCACATCATTGCCGCGGGATTTCGACATTGCGCGGCCTTGCTCATCAAGCGTCCAGCCGGGGGTCGCTGCGGCCTTGTAGGGTGAACTGCCGCGCGCGCCGATGGAGCAGAGCAGGGACGACTGAAACCATCCCCGGTATTGATCGCCGCCTTCAAGATAAAGATCCGAGGGCCACGGATAATCCGGTTCGCTCGCAGCTTCAACCAGGTAGCTGCAACCAGACTCGAACCAAACGTCCAGGATATCGGCCTCTTTGATGAACTGGTTTCCCCCGCACGGGCATTTCGCATCCTGCGTGAGCAAGCCGGCCTCGGCGGTGTACCACGCGTCGGCGCCGGAGCGGGCAAACAATTCCACAACTCTGCCGTTCACCGATGGATCTTTCAGTGGCTTCTTGCATGAGACACACACGAATACCGCGATGGGAACACCCCACACCCGCTGGCGGGAGATGCACCAGTCGGGCCGCCCCTCGACCATGTTGGCGATGCGCTCTTCGCCCCACGCAGGATCCCACTTGATTTTCTTGATCTCTTCGAGAGCATGGGCGCGGAACGTTCCCTTACCGGTGGAAGTTTCCATAGAGATGAACCATTGCTCGGTGGCGCGAAAAATGACGGGGTTATGGCAGCGCCAGCAATGGGGATAGGAATGCTCAATGGCGCCGGAGTGAAGCAGCGCTGCACGGACCCGCAGCAAATCGATGATAGGCTGGTTGGCTTTGAACACCTGCAAGCCGTCGTACTCGGGTAAGCCATTGCGCATGCGGCCGGCATTATCCACATCACAAGTAGGGTCGAGCTTGTAGCGGACGCCGGTCGCGAAGTCCTCAATGCCATGGGACGGCGCGGTATGGACCACTCCGGTTCCGGTATCCATGGTCACGTAATCGGCAAGCACTCCGAGGATGCGCCGCCTGTCCCAGGGCAGGAACGGGTGATAGAACCATGTCTGCTCCATGAGCTGGCCGGGGAATCGGGCGATGGGCTTGGCCTCGGGGAAGCCGCATTTGTCGGCCACGTCCCGCGAAAGCTTTTCGGCCACGATGTAAATTGCGTCCGGCGCCTCCAGCGCGACGTATTCTTCACGGGGATGGAAAGCTACTGCCAGAGAAGCGGGCAGAGTCCAGGGAGTGGTTGTCCAGATGATGGTAAATACCGGCTTGTTGGTTTGAATCCTGGCGCCGGCCAGCGCCGGATCAATGGTCCGCGGATCGGACTGCAACTGATAGCGCACCCAGACGGCAGGGCTGGTGTGGAGTTCATACTCGACCTCGGCTTCGGCCAGCGCGGTACGATCGTGCCAGCACCAATAGACCGGCCGCAGGCCTTTGTACACAAAATTTTGTTCAAAGAACCTGTAGAAAGTCGCGAGCACCTCCGACTCGTAGTCGGGGGTCATGGTCGAGTAGGGCTTATCGAAACGTCCCAGAATGCCGATGCGCTTAAACTGTTCGCGTTGCAGGTCGAGGTATTTTTGCGCGTACTTGCGGCATTCAAGCCGCACGTCCACCGCTTGCATCTGCAACTTCTTACCGCCCAGTTTCTGGTCTACTTTGATTTCAATGGGCAGCCCGTGGCAATCCCATCCAGGGATGTAGGGAGCATCGAATCCGGCCATATTTTTGGACTTGACGACAAAATCTTTCAGGCATTTATTGAGGGCATGTCCGAGGTGGATGGGGCCATTGGCATAGGGGGGACCGTCGTGGAGGATATAAACGGGGTCACCCTTCCTGGCCTGCCGGATGCGTTCGTAAAGGCGCATTTCCTCCCATCGGGCGAGAATTTTCGGCTCGTTCTGGGGGAGGCCGGCTTTCATGGGAAAGCTGGTCTTCGGCAGATTTACGGTTGACTTTAGCTCAAACGGCACTGCTTACATTCTCCAAATGATTGATTTTTTTCATTATAGGTAGCAATCGAGGGGACGTCTAATAAGGGAGGAAACTGGAGGTGAGACACCTCTTACAGGCGGCTGGGGGCGCATCTACAGAATAGTACTGATCTTACTTTAGTGCAGGGAACAGCAGATGGCACTGCTCGGGAATTGACCCTGAAGAGTACAATTTCCCAAGGTTATTTTCCCGGTGGAAGCATCTAAAGTGTGAGTGGGAGATTGGTGGGTTACCGGGGGTAACCGGAAAACAGGCAACAGTTTAAGATTGCGATTTAGAGAACGTGCAACTTAGTGATCGGGGCACTCATCAGGATAAGGAACAGGGCCAGTTGGCCCGTAGATCAGGGGCTCGGCTAACATATGGCAACTTTGGAATTCAAACCACCGCAAACTGACAGGCCAGAACCCGAACTGAATCTGCTGATGCCGAAGGGCTCGGAAGAGGGAACCTGGGCCTCGCTCATTCAAAACTTCAAAGACACTTTCTTCGCAAAAAAGCTGCCGCCACTGGTATTGACGTCGAAGCCGATTCCCGTAAGGGAGATTTGGGGCTTCTACGACAACAAGAAGAGCGGCGCTACGCTTTCCACAATTGCACACATTATTGTGCTAACGGCGATTCTGGCTGGGACGATTTACCTGGGCAAGCAGGTGGTGGAGAAACCCAGAGACACCACCATTGTGTTCACGCCCTCAATGGACGTTCCGGTGATGGAACCTGCCAAGACTGAATCGGGTGGCGGCGGTGGCGGTGGTGATCGTGACAAGTTCCAGGCGCCGAAGGGAAACATTCCTAAACCAGCGATGGAACAGATTACGCCTCCCGCAATCGTGGTGCGGAACCCGCATCCCAAGCTGGCGGTGGAGCCGACGGTGGTCATGCCTCCGCAGGTGAGATTGGCTATGAATGCTCCGAATCTGGGCAATCCAACGGCGGCAATGCCTTCGGGACCGCCGTCTAATGGCACCGGGTCGAGCGGGGGAATCGGTTCCGGCAGCGGCGGTGGAATTGGAGTGGGAACAGGCCCTGGAGTTGGCGAAGGCCGCGGCGGAGGAATTGGCGGCGGAGTCTTTAAAGTAGGTGGCGGAGTGAGTGCGCCGAAAGCCATTTTTGCGCCGGATCCTGAGTACTCGGAGGAAGCACGCAAGGCGAAGTACCAGGGCGTTTGCGTTCTGAGCCTGATCGTTGGGCCAGACGGCAAGCCGCGCGACATCCATGTGGCTCGCAGCCTGGGTTTAGGTTTGGACGAAAAAGCAATTCAGGCGGTAAATCAATGGAAGTTTGATCCCGCCCAGAAGGACGGTAAACCGGTGGCCGTGGCAATCAATGTGGAAGTTCAATTCCGGCTTTACTGAGAGCGTTTGGAATCACAGGCCAGCTCTCGAGCTGGCCTTTTCTTTTGCCTACTCCTTCAAGTCCACGTGAGTGATGTCTACAATTTCCTGGCCAAGAAACAGCTTTCCCAGGCTCCGGAATTTTTCCGCTGAATCAGTGACGAAAAACTTGAGTTGGCTGGCTTGACGCGCGGGTCGCGGTGCGTCCGCAACCAGGTTTGCACGCGGATCAGAATTCAGATACTCGCGTACGGCCAGGGCAACCGACTGGGCGGAATCGATGAGTGCCACTTTCTTTGGCACGACGCGGTGAAGCGCTGGCTTCAGAAGGGGATAGTGAGTGCAACCCAGCAGCAGCACATCGGCGGTGTGGAAGGCGTCGCTGAAGGCTTGCCTCAGATAAATTTCCGCGACCTGTTCGGTCACCGGATGCTCCACCCATCCTTCTTCCACCAGAGGCACCAGAAGGGGACAGGCTTTCTCGCGAGCCTCGAGGTGCAGGGCGGAAAGCGCGTTCTGGTAAGCGTGACTCGATATGGTTGCGTCGGTTCCGATTACAACCACTTTACGAGTCTGGGATTCGGCTGCTGCACGCTCGGCTCCCGGTTCGATGACGCCCAAAACCTTGACTGAAGCTGCGCTGCGAATCTGCTCCAGCGCCAGCGCCGTAGCGGTATTGCACGCAATGACCAGCAGTTCGGCGCCCTGTTGTTCCAGGAATCGGGCGGCCTCGCAGGCATACGTGGCCACGGTTTCCGTAGACTTGGAGCCGTAGGGGAGGCGGGCGGTGTCCCCGAAGTACAGGTAACTAGCCTGCGGTATTACCTCAAGCAGAGCTTTAAGAACGGTCAAGCCACCGAAACCGGAGTCAAACACCCCGATGGCGGGCATGTGGTGGTTTCGCACTGTTTTAGTGTACACTATTCTCGCTGTGAAAAATGTTACGCTAAGTGCGGATGAGCATCTGATCGATCTAGCCCGGCAGACGGCGCGTTCCCATCACACGACGCTGAACAGCGCTTTCCGGGAGTGGCTGGAGCAGTACACGTCCCAAGTGGGTAGCGCACGGGAATTTGACCTTCTCATGCGGAGGCTGAACCACGTAGGCGCAGGGCGCAAGTTCACCCGGGACGAAATGAATGAGCGGTAGATTCTTTCTCGACACAAATATCTTTGTTTACACGTTCGACCGGGATGCTCCGGCCAAGGCAAATGCCGCTTTGGAGCTGGTGAGGGAGGGGATCTCCACCCGCAAAGGGATGGTCAGCTACCAAGTCGTGCAACAATTCTTCAGCGTGGCGCTAGGCCGGTTTGCAAGTCCATTGTCGTTGCCTGAAGCAGAGCATTACTTTGCTACCACCTTTCGCCCCTTGCTCGCAGTGAACTCGTCTCCGGTACTTTTCCTGAACGCGTTGCGAGTAAAGGATACTTATCGGTTCTCCTGGTACGACTCGCTGATTGTGTCGGCCGCCCTGCAAGGGGAGTGCGAGCTGCTCTACAGCGAAGATCTTCAATCCGAACAGAAAGTTCAGAACCTGCGCATACAGAATCCGTTCCGCTAAAACGCGCCCATTGGTGGGGAAGCGCGCGGGTGGGTCAGAGGACACGATCCTTCAGGCCGGGGGCGATGGCAGCCAGTTCCCCCGGTTTGGCGCAGCATTGGCCTGCGGGAATGGGCGCCCCGTGGGGACAGGTGCGGGGATGACCAAGGAAGGTGCAGATCTTGTCAGTGGCTTCGGGCGAGAGGATGTGCTCAAACTTGCACGCCTGCTGCTCGATTTCCGATTCGCTTTCGAGCGCCAGGCTGTCGGTGAACAGGCGCTCGGCAAGACGATGACGGCGAATGATGTCAGCCGCCCGCTGCCTTCCCCGCGCAGTGAGTTGAACCACCATGCTGCCATCTCCAATTGAAACGCCGGAGGGCTTGAGCGCGTCGTGGCAGGGGTTCACGAAGGGCTTGTGGTCATGAACAATGGGCGGGTGTGGCGCCGTCTCGACTAATCCCATCTGGCGCATCTTTTCTACCGCGAGGCTGACCGGCAGAGCGCCGTGGACTTCCATGTGTTCGATCTCGGCGATTTCTCCCTGCTCCGCCAAGACCCACAGTTCCTCAAGCACTTCCTCGAATTGCTCCTCATCCGCTAAGGCGAAAACTTCCTGGGCAGCGATTTTGCCGTGGTGCAGCTCGATTCGCCGGTCGCCCAGCCGAGCCACCACTGGATCATGGGTGACCATCACAATCGTGCGGCCCTGCTGATGAAGGTCGCGCAACAGCCGCAGCACGATCTCTTCGTTGGCGGCATCCAGGTTACCGGTGGGTTCATCGGCAAGAATAATTTTTGGGTCGTTAATGAGAGCACGAGCAATGCAAACTCTTTGCTGCTCGCCTCCTGAAAGCTGCGCCGGCAAATGGTCTGCACGGTCTCTTAGCCCGACCCGCGCCAAGGCTTCCCGCGCCTCGTGCTCATCGGTCATGCTGTGGAAGTATTGCGCCAGCATCACGTTTTCCAGCGCCGTGAGGTAGGGAATAAGGTGAAACTGCTGGAAGATGAAGCCAATTTTTTCGGCGCGAGCCCGGGTCAGCTCATTGGCGCCGAGGTGAGAAACGTTATTGCCGTCCAACCAGATTTCGCCGGAGGTGGGGCTGTCCAGACACCCGATCAGATTCACCAGCGTGGATTTTCCCGAACCCGAGGGCCCCATTACCGCAATCCATTCGCCCGGTTCAACCTGCAAGCTGAAGTCATCGAGGGCACGAATGGCTCCGCCGGCCGCCTCCGCCTTTGCGGCATACAGCTTGCTGACTCGATTCAGCCGGATCATTACTCTCCCCTCAAAATCATAGCTGGCTGAATTCTGCGCAGCAATCGCAAAGGAAACAGGGTGGAGAGCAGAGTGACTGCAAGGCACCCCAGCAGGACGGTTGGGAAGAGGCCAAAGCGCGGGGTCATGTGAGCGTGAAAATTTACGCGTCCGATCCATGCAGCAATGCCAATTCCGGCGGTGAAACCTAAAATCGCTCCCGCCGAAGCCAGAATTGCGGCTTCTCCAGCAACAAAGAGCGCAATCAGGCGGTCGGAGGCGCCCAGCGCCTTCATGATTGCAAAATCGCGGCGGCGATCGAAAACCCAACCCATCAGCGTCGCCAGAACGCACAAAGCAGCTGTAACCACAATAAAGGCCGCAGATGAAAGCAACGTCGAACGCGTTTTTCCAAGTACGTTAGCTTCTCCTTCGGTTACCTGACGCACTGCTCGCACGTCCGCATCGGGCAATGCCTGCCGAAGTTTATCGAGCAGGGAACTAACTTCCGCGGCCGAACCGGAAGCGGCTATTTCAATGACGGATGAATCGAGGCCGGTCCAACGATGGAACGGTTGCAACGAAATATATACACGACTGTCTTCCCCTGCTCCGGTCTGAAGGGTTCCTGCCGGGTTCAACCGAATATTGCGGCCTTCGCGGCTCAGCTCAAAGGGGGCATTATTTCGGCTAATGAGCTTTGCCGCGCGAACGCCCACCAGCGCTTCCTCAGGGCCTTTCGGCCAGGATGAAACCGACCACCAGGGATTCAGCTTGCGAACCAGATCGAAATCCGTCGCGGCAACCACAATTGGCTGACCTTTTTGGTCGCGCGCCACGGTGTAAGCAAAAGGAACGGCGATCCCGCGTCCGGCAACCGCGGCATAGATCGTTTGCAGGGTCTGCGGAGTGAAACTGTTTCCGCCATGAGCTTCGACTACGATGTTGGCGCCGAAATTGCGAAATTCTTTGCGCAGCTTTGCCTGCACATCGACCAACAGGGTCAACATCGCCGTGGCCGCCGCCGCTGCAACCACGGTCGCAAGCAGCGCCGAGGCCGCCCGGCCTTTCCGCAGCATGGCGGCTCGCACCAACATGCGCAAAAACATCGAATTCCGCATCGATGCGCTCACGCCTGACCCCGAAGAGCATGCACTGGATCGCTCTGCACTGCCCGGCGAATTGCCGCCGCGCTGCCGAGGAAAGTAACGATCAGCGCGATTCCGAGTGTTACCGGCAGCAGCACCGGCCCCACTTCTATTCTGGAACCAAAAATCGCGCGCCCAAGCTCCTGTGCCAGGAGCGCTCCCACAAAGAAACCGGCAAGTCCCCCACCACATGCAAGCAACGCGGATTCACTGATGAAAATCGCCGCAAGCGCGAACCTTCCCGCACCCAATGCCTTCATCAAACCGATTTCAGTGCGCCGCTCAAACATGGCGGTTGCCATGGCCGCAGAGACCGCGAGGCCTGAAGTGAACAGCGCGGCGAGGGTGATCAACAGCATCAGCCCCTTAATCCGGGAGAGCACGTTGCCTTCGTTCTGCGCGATTTGGCGAATTTGTCCGGCGTGGGAATGAGGAATTGCTTCCTGCAGTTGGTAGGCGATGGACTGGGGATATGGAGAGCAATACCAGCGATCACGATCTGCCGGGGTGAGAGAGTCTGGATCTCGCCGCGCAAACGCATCTTCCGGCTTGGTGACGGCGCTGACGTAAACCTTGCGGACAAATCCAGCCCTGCCAGAAAGCCCCTGGGCCAAACTCAATGGCGCAATGATCTGATGGTCTTGCTCGCCGCCGGCGGAAAGAATTCCCGACACCCGATGCAGTTTGTTGTTGATTTGAATATCCGACCCCGGGTTCAGCCCGATGCGCGAAGCCAGGTTCTCGCCAACAAGAACATCGTTGGAATCGTCTGCCGGCCAGGCGCCATTTACCTTCCACCAGGGAAAAGTCGTGCGGGCGCCGGTTACGAATTCCTGGTTGCCAAATTTCAACGCTTTGGCAAAGTAGGTCCCAACCAGAGTAAGTTCTTCCGCGCCGGCGCGAACAGTCACCGGAAGCTGGGGCGTGAATCCGGCGATATTATTGCGCCAGAACATGCCCTTGATCTTCGGCAAGTCTGATTCATTCAGATAGGAACCACTGGCGGCCGGCTTTAAGTTGATGCTACCGATTTGCACATCCAGATTGTCTTCTTCAGGGGTGACGATCAGATTTGCGCCGTAAGAGCGGAGCTCATGGCTAATTTTGTCCCCGATGCCGGTGGCGATTGCGATCATCGCCGTGGAGACCGCGGCGCCCAGGGTGATCGCGACTGCGACCAGCAATTTGCGCCGCGTCTGCCGTCGAAAAGATTCGTAAACCAGTCGTACGAACATGGTCAGGTGATAGCGCTCAAAGTGATCGTGAGCAAGCCTTCACGGCCTATTTTTGGAACAGGCGAGCTCTGGCCGCCAGATCTGCTTCGCGAATCACGATCGCGTCTCCGGAGGCGCTGGAGGAAAGAGGAACGGGATTGCAGCCGCCGGGAGTACCCACCGACTGCGAATTGATGGGCGATGCACAATTCTTGCAAACCAACCCGTTCTGTCCCTTGAAGAAGCCCACCGAGCCGCAAATCTCGCAAGCATCGAATATGCCGACAACTTTCCCATCCGGCTTCTGATAGAGGAGAAAGCGCACCTCAGTCTCGCCCTCGCGCGCGGCAAAGCGGTGCAGGCCGCCATCAGAAACTTGCGCCAAGGGAATCCTGACTAAAGCATCGGAGAAGCTGACCTCGGTCGCGGGAGAAAGCGCGTTTACACTCTTGGCGTAAATGAATTCCGCCGTGACCAGGAGAATGAAGACGAAAGAACTGGCGAACACGGCGAACATCCAGAGGCGTTCCCGGCGCACAGTCCATTGCGCCTTGCGCTTTTCCGCCGCGGATTCGGACCAGGGTAGCGGTTGCTGCCGCCGGCGGGCCTCAAACAGGACCATCAAAGCCGCCAGGGCGAGGATGGTAACGAAAAAGAAAAGATCATTGCGCACAATCGGCCCAATGATCGCCATTTCCTGTTTTGAGGAGGCAATAACTCCGTTTTCTGAAAGCTCGTGCAGGCCTGAGACGAGCAACTGCGCCGCGACGAAGAACAGGATCACGGTGGTGACACGGAAGAACTTCTGCAGGTTGATGCGCACGCTGCCCTTAACGAACATCACGCCAAAAAGCACCGCCGCCCCCACCCCCAGCAGGGTGCCCAGAAAGCTGAGCAGGGCACTGGAATTCAGGGAAACGGCGGACAAGATCAAAACCGTTTCTGCGCCTTCGCGCAGAACCATCAAGAACACAAACAGGAATATCCCGAATTGGGAGCCGCGGCCGGCCAGCGATCCCAGTTTTCCCTCAATATGACCCTTCAGCCGGCGACCAGTCTTCATCATGAACACCATCATGGTGACGACAAAGAAAGCGGCCGCGAGCATGACCCAGCCTTCGAAGAGGTCCTGGTTGAACTGGAAGCGAGAGAGCAGGATGGCCACACCGATGCTGGCGACGAAGGCCGCGCCAAGCGCGGCAAAAACAGACTTGCGCAAATCCGGGCGCTGGATTTTGCTCAGATACGCGAGCGTGATGCCGACGATGAGAGCGGCCTCGACACCTTCGCGCAACGTTATGATGAATGCCTGAAGCAAAGAAGATCCTTAGGGAGCAATATATGCAACTCAGTTGCAACTAGCGAACTACTCTTAAGGATAGCTGCGCCGCGGCAGGTCGTCAAACGTGAGTGCTGTGTTTACAACTGTGCGAGGAAGTGCCGCGCTTGATCCAGATGGGGGAACACCCTCTCGTCGGATTGGAATTCCGGCGAATGAACGCACCTGCGGCCGCCCTTCCATTTGACTGGATGCTTCAGGTGCAGCATCTCGTGGTACACGATGTATTCGACCGCAAAGCGGGGCACGCGGCTACTGTCGAATACGCGACTGATCACGATGGCATTGTGGGCGGGGTCGTAGTGTCCCAGGCGATTTCGCGCATGTTCGCTGCTCCACGTCATCTGCGGACGCGCCATTAGTCCGCTGAAGAACTTAGTGTTCAGGTCCTCAAATATGGCATCGAGGTCGTAAGTGTGGCCTCGCGGCGAATTAATTCGTTTCCTTCCGCGCATCTGCCGGACCAGGTGAGCCTGGCGCGAAATGTGACCCGTGGAGAGATACCGCCGATAGCGGGCCGCATGCTCCCGGTCCACCGGGTGGCGGTACATTTTGGCCAGCAGAATGTGCGCGATCGCCTTCAGGATATTGTCGGGCGCGCCTTCGAGCAGGTCCGACACGCGTACCAGCAGCCTGCCGTCGCGTAACCGGATCGTATTGTTGATACTGGCGAAGCTGAAGAATTCGACACTGACTTCCGGCGCAGGCGACCGGGGCCGAAGTTCCTTGAAGGTTTCCTGGAAAAGGTCTGTAATCCGGCGACGCACTTCCACATCAGACTAGCATGAGAGGTTTACTCTGGGCGCCGTGAATTGGCCGCAGGTGATTGCTTCTTTTTGTGCCTAAAATTTTCTTCTTGTTCCGCAAGCAGATCACGATGGTCGCGGGCTCCTGTGTCCACGGCTTCTATGGCGCTGCCTACTAAGAACTCGGAATTCCTGGCTTCCTGCGGGTCGGCTGCGAGGGATGACTTCAGCGCGCGCAGCTTCGCTCCAAATTCGGTGTCGGCTTCGATCACGGGCTTTAGCGCTTTGCGAATATCCTCGCCCCGGTCCGCATAGGTATCGACGTTATCGCTAAGCTCGTCATACACGTCCACAAAATCCTGCACTGCGGTTCGGGTTTCCTGCTCACGATCCGTTGCCTTTGGATCGGAGCGGACCTGCTGTACCTTCTCCAGGCGGGTACGGGCGAAAGCAGCATAAAGCTTCAGCCTGACCTCGGGCAGCTGAGCCGAGTCGCGAATCTTGTCGATCTCCGAATCAGTCAGCGGGTCACGCCGCTGCTTCTGCGCCAGAGAGGCCGCTGCCAGCAGAACGATCAACGGAATTGCCAGCCTCCGGCTAGTCATTTTTCTTCGCCCCAAACATGTTCTTGAGCAGTTCGGTGCGGAATTGCTCCAGCTTGTCGATCGCGGATTGGACGCCGCCCTGGTCGTCCACGTCGATGTTAAGTTTGACGTCGCGCAATCGCTTGGAAATCTGTCGCAGCTTGATCTCAGTATGCTTCAGGTGTTTGCTAGAACCGAGGGCCGCGGAACGCGCCTTATCGCCATAGGCGACGATTTGCTGCAGAGCGGCGCGTCCATCGTCGTTCTTGCCGGCCTTGAAAGCCTCGATGGCGGATTTCAATTGACGTTCGGCAACTTCAAGAAATAAGTCTGATTGTTGTTGCCCGGGTGCTGCCTCCGCCCTGGCGATCAGTTGCTCGGTTGTCTCCTCGTGCCGGCCAAAGGCAAGCATGCTTGCTGCCAGCAAGAAAAACAAGGCAGCTCCAATATGCATTTTCATTTGGAGAGGCTCATTTGCTTCTACTTCTTTGGCTCGATCGCAATCAGGCGGTGCTTCGCCTGCCATTCCTGGTCCGGATACTTACCCGCTGCCACCGCCAGGAACTGATGATAATACTTCGCCGCCTGCTGCCGGTCATGCAGGTGATCGTAAGCCGTGGCGCGCAGAAAGTAACTCATGGGAATCTCAGGCAAGTATCTCGCGCGTAAATCCGCGGCCTTAATGGCCGTCGGGTAATCTTTGTTCTCGTTGGCTGCAACCGCCAGGTCCCCATACGCTGCTCCGAGGTCGGGCTGCAACTGGACCGCTTTCGCCAGTTCCCGCTGCGCCTGCGGAAAGTCCTTCTGTTTCAGAAGTGCTCGTCCATAACCTTGATGCAAAGCAGCATCATTGGGGTAGGAGGCGAGCAGCGCGGCATAAGTTTTCAGGGCCTGGTCGTACTTTCCCATCTCGGCATAAAGGTCCGCGAGGTCGCGTTGCGCCTGGCTGTCGGAGGGGTCCAGCTTCAACCCGGCTTCGATTTCAGCAGCCGCTTCCTCATTCTTCCCGGAAATTGCGAGCATTCGTCCCAGCTGCAAGTGTGCGCTGGGATCATTGGGGCGTAGAACAAGAAACTTTTGCAGCAGGGACTCGGCGTCAGCGAAACGCTGCTGCCGCATATAGAGATTGGTGAGCGCCGCCTGCGCATCGGCGGATTTGGGATTGGTGGCAAGCGCCTCCTGGTACTCCTTTTCCGCTTCGCCCGGCCGTTGCTGCTTCTCGAGTAGGGAACCGGCGGCGAGGCGAGGCTCGGGGTCTTGGGGATCGAGTGCCGAGGCCTGTTGAAATGCATTGATCGCGTCATCGGGCTTGGCTGACTGGATCAGCCGCCCCAAAGCCATCCAGGCCCGTTTCTGACCGCTGGCAGTATCGGATGATGGTTTCAGCTTAGTGGCTCCGCGCAGGAACTGTTCAGCTTCAGGCTGCCCCGCGTCGGCCAGCCCAAGTCCGAGGTTCAGGTTGGATTCAAAGACGTCCGCTTTGGCGGCAACCGATTTCCGGTAGGCCGAGACCGACTCTTCTTTTTTGCCGAGGCCATGATAAGCAAAGCCGAGGTCATACCAGGCGGAGTAGCTGTCCGGATGAATGTCCAGATATTTTTTCAGCAAGGGTTCGGCGGCCGCGTAGTCGCCTTTATCGATGTCAGCTTCGGCCTGGGTGAGAAAAGCGGTTGCGGGATCTTGCTGCTCTCCGCGGTGATGGCGGACAGTTCCAGTGGGGGATTGGGCCTGCAGGGAAGAAACAATTGCCAGCGAGGCGACCAGCACCCCCAGGGCGATTGCCGATGATGCTGAAGTTCTACTGGTGGCCATTGGAACCTGAAGTCCCATTTTCATTCAGCAGGTGCGCCAGAAATCTGCCGGTGTAGGAATTGGCGAGCTTCGCAATGTGCTCCGGCGGTCCTTCTCCCACCACGAATCCGCCCCGCTCGCCGCCCTCCGGTCCCAGGTCAATAACCCAGTCCGCGGTCTTGATTACTTCCAGATTGTGCTCAATGAGCAGAATCGATCCCCCCGCCTCGATGAGGCGGCGGAAGGCGGAGAGTAGTTTGCTGATGTCATCAAAATGAAGGCCAGTGGTCGGCTCGTCGAAGATGTAAAGCATTCGCCGCCGCCTTGCTCGGCCGTTTCCATCGCGGGTAGCTGCGCCCGCGGGCTGGAGGTGGGCTGCGAGTTTGACGCGTTGGGCCTCTCCTCCGGAAAGAGTTGTCGCGGATTGCCCGAGCCGCAGGTAACCCAACCCAACTTCATCCAGCACTCGCAATTTGTCGGCAACCTTCGGCGCGCTTGCAAAGTGATGCATGGCCTCGCGCACTGTCATTTGGAGTACTTCGTGAATATTCTTCCCGCGATATCGGACTTCCAACACTTCCGGTTTAAAGCGCCTGCCCTTGCACTCTTCGCATATCAGTTCGACGTCGGCCAGGAATTGCATTTCAACGACCACCGTGCCGTCTCCCGCGCAAGTCTCACAACGTCCGCCGGCAACATTGAAAGAAAAGTGTCCGGCCGAAAAGCCGCGCTTGTTGGCTTCAGGAGTGGAAGCGAACAGATCTCGAATTCCATCGAACGCCTTAATGTAGGTCACCGGGTTCGAACGCGGGGTCCGTCCTATAGGCGACTGGTCCACCAGCACAACTTCGTCAATGAACTCGTCACCTTCGATTTCCTCGAGAAAAGGAAAGCTGATGGGGCCTGGGTTGGTCTGCCGCTTTGCCGCCGTCAATGCCTGATACAACACGTCATGCAGCAGCGTGGACTTGCCCGACCCCGAAACGCCGGTGATGGCCACCAGCATCCCCAGCGGCACTTTGACGTCAATGTTTTTCAAATTGTGGACGTGCGCGCCGCGAATGGCGATCTGTTGGCGGCCGGGCTTGCGGCGATTTGCCGGAATGTTGATGTTCAGCTGGTTTGCCAGATACCTTCCCGTAAGTGAACCGGGTGCACGCTTGATTTCATCATAGGTTCCGGTCGCGATCACTTTCCCGCCGTGTTCGCCTGCCCCTGGCCCGAGATCAAGGATGTGATCGCTGGCGCGCATCACCTCGGGGTCGTGTTCGACCACCAGCACGGTATTTCCCAGATCGCGCAGACCATGAAGGATGCCAATCAGGCGATGGGTGTCACGGCTGTGCAGGCCAATGGAAGGTTCGTCGAGAACGTAAAGGGTGCCCACGAGGTTCGATCCCAGTGATGTCGCCAGTTGGATACGCTGGGCCTCGCCACCGGAGAGCGTGGATGTAAGCCGGTCCAGCATCAAGTACTCGAGTCCTACGTCGTTCAGAAATCGCAAGCGGGTGCGAATCTCGTGCAGGAGTTTATCGCCAATATCCGCTTCCTGTGGCCGCAATTGCAGCCGGTCGAAGAAAGAGGCGGTTGCCTCGACCGTCATTGAGCACACTTCGCCGATGTTTTTCCCTCCAATTCTCACCTGCTGGCCCTCGCGGCGAAGCCTGGCTCCATTGCAATCCGAGCAAATGGAATATCCGCGATACCGGCTCAGAAAAACGCGGACGTGCAGCTTGTATTTCTTGTGCTCCAGGTGCCTGAAGAACCCACGAATTCCCAGGAACGTCTTTTCGCCGTCTATGATTAGCCGCTGATACTCCGATTCCAGCTCTGCCCAGGGAACATCGAGTGGAATGCCGGCTTGTCGCGCAAAACGCTTCATCTCGGCAGCGAGTGGACGGTACTTGGGCTTGGTCCAGGGCTCGATGGCGCCCTCGTTCAGCGACTTCGACGGATCAGGAATCACCAGGCTGAGATCGAAATCAATAGTGTTGCCGAATCCCTGGCAGCGCGGACAGGCCCCAAAGGGATTATTAAACGAGAACAGCCGCGGCTCCGGCTCGCTGTAACTAATCCCGCAACTCTTGCATTCGAATCGTTGAGAGAAACGCAACTGTTGCGAAGGGTGATCGTCCCGTGGAGCGCTTTCGAAAATCACTTCGCCGCTTTCGCGGAAACTAATTTCCGTGGCATCCACAATGCGAGCCCGCGAATCGGCGGAGGTAACGAGGCGGTCAACCAACAGGAATACCGGTTCGGCAAAGTTGATCTCGAGCAGCGACTCCGGGGTCGAGAACTCAAACACTTGTCCGTGCTGAAACAGGCGATTAAAGCCGCGCTGCCGCAATTCGAAGAGTCGCGTCTTGGCGGCGCCGGAAGAGAAAGAAACTGACTGGGCGGCTTTCTTCTTCTTTCGGCCTTGACTTTTTGGTTCCGTGACCTTGCCCGTCGAGGGCAGAAGGGGGAAGAGGACATTCAAGCGGGTTCCTTCCCCGAGCGCGAGCACCGATTCGGCAACCTCATCCACGGTATCTTTTTTGACCTCGGCGCCGCACTGCAGGCAGTACGTCCTGCCTACGCGCGCGAAAAGCAGCCGGAGATAGTCGTAAATTTCGGTGGCTGTGCCCACCGTGGAGCGCGGATTCCGGGTCGTGTTCTTCTGCCGGATCGCAACCGCCGGGGCAATACCCTCGATGTGGTCGACGTCAGGCTTCTCGATGCGTTCGAGAAACTGCCGCGCGTATGCGGATAGCGACTCTACGTAGCGCCGCTGGCCTTCGGCATAGATGGTGTCGAAGGCGAGCGAAGACTTACCCGATCCCGAGACCCCGGTCACCACCGTCAAGGCGTTGTGGGGAATCTCGAAATCAATGTTTTTGAGGTTGTGGACCCGCGCGCCACGTACCACAATGCTCTCGTTGGATACCGATGTGGACATCAATTCAAGGCAGGGCAGCGCCCTTTTCAGAGGCGGTGTTCGCGACCGGAGGCCTTCGGAAGGCTCAGCGAGGGCTGCCGAATCTTTCTATTATAAGGCAGGCGAAAATGAGGTTCGTTGGTAAAAGCGTCGTTGGTGGCTCGCTTTAAAACCGCCGCCGACCGTGGGCCGTTGGTCTTTGCCAACAGCTCCAGCGTTGCAGGACTGTCACCATACGCGGCACTGGTTCGCGCTCACCATTGGCTGTCCGGCTTTGCAGCCCCAGGCCTTCTGGAACTCGGGCATGTTCTGCACGGTGCCGTTGACCCGGTAGCGGCCTGGGGAATGCGGGTCCACATTGACTTTCATGCGGGCCGACTCGGGTCGCATCTTCTGGCACCATACCCGGCCGAAGCCGAGGAAGAAGCGCTGCTCCGGAGTGTAGCCATCGATCGTCTGGGCTGACTTCCCGGATGTATCCTGGCCAATCACGTTCAGCAAAGCGGCCAGCGCAATGCGCGCACCGCCGTTGTCGGCAGCGTTTTCGCCCAGCGTGAGGCGGCCGTTCAGCTTCAGATCGTCAATCGCAACGAAATTGCTGTACTCGTCGGCGATGCAGCTGACGCGCTTCTCAAATTCTTTTCCGTCTTCCGCGGTCCACCAATCGCGCAGGTTACCCTGCGGATCATACTTGCGCCCCTGGTCGTCGAACCCATGTGTGAGCTCGTGTCCGATCACGACGCCGATTCCGCCGAAGTTCACCCCATCGTCCATGTTTTTGTCGAAAAACGGCGGCTGCAGAATTCCGGCAGGGAAGACGATCTCATTGCGCGGCGGGCTATAGTAGGCATTGACGGTAGGCGGCGTCATGCCCCACTCGGTGCGGTCGACGGGCTTGCCAATTTTAGCAATCTGCCGCCGAGCCTCAAATTCGTTGGCGCGCAGGAAATTGCCCAGAAGATCGCCGGGCTTCACCGTGAGCTTGCTGTAATCGCGCCACACGTCGGGATAGCCGATTTTGTTGCGGATTGCGGTCAGCTTAATCTTGGCCTGCTGCTTGGTTTCCTGCGTCATCCAGGGCAGACTGTGCACGTCGTCGTCCAGCGACTTTTCCAGGGCGTCCACCATTTTCAGCATGCGTTGCTTGGCATCCGCGCCGAAACTCTCTTCCACGTAGCGTTGTCCCAAGGCCTCGCCTAACGCCGTATCGGTCGCGTCCACGCACCGTTTCCAGCGCGGCTGAATTTCCTTTTGCCCGTTGAGGGCCTGCTGATACTTGAAGTGCGCGTCAACATAGGGCTTCGAGAGCCATGGCGCAGCCGAGTTCAGCATGTGCCATTGCACATAGGTCTTCAGCGCATCGAGGGATTCGGACTCAATGACCGCGTTCACATCCTTGAAGAAGTCAGGGTTCGCAACGTCCAGCTCAGAGAAGCCGGGCGTATCGAGGTCCGCAAAGTATCGGGCCAAATAGAAATTAGGCGCCAGCGAAATGGCGGCATCGCGAGTCATTCTGTGGTCGCGAGTCTTGGGATCGCGGCGGAGAGTGCGGTCCATGGACGCTTTGGCTAGCGCGGTCTCAATTCGCAAAACCGTTTGCGCCGCGTCAGCCGCCTGCTGCGCCGATCGTCCGGTTAAAGTAAAGGCCGAAGCCACATATTCGGACAGGCGCTGTCGCATCTCCGCCATCTTCGGATCGTCTTTGATGTAGTAATTCCGGTCTGGCAGCGAGAGGCCGCCCTGATCCACGTAGGCGATTACCATTTCCGCATTGTGAAGGTCGGGGCTGGCGTAAAAGTTGAATAGCGGATTCGGCCCAATCAAATGCACGCGGGCGATGGCATCAATCAGTGCGGCTTTGTCGCTGGCGGCGGCGATACGGGCCAATTCGGGCTGGAGCGGACTAAGTCCCTTGGCGTCCACCGACTTGTCATCCATGCACGCGCCGTAGTAGTCGCCAATTTTCTGATCAATCGCGCTGCGTTTAGCCCCGCCAACGGAAGCCTTTTCCAGAATCTTGCGCAGGACGACCATGTTGTCTTCATCCAGCTGCGTGAAACTTACCCACTGCGATTGGTCGGCGGGAATCTCCGTATTCTTGAGCCAATTGCCGCACGCGTACTGATAAAAATCGACGCAGGGATCGATGCCTTTATCGATGTTGACGATGCTGAACCCAGTAGCAGCCCGTGGATCGCCGGAAGTCTGGCCCAGTGAAAGCGCCGTGAACACCAGGAGAAAAGCCAGGGACATCACAACTGAACGCATGAAGGCCTCCGTGGATCGATCGCCGATTCTAAGCCGAAGAAGCTTACACGTTCAAGAGTGGCGGACGTTTGGGGGTTTGTCCTAAATGCCCGAGTTTGCAAGCATTTTGTTGCGCGCCGGGAATGCAGAAGATAAGGCTCACTGCCCGAAGTGCAGCAAGGCGAAGATATAAACCCAGAGCGCGCCCATAAAGTGCCAGTACCAGCGCGCCACCTCGACCACAATTCGCCTTAGTTCAACGGGCCGATGCAGCAAGGAAATGACGCCGGCGTAGAGCAGGACGAAAATGCCTCCGGCGAGATGGACCGCATGCGCCCCCGTCAAAATATAGAAGAAAGGAGCCGGAGATAGTGTAGAGATGTGAAACCCGCGCATGCGCACTGTTTCCCAGGCCTTCCACTGCCCGGCGAGAAACAGCACCCCAAGAGCGACGGTGACCGCCAGCCAGGGAACTCTGCGCTCGCGTTCGAGAGCGATGCCAGGCAACGACCTTATGGGCTCCAAGGCCAGTTCGCGGGCCGCCGACCAGCACGCCCTTTCAATAGTGACGCTGCCCAGCAGCAGTACCAATGTATTCACAAGGAGGATACGGACCGGGAGGGTTACCTGGATCCACTCGGGAACGTAATTATCGCTTCGCGGATTGAATCCGGCCGCGCCGTGGCGCATGACGAGAAAAACAACCGTGACGGTCACAAACAGGACGGAAATCGAAGCTAACCCGAGAATCAGGCCTAACCTTGCACGATATAGGCGGCGCTCATAATTAGGAGGGCCGTCGCCCCGGCCGTCATCGCCGCCGCCGGAGACAGGAGGATGCACTCCGCCCCCGCCCTGGCCAGAGTTGGGCTTTCCAATCCCTACTGGCGGAAGAAATGTTGACATATACAACCAGGGCCCGTAGCCGCCCTTGCCTCGCACAGTTGCGAGGGCGCATCAGCTATTTCCTGGCGATTCTTCCCAGCGTGCGCACATACTTAATGACCTGAGAAATCTCGTCATCGCTCAGTTGCTCACCGAAAGGCGGCATGTTGCCATTGCCGTCGTGCACCACTTTACGGAGCTCGGCGTCCGACTTCTTCTGAACATCCCTGGAGCGAAGGTTGGCAGCCTGCAACTGCTTCCCCAGAGTAGTATCTCCGGCGCCGTCTGCGCCGTGGCAAAGAATGCATTTCGATTTGAAGGTCGCGGCGCCGCCCTCCTGCGCATTCACCGAAGAAGATACGGCCGGAAGGAGAATCAAAAGAAATAAAAAAGATGCGCTAATCGGAAGGCTTCGCACTCGTCTCTCCTCAGCTCTCATACGGTTATATCAGCCGGCGGTCTTGTTGGCCCGGCAGCCGATGATACTTCAAAATTGCTCATCTCTAAGATGCGTATGACTGCGATACCTTTTCTCTGTTCACGTGAAAAATCTCCGAGGGTGGCCTGGCGGGCCAAAGCCTTGTGAAGGGCTGGACGCCGCGGGCTGGATGGATAGCGAATTCACGATGCCGGGCCGGTGGCATGGGCGAGTGCGGTGACAGGGATTATGGCGAATCAGTCAAAAATAAAAATCGCCGCCGCGATCACTGTCGTCCACAATCCCCTCTTATCGCCCACGGCGGATTGGGTCACGTTCGCGGTGCGCACGATCTTGTTAGAAATGCGGTAGATTTCTTTTTTTTCATCCCAGGAGCGATCAGGATCAAAGTCGACATTCAGAGTCGTCGCCAGCATTTCGGCTGCAAGTTCCTCGGCGTAATCTCCCGCGGAATCTTCGGTCTCGCCGAAGGAGTGGTGCTCGCTCAAGTAGCCGTAGGTATCGCGGTCGGCGGGGATGGCGACGCCGATACTGGCGGCCAGCAGCCGGTGCGGCTCATGCGTGGAGTTTTCAGCGACCACGGAGAAGACTACCTCGCCCGGATCCAGATACTTCAAACCCTGCGAGCGAGCGATCAACTTGCATTGTGGAGGAAAGATGGAAGAGACTCGAACAAGGTTCTGGGCTGCGATTCCGGCATCGCGGAGCGCTAACTCAAATGACGTGAGGCGCTCTTTATGTTTACCGACCCCCTTGGTAAAGAAAATCCGCTTGGGGACCATGACTTTGGACAATTCAGAAATCCTTCGCGCGCTTGGATGGATGGAATCGTCAAATTTAACATAGGAAATCCACACGGGAAATTAAAAGTAAAAGAAATTATTCCTGTAACTTCATAGGCAGCCTGATTCTTCCGCAAAGCGGCTTTTTGACGATCTTCTTCCGCCTGAACATGGCGGGCCGAGGCTTTAAGGATTCAAATTTAGCGCCGGCTAGTCTTCACCGGGCAAAAGGTGACCATCAGGCGAATATCAGGCTTTCGGCATGAAATGCAGGGTGACGGAGACGGTCTTGTCGTGTTGATTGACGGATTGCCTGTGGACCACACTCCACGATCCTCGCAGCCCGATATCCCGGTACATGGTGTTGAAAAACCGTGTGGTATAGCTATCGTCGAAAGGGTCTCCGGTTTTCATCTGCCACTGCGCCGCCACCTTGCTGGAACTCCCGGCATCGAGCCCGTCAATCACCAACTGACCCATACGAAACTGATCCCCCTCGGTCACCTTGAGCTCATAGCGCACAGTCGACTTCGAATCATCCGTTTCAGCCAAAGGCGTCACGCGAGCGGATAGATACCCGCGGGTCGCGTATAACTTTTGAACTCCGTCGAGATCGGCATCGAGCGCTACGGAATTGGCGGGCTCGCCTTGTTTTGCCTTGATCAATGGCAGCAATGTGCCGGATGGAAAGACGGTGTTTCCTGTCCATTGGATGGCGGCGACCTTGTACTGCGGGCCAGGAAATACAGGAAAACTGACGTCGACCAAAGTCTGCGCGCCATCTTCGGCAACTGTGGCCTGCGGCCCGGAGAAGCTCGCCATCAAATATCCACGCGAGCGGTAAGCGGGAAGGAGAGCCGATTTTTCCTGACGATTCATCTTCGTGCGCAGGTAGTTTTGACCCGCCAGCGGCCTGGCCGCGGCCTGTAATTCGGCAGTCTCCGAGGATGATGCTCCAGGGAAGTCCACGTTGCGTATTACGATGGAACGGCCACTGACTTTGTAGACGTAAGAATCGGCCGCGGCACCTTCTTTCGCAGGCCGCAAATATTCCGCCTTTCCCGCGATCTTGCGCCCCGCCAGAACCGTATCCAAGATGCGGGCAACGTCATCCGCCAGGCCTCCGGCGAGGGGTAGAGAGCCGTCAAATAGCGGCAGCCGCTCGCGTAAAGTGCCGAGGAGTTCATCGTCTGTGAACCAGACAAAATTGTCGAAGATGATTGGAGCCAGCTTGTCATTCTCGGAAACCTGGAACTCGAGGTTGCATCCCGCCGGGCTGTATTCGTAGCTGTACGTGAGATCCGTGAAGAGCCCGGTGTTACCGAGCCTCTCGATTGAGGTTTTGAAATCCGCCTCAAGAGCAGCCTGTCCGATCTTCAAGCCCGACGCCGCAATGACCTGGTCCGGCGTGAAATGGCTGAGACCTTTGACGCGAATGGAAAGCAGCTTATAGCTGAGCTTGATCTTACCGGCGTTCTGAGAAGAGGCGAGACTGTACAGCAGGAGAAAAGACAGAACACCGGCAACTCTGCGTTTCACGAACAAATTTTACAGCAGGAAAGCATTGCGCCAGAGTTGATTTATCAGTTCTAGACGACGCCGGCCTGAGGCTTGCCGGCCGCGGTGATTTTTGTAGTCTTATTTTTTACGGCGATATCAATGAAGGCCAGGGCGGCGCGGCTCAAAGCTTTGTCTTTGCGGAAGACCAGGGCCAGATCGCGCCGAATGGGGGCGTCGGCGAGAGGGATTGCCGCCAAAACATTCGCTTTCACATCTTCCTGAACGTTGGAACGCGAGATGAAGCCTATTCCCACATCTGCGGCCACGAATCGCTTGAGCAGTTCGCTCGAATCCAGTTCCATGGCGTAGCGTGGCTTGAGTTTATGTTGGTGAAACAATTCATCCAGCGCGTCACGCGTGTGTCCGACCTTGGGAACCACCAGCGGATATTGGGCGACATCAGCTACAGCAGCACACTTGTGCCTGGCCATGGGATGCCGGGGCGGGACGATCAGCACCAACTCGTCCTTGTGAATGAGCACGGCAGTCAGCCGGGTATCGCTGATGGGCATGGAAACCACGCCGAAATCCACGGAGTTATCAATTACCGACTCCAGGACCTTGGAATAATCAGCGCGGCGGATGCTGACGGAGACGTCGGGATACTGCTTCTTGAAATGCGCGAAAACCTCGGGAAGAATATGCAAACAAGTGCCTTCGTTCGCCCCTACAACGATTTCGCCGCGGGGGACTCGTTCCGTCTCCGCAATATTGGTCACCGTGATTTTGCGGGAATCGAGCGTATCTTCCGCAAATTTAAGAAATAATTTTCCCGACGCGGTAATGGATACTTTGCCTCCCGAGCGGTCGAGCAGTTTGGCCCCAATCTCTTCTTCCAGGGAGCGAATCTGGGAGGAAATTGCCGGCTGGGTACGGAAGCGCTTCTCCGCCGCCCGCGAGAAGCTCGACAGGCGGGCCACCTCAATGAAAGTTTCTAATTGATCGAAATCCATAAGCGTGGCGCCTGGAAGTCAAAATTTGCGCCTGCACCCGGAATGGTCAGGCGGGTGGAATCTGCGCAGACAAATACTAAGCTCCGGCGGCAAAATAACCTTCCCTTATCCGGTCCATAAAAACAATCAATTTCCTCGCCCGGCTGGCCGCAACTAGACTTGCCGCACCTGACATTGGGAAGATTGTAGCAGGTGTACAATTCTTCCAGTCCCAGCAACAAATTGAGTCCAGCCCCAGGCTAACGCAGTTTGTCCAAAATAAAATTTACGGGTGTCGTCCGACTTCTTAAAGGAGTATTCCATGGCTGATGCAAAAACTGTGCTGGAGTTCGCGAAGAAGAACGGAGTCAAACTGCTTGATCTCCGCTTCACGGACCTGCCGGGATTGTGGCAACACGTCTCGTATCCCATTAACCAGCTGACCGAGGAGTCATTTGAAGAAGGTTTTGGCATGGACGGCTCCTCCATTCGCGGCTGGGCGGCAATCAATGAAAGCGACATGCTGCTGATCCCTGACGCCTCGACCCACACGCTCGATCCGTTCACCGAATTGCCGACGCTGGTGATGGTGTGCGACGTTATAGATCCGGTTACCAAGCAACGTTATGACCGCGATCCCCGTTACATAGCCAAGAAAGCCGAACTTTTTCTTGCGTCCACCGGCCTTGCCGACACCGCTTACTTCGGCGCGGAAGCGGAATTCTTTATTTTCGATAACATACGTTTCGATCAGCGCGAACAGCACGGTTTCTACTTTATTGATGCCGAAGAGGGGCGCTGGAACTCCGGGCGCGAGACTAACAATCTCGGGTATCGTCCACGATACAAAGAGGGTTACTTCCCCGTGCCTCC